>JBGAOK010000044.1:0-27417 GCA_044221805.1 Meridianimarinicoccus sp.
TGGCAGCACTCGAGCGCCTGGCGCATCAGCTTGGTGCTGCCGACGCACTCGAACGAGTAGTCGGCGCCGCCGCCGGTGAGCTCGACGAGGTGGGCGACCAGATCGCCCGAGACCTCGTTCGGGTTCACGAAGTGGGTCATGCCGAACTGGCGACCGATCGCCTCGCGCGCCGGGTTGATATCGACGCCGATGATCTTGTCGGCGCCGACCATGCGCGCGCCCTGGATCACGTTGAGGCCGATGCCGCCGAGGCCGAACACCACCACGTTCGCCCCGGCCTCGACCTTCGCCGTCCAGAGCACGGCACCGACGCCGGTCGTGACGCCGCAGCCGAGGTAGCAGATCGAGGAGAACGCGGCGTCCTTGCGGACCTTCGCGAGCGCGATCTCGGGAAGCACGGTGTGGTTCGCGAACGTGGAGCAGCCCATGTAGTGGTGGATCTTCTGCCCGCGGTACGAGAACCGGCTCGTTCCGTCGGGCATCACGCCCTTGCCCTGGGTCGCGCGGATCGCGGTGCACAGGTTCGTCTTGCGCGAGAGGCACGACTTGCAGCCGCGGCACTCCGGCGTGTAGAGCGGGATGACGTGGTCACCCGGGGCGAGCGACGTCACGCCCGGACCGACCTCGCGGACGATGCCGGCGCCCTCGTGGCCGAAGATCACCGGGAACAGGCCCTCGGGGTCAGCCCCGGAGCGCGTGAATTCGTCGGTGTGGCACACCCCGGTGGCCTTGAGCTCGACGAGGACCTCGCCGGCCTTCGGCCCCTCGAGGTCGACCTCCTCGATGACCAGCGGCTTGCCGACCTCGAACGCGATGGCCGCACGGGTCTTCACGCGCGCGCTCCCTTGCTCTTCGCGGCGAACGTCGCGAGCGCGTCCATGAGCGGCGGGTTCAGGCAGTCGTAGTACGGCAGGCCGATCTCGCCGAGCCGGGCGCGGATCGCAGCCATCTCCGAAGGATCCACGCCGCCCTCGATCACCGAGGAGACGAACGCGGCGAAGCCCGGGGCCGGTGCGCCCACCTCGACGAACAGCTCGGGGTGGATGAACGACAGCCCCTGGAAGGCGTGGGTCTTCTCCACCGGGCCGTACATGTGCACGCCGCACGCCGTGCATGCGTGCCGCTGGATCAACGCCGACGGATCGACCACCGCGAGCTTGTCCGCATTCGCGACGACCTTCACGGCGGTGGTCGGGACGACGGCCACGATCGAGAACGCCGCCCCGGCGGGCTTCCAGCACTTGGTGCAGCCGCAGGCGTGGTTGTGGGCGGTCTGGCTGTCGATGCGCACGACCACCGGGTTGGACGCGCACTTGCACTTGAGTGTGCCGCCCGCGAAGTTCGGATCGCCCGGCAGAAGGCCGTTGTCGATCGACGGATGCAGTTTCATTGCAGTCTCCCTGTATCGTTGTCGGATGCGGACGTCGTGAAGGTCAGTTCACGCCGAGCAGCCGCTTGATCGCGCCGAAGATGCCGCCGCCCTGCGCAGCCGGGGCCGGGGCCTTGGCCTGCACGGGAGCGGGCTTGGGCTGCGGCGCCGCGGCCGGTTTCGGCGCGGCGGCGGGCGCGGCCGCGGCGGCCTTGGCCTTGGCCTGCTTCGCGGTGTGGGTCGCGATCAGGTCCATCAGGTCCGGCGACAGCACGTCATAGGGCGGCAGCCCCAGTTCGCGCAGCCGGGCGCGGATCTCCGGCATCTTCGACGGCGGCACGCCGCTTTCGATCACCGACGACACGAAGGCGGCGAATTGCGGCGGCGCCCAGCCGGTCTCGCTGCTGAGTTCGGTATGGACGAAGTCGAGGCCGTGGAACGGGTGGTCGGTCTTCTCGATCCGGCCGTACATATGGGTGCCGCAATCCTTGCAGGCATGGCGCTGGATCACCGCCGAGGGATCCACGACCATCAGTTTCTCGGCGCCCGAGACCACCTGCACCTTGTCCCGGCCGACCACGGCGATCTGGGCGAAGGTGGCGCCCTCGGGCTTCCAGCACTTGGTGCAGCCGCAGGCATGGTTGAAGGCGGTCTGCGCCCCGATCCGGACCACCACCGGGTTCGTTGCGCACTTGCATGTCAGCGTGCCACCAGCAAAGCCCGGCGCCGCGGGCGGAAACCCATTGTCGATCGCCGGATGAATCGAAACCATGTCGCTACCCTCCCCTGATGTCGGGCCTTCGGCCCTATTGCCGGGAAGCTTTCGGCCAATGGGCCTTTCAGGCAATACAGAGCAAAGTCGGCGTTTCCTGCGTGCCGTTCCGATAGCCACCGCGTCCTGCCCTGACCCGGCTCAGTCCGGCGCCACCACCACGCCCCAGGGCTGCTCGCCGACCTGGATCGACTTCAGCGGCTCGCGCTTCGCCACGTCGATCACGGTGACGTCGTTCGAGTTGCCGTTGGTGGTGATCAGGTACTTCTCGTCGGGCGTCAGGTCGAGCTGCCAGACCCGCTGGCCGACGATCATGTAGTCGGTCACCTTGTCCGTCGCCGGGTCGATCCGCGCCACCCGGTTTGCCGGTCCAAGCGCCACGAACAGGTTCTTGTCGTCGCTGGTCAGTTCCATGCCCACGGGCTGGAGCCATTCCGGCTGCACGCCCGGCACCTGGAAGCGGATGGTGTCGGTCAGGACCGGCTCGGCCCCGGTCAGGTCGATCACCGAGACGGAGCCGCCGATCTCGGCGCTGACGTAAAGCTTGGTGCCGGCGCGGTTGAAGATCGCGTAGCGCGGGCGCTGGTCGACCAGCACGTTGTGGTCGATGGCGAAGGTCTCGCCATTGATGAAATGGGCCATGTTTGTGGTTTCGGAGGTATTGATGATGGTCTTTCCGTCCGGGCTGACCGCCATGCCCTCGGGCTCCACCCCCACCGGGATCTCGGCCAGCACCTTGTGGGTCTGCGTGTCGACCACGGTGACAAGGTTGTCATCCTCGTTGGCGATGTAGAGCGGGTTCCCCGACGGGTGCAGCACGAAGAGCTCCGGGTCGGGACCCGAGGGCAGGGTGTGGATTTCCTGATAGGTCTCGGGATCGAACACCCGCACAAGGTTGTCGTCCGAGGCGCAGACGTAAAGCTCCTTGCCGTCGGGCGACATGGTGATCCCGCGGGGACGGTTCCCGGCGGGAAACTCGGCCAGCACCTCCCATGTGGCGCTGTCTATCACCGTGACAGTGTTGCCGCGTTCGTTGGTGACGAAGACCTTGTTGGCCTCGGCGCCGCCGGCGGCACAGACGGCGATGGTGCCCAGGGCGGCAAGGGCGGGCAGGCTGGGGCGCATGGTCATCTTCCCTTGAAGGCTGTGCAGTCGGATTCGGGTTCGTCCAGCCCGAGCGTGTCGAGCGGCGATCGCTGGTGCAGGAAACCGTCCTGCGGCGAGGCAGAGACCATCAGGTGCCCGTCGGTGAGCAGGATCGGCTGGCGCAGCTGGCCGTCCCAGTCCCGGAAGGTCAGCTTCTGGCCCTTGAAGCCGCCGACCGAAAACCCCGCGGTCAGGGCATAGTCGCGGATCGCACCGGGCGCGGCATCCCTGGTGCGCGTCACCGCCTCGCCGATCACGCGAAGCGCCAGCCAGACCTGATAGTCCTCCTCGCGCAGCGGGCGGTTGTTCAGGGCCTCGAAGCGGTTCTGGAACTGGGTCGCGCCCCAGGCCTCGTGGGCGGGGTGCCAGGTCACCGGGCGCAACCCCGCCGACCCGGTCACCGGTCGCGGCGTCCAGGTGCGATAGGGCAGGTAGGCGGCGAAGTAGCCGGTCTCGTCCGCGGCGACGACCACGTCGTGCTCGCGGGCGTCCTGGGTGAAGATCGGGATCTGCCGCTGGACCTGGGCGAAGCCGGTGTCGGTGCTGCGCGCGCCGCCGGTGTCCTCGAAGGTGCGTTCCTCGACGATGCGGGCGCGGAACTTGTCGGCCGAGCGGCGGTAGTCCGCCGCCAGCTCGCGGTCGGCGGGGTTCGAGCCCTCGATCAGGAAGATCTTCGGCCACTGCTTCCACACCAGGTACTGCACCAGCGCGTCGGTCTTCATCGACCGGCTGGGACCGACATGCAGCATGTTGGCGCGGCAACTGCCGCTGCGCAGGTCGTCGTCCGGCGCGGTCGCGTTCAGGATCAGCGCGCGGTCGCCCGCGGCATCGGCCAGAGACAGCAGCGTGTCGTGGGGCGCCATGACGACGATCTTGTCGGAGCCCTCAGCGATCAGATCCTCCAGCGCCGCCAGCGCGCCGTCGGGCGCGACCGCGCGGGTTTCCAGCTGGAAGTCCTGCTTGAGGAAGGCGCCGGTGGTGCGGTTGTCCTCCAGCCCCAGGGCGGCGCCGGCGAAGCCCAGATCGGCGGGCGGCAGGTCGAGGCGCGAGATCGGCAGGGACCCACCGGGCACATCGACCCGCAGAACCGCTGTCCGGACTTCGAGCGTGTCCTGGGCCTGCGCAGCCGACAGGCTTAGGGCGACGACCAGAACGGCCGCCTTCCATGATCCGATCAACAGCCGCCCTCCCCGTTATGTTCTTGTCGGCGTCCGGGCGCAGTCTGAACGCTGCCGCCGGCATCCGAAACACCGACTTCCGGATCATTGCCCGCCAGTGGCGACGCGATAGGGTCCGTCCATGAGGACAATCGCGAGGGCCGCACAGGCGGTCGCCATGCTGACCCTGCTGTTCTGGCCCCTCGCGGCGCTGGCGGAATTCGGCGGTCCGCTGAAACCCGGCGCGACCGTGGCCTTCTTCGGCATCACCTATATCGACACCTCGGCCGAGGGCGAGATGAACGGCCCCCGCGCCGACGAGACCGCGCGCATTCCGATGGTGGAAGCCGCCGTCGCCGACCGCTTTGCCGCGGAAGGCTTCATTCTGGTCTCCACCGAGCCGGTGGCGAAGGATCTCGACAACACCGTGAACCCCGCGAACTGCTACGGCTGCGAGTTGCGCATGGCCAAGGCGCTGGATGCCGACTACGTCCTCGTGGGCGAGGTACAGAAGGTGTCGAACCTGATCCTGTCCATGAACCTCGTGATGCGCGACGTGGCCACCGGCGAGATGGTGCGCGGCCAGTCGGTCGACATCCGGTCGAACACCGATGACAGCTGGATGCGGGGCATCCGCTACATCCTGAAAAACCACTACTTCAAGTCCTGAGGGAAGAACCCATGCGACCGATCCGGCTGCTGCTGTCCATCCTGCTTATGCTGGTGCCCGCTGTGGCGCTGGCCCACGGCCCCTCGCGCCAGAAGGTCGACATGTCGGTCGACGTAAAGGCCCCACCCGCCGAGGTCTGGGCGGTGATCGGCAACTTCCAGGACATGAGCTGGCTGCCGGCGGTTTTTGCCACAAAGGGCGAGAACGGCAACACGCCAGACACGGCGACCCGGGTGCTGACCCTGGGCAAGGAAGGCGGGCCCGAGGTGTTCGAGACCCTGCGCAAGTACGACGCCGCGAAGATGAGCTACAGCTACGTCATCACCCAGGTGGATCCGGCGGTGTTCCCGGTCAGCAACTATTCCTCGACCATCTCGGTGGCGGCAAACCCCGACGGCGGCAGCAAGATCACCTGGAAGGCCGGCTTCTACCGCGGTTTCCCGAACAACAACCCGCCGGAAAACATGAGCGACGAGGCGGCGCTGAAGGCGGTGACCGGGCTTTACGAGCTCGGCCTTGGCGCCCTGGCGGAACGGTTTGGCAAATAGCCGTCCCTGCCGCGCCGGGCCCTGGCCCGCAGCCCTTCTCGCGGCGCTGGCGACGGCGCCGCTGGCAGCCGGCGATCTTGCCTTCGTCACCAACCAGTCATCGAGCGATCTCAGCGTGATCGACCTGGACAGCGGCGCCGAGATCCGCCGGGTCGGAGTGCCGGGCAACCCGGCCGGGGTCGCGGTCTATCCGGAGCGCGGGGCGGTGTTCACCGTCAGCCCGGAAACCGCCACCCTGCGCCGGCTGCCGATCGACCGCGCGGGGGCTACCGTCGAAGCGCAGTTGCCCGGCTATCCGATCGGCATCGCGGTTGATGCGGCACGGGGCCGGGTCTTTGTCAGCGACTGGGACAATGCCCGGGTCTGGGTGCTGGACGCCGACACGCTTGCGGTGCTGGGCGAACTGGCCACCGGCGGCGCCCCGGCCGGGATCGCGGTCTCGCCCGACGGGCGCTGGATCGCCACCGCCGACCGCGATGCCGACCAGGTCTCGGTGTTCGACGCCGCCACGCTGGCGCTGCACGCGCGGGTGACGGTCGGCACCCACCCGTTCGGGATCAGTTTCGACCCTTCGGGTCGGATCTTTTCCGCGGATGTGGGCAGCAATGCGGTCAGCGTGGTCGATCCCGTGGCGGGCAGGGTGATCGGTACCATCCCCACCGGCGAGCGGCCCTATGACATCGCCTTCGCCGCCGGCCGCGGCTTCGTCACCGACCAGTACGACGACACCGTCACGGTCTTCGATCCCGCCACCTTCGCGCCGCTGGGCGAGATCGCGGTGGGGGAATATCCCGAAGGCATCGACGTGTCCGGCGATGGCAGCCGGATCTATGTGGCCAACTGGTTCTCGAACACGCTCAGCGTGATCGATCCACAAGCGATGGAAGTGGTCGGCGAGATCGCCACCGGCGACGGGCCGCGCGCCTTCGGCCGCTTCATCGCCCCCGGCGGAGACTGACCCATGCGCCCCATCGCGGCCCTGCTTCTCGGCGTCCTGGCCCTTCCGGCAATGGCCGCGGATGGCGCCTGGCCCGATCTGCGCGCGACCCTGTTCGGCGACCGGGTGGTGCTGGAGGCGCCGGATCTGGTCGTTCTGGCCCATCCCGGGCGCAGCGAGAATGACGGCCGCACCGTGCTGGGCGCCGATGTCACCGCCCCGCCGGGACGCGGCATCGTCGCGGTCACGCTGATCCTCGACGAGAATCCGATGCCGGTCTCGGCGGTGCTGCGCTTCGCCGAACCGCAGCCCCATGTGCGCTTCGACGGTACCTTCCGGGTGAACGGGCCGACCCCCCTGCATGTGGTGGCCGAGATGCAGGATGGCGGGCTGATCGGCGCCGAAGGCTTCGTCAAGACCTCGGGCCTCGGTGCTTGCGCGGCGCCGCCGGGAACCGATCCGGTCGCGGCCCTGGCGTCCCTGGGCGAGATGGCGGTGGCGTTCTCGGCCGCGCCGGAAGACGGCGATGGCGGCGGACTTGCCGCGCTGGAAGCACTTCGGCGCCATGAGGTCGGGCTGGACCTCGGCATCAGCCACCCCAGCCACAGCGGCATGCAGATGGATCAGGTGACGCTGCTGTTCACGCCGATGCGCTACGTCGAGACGCTGGAGGTGGCGCTGGACGGGCAGCCCCATGTGACCGTCACCGGGTCGATCTCGCTGTCCGAGAATCCCGAACTGCATCTGACGGTGCCGGAGGCGACCCGGCGCGCCGACGTGACGCTCACCGATACCAACGGCACCCGCACCGAGGCGAGCGCCACCCGCGCCGGCTACTGAGCCTCAGGTTTCCAGGGCTGAACCTCGACCAACTCATGCTCGGCCTCGGCCCAGCCCTCGGTGCCGAGCGGATACCAGGTCACGTCGGTATAGCCATATTCCAGCGCCCGCTTCGCGGCGTTCCACGACATCCAGCAGTCGGTGAGGCAGAAGAACAGGATCGGGTGGGCCGTGTCGCCGCCGGTGGCCTGGCTCAGCCCGGCCCGGAAATACGCGGCCGTCTCGGGCGCGATCTCGCCGTAGCCCACGTTCGGCAGCCACATCGCGCCGGGGATCGAGGCGCGCGGCTTCTCGTGCCAGATGGTGCCTTCGGGCAGGTTCTCGGGCTTGGGCGGGCGGGGCAGCACATCGAGGAAGGCGGTGCCGCCGGCCTGCCACAGGGCATGGGCACCGGCCGCGTCCACCACCTGCGCCCCGGCCAGCGTGGCCGGCACCGGGGCGCGGTATTCTTCCATCCGGTAGCCAGCCGGCTCCGGAACGGTCTCCGCAACGACATCTTCGGCCGCCAGCAGCGGGGTGAGCACCGCCACCGGGATCGCAAGGGTTCTCAGCCAGTGGCGCATCAGTTCGACACCTCGAGCGGCGCTGTCCCCATGTCGTTCAGGAGCGGCACGCCCGCCTCGACGAGGATGGCATTGATCTTGTCCTGGTTGCGCCGGATCAGCGAGTTCAGCTTGCGCTGGAACGCCTTGTCGCTGGGCCTGACACCCATGGTGATGCGGTAGAACATCTTCGGCGCGCCGGGCTCGGACAGCAGCAGCGTGCCCTGCAACCCGGGATGGTCGGCCTTCAGCAGCGGCCCGCCGATCGGTCCCCACAGGATGCCGGCGTCGATCGTCCCGGATTCGATGTCGGCGAGCATGTCCTCGGACGGGCTCTGAACCCGGCGGTCGACCACCAGCTCATAGCCCTTGGCCTTCGCCATCAATCCCGCATGGGCCACATGCGAGGCCGGCGGACTGCCGGCGATGACACCGACGCGGCGGTCCTTCAGGGCCGGATCCGACAGCTGGGTCACCCCGGCCAGCGGCCCGTCCTTCGGCACGATCATCAGGTAGCCCGAGGTATAGTAGTGGTTGGTGTTCAGCACGATCTCGCCACCCTGGGCGAAACCGATGACCACGTCGCACTGGTTGGCCAGCAAGGTCCGGGTCAGGAACCCGGTGCTCATCGGGAACCAGGTATAGGCCACCGGCAGGCCCAGCTCGGCGCCGAACAGCTCGGCGAGCCGGTTCTCGAACCCGGTGCCGGCCTCGTCGGACATCGGCACGGCGGCAGGGTCGGCACAGACGCGGAACGCCGTCGTGGACACGAGGTCGGACGTCTGCGCGACAGCCGCACCAAAGCCGATACCGGCGGCCAGGGCGGCCAGCGTCAGGGCGAGACGCCGCACGCCGCGGCCCAGCCGGTCATTTGCCAAGACAGGCGGCCTCGGCCTCGCGGATCTCATCGGACTTCTCCTGGCGCTTCGCCGGACGGCCACGGGGGACCGCCTCGGTGCCGCGCGCCTTCAGGTAGACGTAGATGTCGTCAATGTAGCACATCACGTTCGGGTTGTCGCCGAAGGCGGGCATCACGTTATGGGTCGCCGCGTTCACGACCTGCCGGCCGTTCGTCACCACGTCGATGAAGTCATAGTAGTCGAGGGTGATCGCGGAATTCTTCAGCGCGGGCGCGTAGCTCGACCCTTCGCCCTCGGGACCATGGCAGACATGGCATTCCGAGTGATAGCGCCGGAAACCCGAATAGGTCATCCAGTCGATGGTTCCATCCTCGGCGATGCTGTAGGTCGGAACATCGTCGGCGGTGTAGTAGCGTCCGCCTTCGGACCGGGTCGCGGTGATGTTGTCCGTTTGCGACTGTGCGGCGCCCGCGGTCAACGCGATCGCGACTGCCGCGGCCAGCGCCGGGGCAAGGGTGAGCTTGTCCATGTCTGTTCCTTCGGGGAGATGGGGGCGGACCGGCACCCTGGGCGCCGGTCCGCTGCGATCGTTACCGATCAGTCGGGAAGTTCGAACACCGTCAGGGTTCCGCCAAGCGCGGTGTAGTCGCTGAGCGCGGCATAGCCGCCCACGGCGCCCAGACCGTCGTTCGGGTTGGTCAGACCGGCCGCGAGGCCGATGCCGGCCCAGCCGCCGACACCCGACAGCACTGCGACGTACTGCTTGTCGCCGTGGCTGTAGGTCATCACGTTGCCGATGATGCCCGAGGGCGTCTTGAACTTGTACAGCTCGTCGCCGGTCGCGGCATCGACCGCCTTCAGGTAGCCTTCCAGCGTCCCGTAGAAGACGATGTCACCCGCGGTGGCCAGCGCGCCCGACCAGACCGAGAACGGTTCCGGGATCGACCACTTGATCTCGCCCTTCGTGCCGTCCCAGGCGATGAAGTTGCCCATGCCGCCATGGCTGTTCGGCGCCGGGAACATCGACAGGGTGGCGCCCACATAGGGCTGACCGGCGGTGTAGTTGACCGCGAACGGTTCGTAGTCCATGCAGACGTGGTTGGTCGGCACGTAGAACAGCTTGGTCTCGGGCGAATAGGCCGCCGGCTGCTGGTCCTTCGAGCCGAGCGCTGCCGGGCAGATGCCGGTCGAGTTCACATCCTCGCCGTTCTGCTCGGTCGAGAACTGCGCCACCACCTGCGGACGGCCGAACTGCTCGGAGTTCGGGTCCATCTCCACATGGGTCGCCCAGTTGACCGCGGGGTCGTACTTCTCGGCCACCAGAAGCTCGCCGGTTTCCCGGTCCAGCGTGTAGCCGAAGCCGTTGCGGTCGAAGTGGGTCAGCAGCTTGCGCATCTGCCCGCCCATCTCCTGCTCGGTCAGGATCATCTCGTTGATCCCGTCGAAGTCCCACTCGTCGTGGGGCGTCATCTGGTAGACCCATTTTGCCACGCCGGTGTCGGCATCGCGGGCGAAGATGGTCATCGACCAGCGGTTGTCACCGGGGCGCTGCACCGGGTTCCAGGTCGAGGGGTTGCCCGAACCGTAATAGACCAGGTTCAGTTCCGGATCGTAGGAATACCAGCCCCAGGTGGTGCCGCCGCCGATCTTCCACTGATCGCCTTCCCAGGTTTTCAGGCTCGAGTCGGCGCCGACCGGCTTGCCGAGCACGGTGGTCTTCTCGGGGTCGAACAGCATCTCGGCGTCAGGGCCGGTCGAATAGGCGCGCCAGGCCAGCGAGCCGTCCTTCAGGTTGTAGGCCGTCACCGACCCGCGGACGCCGAATTCACCGCCCGAGATGCCGACGAGGACCTTGTCCTTGACCGGCATGACCGTCGCGGTGTTGGTTTCGCCGATCGCCGGGTCGCCGTTCTTCACGCTCCAGGCCACCGCACCGGTCTTGGCGTCCAGCGCCACGACGGTCGTGTCGGCCTGATGCAGGATCACCTTGCCGTCGGCATAGGCGAGGCCGCGGTTCACGGTATCGCAGCACATCACCGCGATCACGCTGGGATCCTGCTTGGGCTCGTACTTCCACAGGATCTTGCCCTCGTTGTTCAGATCGAGAGCGAAAACGGTGTTGGGGAAGGGGGCGTGAACATACATCACGTCGCCGACCACCAGGGGCGAGCCCTCGTGGCCGCGCAGCACGCCTGTCGAGAACGACCACGCCACCTTCAGGTCGGCCACGTTGCCCTTGTTGATCTGATCCAACTCGGAGTAGCGCTGGTTGGCATAGTCACCGGTCTGGATCACCCACTGGTTGGGGTCATCCATCATCTTCTGCAGGTCGGCATTTGCCGAAGCCGTGATGGCGCCGCCCACCAGAATTGCGGTGGAAAGGTAGAGAAGTCTGGTCATATCGTCCTCCCAATGGCGGTTGCGACCGTCTTTCCGTGTCAGAACTGACGGGTGCCGCCGGTGCACCTTCAGATCTGTTCCGTCTGCGGCTTCTTCGGGTTCCCTGCGCCGGCCGCCGGGCGCAGGGTTTTTTCTTTCGGGCCGTTAGTTGAAGGTTGCCAGATAGGCGATCACGTCCGCCCGATCCTCTTCCTTCTTCAGGCCCGCGAAGCTCATCTTCGTCCCCGGGACCAGATCCTTGGGATTGGTCAGGTAGATGTTGAGCTCCTCGTCGGTCCAGGCCACGCCGCTCTGGCCGGCGGCGATCATCGCGTCGGAGAAGGTGTAGCCGGGCAGAGTTCCGGCCGTCCGTCTGATCACCCCGTTCAGGATCGGTCCGACCTTGTTTTCGGCGCCTTCGCCGACATGGCAGGCCTTGCATTTCTTGAAGACTTTCTCGCCCTTGCGGCGTCTCCTTCGCGCGGAGAACCCCGGTGCCGGCGAGCACGCACGGCATGGTGGCTAGAACGGTTGTCGTCTTCAGCTCTGAGGTCTTCTACCTAACACGTCTTGGTTTCGGCGGATCACAGTATGCGGCATTTTCATGACAGGCCATACGCTCATGGTCTAATGGTTGTTCAGCCTCTCGGCGTGCCAGCGCACGTGGTCCTCTCCGAAACTGGCGACGAAATAGTAGCTGTGCATGTAGCCGGGCTGCATGCGGAACATGGCGGGCTGGCGTTTCGCGGCGATCACCTGCGCCATCACTTCGGGCTTCAGCAGGTCGAGGAACTGGTCGCTGTCGCCCTGGTCGATCAGGATGTCGCCCTTCCAGCCGTGCTGCTCCAGAAGCAGGCTCGCGTCGTAATCGGCCCACTGGCTTTCGTCATGGCCAAGATAGGCCGCAAGCTGCTTGCGTCCCCAGTCCGAGCGGGTCGGATTGACGATTGGCGCGAAGGCGGAAACCGGAGCGGAACAGGCCGGGGTTACGGAAGGCGATGGTCAGCGCCCCGTGACCGCCCATGGAATGGCCGGTGATCCCGTGCGCGCCGTTGACCGGCATCGCCCCCTGCAGCACCGCCCTGAGTTCGCGGACGATGTAGTCGTACATCTGGTAATGGGCCTTCCACGGCTCGCGCGTGGCGTTGACGTAGAAGCCGGCCCCCTGGCCAAGGTCATAGGCGTCGTCGTTGGCGACGGCCTCGCCCCGGGGCGAGGTGTCGGGAAACACGATGGCGATGCCATGGCGGGCCGCATGTTCCTGCAGCCCGGCCTTGGTCATCGCGTTCTCGTGGGTGCATGTCAGGCCCGACAGGTACCACAGCAGCGGCACCGAGCCATGCTCCGCCTGCGGCGGCAGGTAGAGCCCGAAGGTCATGTCGGTCTGGCAGACCTCGGACCAGTGGCGGAACACCGACTGTGTTCCGCCATAGCAGCGGTTCTGCGAGACGAGCTGCATGCCGTCAGCCCCCCTGATGCGCTCGGGTTTCAATAGACCACCACGGCGCGGATCGACTCGCCCGCATGCATCAGGTCGAAGCCCTTGTTGATCTCGTCGAGGCTGAGCGTGTGGGTGATCATCGGGTCGATCTCGATCTTCCCGTCCATGTACCAGTCGACGATCTTCGGCACGTCGGTCCGGCCGCGGGCGCCGCCGAAGGCGGTGCCCTTCCAGACCCGGCCGGTGACCAGCTGGAACGGCCGCGTGGCGATCTCCTGCCCGGCGCCGGCGACACCGATGACGACCGACTCGCCCCAGCCGCGATGGGCGCATTCAAGCGCCTGACGCATCACCTTCACGTTCCCGGTGCAGTCGAAGGTATAGTCCGCCCCGCCAATCAGGTCGCCCCGCCGCTTGGTCAGGTTGACGATGTAGGGGACGATGTCCTCGCCGATCTCGCTGGGATTGATGAAATGGGTCATCCCGAAGCGTTCGGCCATCTCCTTCTTCGAGTTGTTCAGGTCGACGCCGATGATCATGTCCGCGCCGGCCAGCCGCAGGCCCTGAAGCACGTTCAGGCCGATGCCGCCCAGGCCGAACACCACGGCGGTCGAGCCGATCTCGACCTTGGCGGTGTTGATCACCGCGCCGATCCCGGTGGTGACGCCGCAGCCGATGTAGCAGACCTTGTCGAACGGCGCGTCCTCGCGGATCTTCGCCACCGCGATCTCGGGCAGGACGGTGTAGTTCGAGAAGGTCGAGCAGCCCATGTAGTGCAGCACCGGCTCGCCATCGAGGGTCGAGAACCGCGAGGTGCCGTCGGGCATAACGCCCTTGCCCTGGGTGGCGCGGATCGAGGTGCAGAGGTTGGTCTTCTGGCTGGTGCAGGAATAGCACTCGCGGCATTCCGGCGTGTAGAGCGGGATGACATGGTCGCCCGGCTTCACGCTGGTCACGCCCGGGCCGACCTCGACCACGATGCCGGCACCTTCATGGCCCAGGATCGCGGGGAACATGCCTTCGGGGTCGGCGCCCGAGAGGGTGAATTCGTCGGTGTGGCAGATGCCCGTGGCCTTGATCTCGATCATCACCTCGCCCGCACGCGGGCCTTCGAGATTCACTTCAGTGACGACAAGGGGTTTCCCGGCCCCTACGGCCAGTGCCGCGCGTGTGCGCATGACAATCCTCCCTGGAATTAGTGGTCATTTTGGGGGCCGATGGGGCGTTGGACCTTGACTATACGGTCGCCGGTCGGGGTAACAATCGATACCAAGGTTTGTAATTCGCTCATTTGTCGGCGCGCCGGTCCGGGCCTATCCTTGGCCGAAAGGTCGCGGAGGAGCCTCATGAAAATCAACATCTTGGCGATGGCGTTGCTGATGGCGCCGGGACTGGCCCTAGGGGCAGAGTCGACCGATCCCGACTGGCCGTGCATCCAGCGGAAGGTGGAAAGCCTGTCCGTGGGGCTGATGTGGCCGCTGCCGGTGACCAAGGCCGAGCTGTCGCCGGACGCGAAGACGCTGGCGGCCAAGCTGGCGCTGCGCCGGGTCAGTCTGGACGACGCACAGGCGCTGATCACCGCCTATGTGGCCGATCATCCCGGCACCACAGCGGACGATCTGGGCAACGTCTTCACCGCGGTGTTCGACAAGATCGGCAAGGACCGCAAGCGGGTGATCGGCGGCATCGCCAGCTATGCCCACAGTCAGGTCGCCCTGGCCGAGCGGATCAACACCGCCCGGATCGAGGCCGAAACCCTGTCGGACGCCGCGACCCCGGATTTCGACCGGATCGACCTGATCGAGGAACAGGTGGCCTGGGACGAACGGATCTATACCGACCGCGAGCGGTCGCTCACCTATGTCTGCGAAACGCCAGTGCTGCTGGAAAAGCGGCTCTACGCGATCGCCCAGATGCTGCAAGCGGCGCTGCCGAAATAGCGCGGCCTATTCCCATTCCAGTTCGGTATAGGCGACGGTGGCGTTGCGGGAGTTGAAGTTGTCGAACAGCTGCCAGTTTCGTGCCTCACCCTGGCCGATGGTGTCGATCGCCACGGACAGGGGGGTCCCGGCCGCAATCGCCGCCGTCGCGTCGGCGGCCAGACGATCCAGATAGCGCGCCTCGGGCGCGGCGCCGGCGGGCCAGGCCAGCACCGGCCCGCCATGGCCGGGGATCGCCCGCGCCGCCGGGATCGCCCGGATCGCGGCCAGGTTCGCCTGCCAGCCCCTGAGCGAGCCGTCCAGCGACGGCGTGTAGCGGTCGAACACCAGATCGCCGGTGAACAGCGTGCCGGTGGCGGCATCGAACACGGTCAGGTCGCTTTCGGAATGGCCGGTGGGCCAGCGGCGCAGCTCCAGCACCCGCCCGCCAAGGTCGATCTCGGCCCGGTCCTCGACCAGGGACGCAGGCGCGACGATGCGGGTGCCGATGAAGGCGGGGTTGCCGATCCGGCTGGCGAAGGCGGTCATATAGGTCTCCTGCCGGTCGGCCAGCGCCCGGGGCAGGTGGGCATGGCCGACGACAGTCGCGCCGGCATCGGCGAAGGCCGCGGCACCCAGGACATGGTCGGGGTGCATGTGGGTCAGGATCAGCGTCGCGATCGGCAACTCGGTCCGCGCGCGCACCGCCAGATAGACCTGCTCGCCCACCAGCCGCGAGCCGCCGCTGTCGATCACCGCGACCGCGCTGTCGCCGACGACGAAGCCGACATTGGCCACGTCGCCGGTATTGCCTGGCCCGGCATCGGCGATCTGGCCCTCGTGGACGAAGACCCCGGGGGCGACTTCCGAAAAGGCGAGGTCGGGCGCCGGGCGGGGCCGGCAGTCCACGCCGCGGGCATCCACGCCGGCCAGCCAGCCGGGCGGCGCGGCCTCGACCGAGGCGGCGCAGGCTTCGGCCGTCGCCCCGGCGTGGCCGGGCAGCAGAACGTCCCGGCAGCTTTCGGCGCCGGAGGCGAGCGCGCAGACCAGTGCCACTGCCTCGTACATCGCCGTCTCTCCCGGGCTGTCAGGCAGGTGCAGGCTGCCCCCTTCCGCCCTTTCCGGCCATGCATACGAAAGGGTGAATCCGTGCGCCCCTCCGCGCGTGCTAGACTTGCCCGGTTCCAACGACCTGGGAGGGGTCCGGATGCTGCGCCCGCTGTTCTGCCTGGGCTTCGCCCTGGCCACCGCAACCCTTTCGCCGGCCGCCCTGGCCGCCGACGAGCAGAACCCGATGATTGATGGCGGGTCCTGGCAGGACATTCAGGTCGATGTCATCGGCGACGTCGCGCTGCAGGACGGCACCGCGCTGTTCGAGGTCTCGGCGCCCTATCGCGCCAGCGACGCGGCGACGGTTCCGGTGGTGATCCGCCAGACCGACCCGGACCGGCGGATCGAGAAGCTGACCCTGGTGATCGACGAGAACCCGTCGCCCGTCGCGGCGACGATCAGCTTCGGCCCGGCGATGGATCCGCTGGATTTCGAGACCCGGGTCCGGGTGAACCAGTATTCCAATATCCGCGTGCTCGCCGAGACCGACTCCGGCGTGTTCATGAACGGCCGCTACGTCAAGGCCTCCGGCGGTTGCTCGGCCCCGGCGACCAAGGATCCCGAGGAAGCCGTCGCCGGCATGGGGCAGATGAAGTTGCGCCTGTTCGCCCCGGCGCCGCAGCAGTCGACCGCCCGGCGCGAGGCGCAGGTGATGATCCGCCACCCGAACTATTCCGGGCTTCAGCGCGACCAGGTCACCCACCTGTTCGTGCCGGCGCATTTCATCAGCCAGCTGGAAGTCTGGCAGGGCGACGAACAGCTGTTCCGGCTGGATGGCGGCATCTCGATCAGCGAGAATCCGGTGTTCCGCTTCACCTATGCCGACAACGGCGCGCCGACGCTCAGGGTCCATGCGGTGGATACCGAGGGCAATGTCTTCGACCGCGAACTGCCGAAGGATCCGCCGGCCTGAGCCGGCGGAACCCCGCCCTCAGAAACAGGTGATCTCGGCCTCGGCCTGGGCCCGGCGCAGTTCGGCCACCAGATCCTGCGTGACCTTCGAGGTGCGGAACATCGACGTTCGTTCGCCGCGCACCTGCTGCATGGACAGCACCGTCTCGGCCTCGACATAGCGGTCGAAGGGAAGGATCGAGGCGATCACGTCGATCGAGCAGGCGCATTGCTGCAGCACCACCTGGTTCTCGCCATTGGCGGCCATGCAGGCGAAGACGTACTCGGCCCGCGCCGATGTGGGATAGTCGTTCAACTGGTCGGCAATGCTCTGGGCCGGGGCGGCGCCGGGCAGGGCGAGCAGGGCTGCGGCGAGGGCAAGGGCGGGACGGGTCATTGTGCCTTTGCCTCCGGTTCGACCCCGGTCAGGGTCAGTTCGTTCGCGAAGGCCCCGGGCAGGTCGGCGGGGGTGCGGGCCTCGATCCGGCCGTACCAGCCGGGAATCGCCTCGGCCACGGTGACCGACAGCGACAGGTCGGCAAAGGCGCCCATCCGGTCGCGGGCCAGATCCGACGCGAAGGGGCGGATGGTGGCGCGTTGCGCCGCGACTTCCTGCCCGCCGATGGTGAAGGTCACCGGCTCGATCTCGGCCTCGCCCAGCAGCGCCTCCTTGATCCGGTTGCGGATGTAGTAGGGGTTGCCGCCCGAAATCTGCGACATCTGCCTGAGCGTCGACTCAAGGAAGTACATGATGACCGGATTGCCCGCCTTGGTGTCATAAGTGCCGAGGATCCGGGTCCGGCCGCCTTCCGTCAGGGTGATCCCGGTATTGCCGTCCGGCGCCGGGCCGATCGCGACGCCATAGGCCTCGGTGCCGGCGATGGCCGTGGGGCCGGCGAGTTTGCCGTCATAGCTCAGCCGGTCGCCAAGGGCGCCGCCGTCGGACGCATTCAGCGTGCCCGTCCGGAAGAACAGGTCATAGGTCTGGCCGGCGGCTGCTGGCAGACCGGTGGCAAGACAGATCAGAATCGCGACCGCGAACCGGCGCATGGGGTCCCCTCCCGTTTTTCGCTCCGAGCCTAGTCCCGCGCCGCGCCCTGTCAGCGCCGACCTTGGTCGGTGCTTGGGCTGTGGGGTTCAGGCGACCTGCGCCCGGGTTTTCCAGTCGATCAGGGACCTGAGCCGCGCCAGATGCACCGGCTTGGTCATGACCGAGACATCCATCTTCTCGGCCGCCTTGGTCACCGCCTTGTTGCGGTTCGCGGTAATCAGCACGGCCGGGATGTCCTGCCCGGCGGTCTTGCGCAGCGCCCGGATGGTCTCGAGCCCGGTATCGTCGCCGTCGAGCTGGTAGTCGGCAAGGATCACGTCGGGCGGCGTGCCGATCTCGGCCATCAGGGCCAGCGCCGCGGCGGTCGATGACGCCGACAGCACGCTGGCGCCCCAGCTTTCCAGCTTGTCGCTGGTGGCACGCAGCACCTCCGGGTCGTTCTCGACGATCATCACCAGACGGTGGAAGCCGCCGGCCCGGTCGTGCCGGTGGTTGCAGGGCAGGTCCGCCGCGCCGGGAACCGGGTCGGCCCGGGGCAGTTCGATGCTGAAGGTCGATCCCTTGCCGGGTTCCGAGACCAGCCGGACCGGGTGGCCCAGATGGCGGCAGGCCCGGTCGACGATCGACAGCCCCAGCCCCATGCCGCCGCCGCCGGTCTTGCCGACCCGGGTGAACTCGTTGAAGATCCGGGTCTGGTCCTCGGGCGAGATGCCGACGCCGGTGTCGTTGACCTCGACCACCAGATGCTCGCCCCGGTGCTTGCAGCCGACCAGGACGCGCCCGGTGTCGGTGTACTGGATGGCATTGACCACCAGGTTCTGGATCGACCGGGACAGATAGCGCCGGTCGCTCGTCACCCAGTGGTTGCAGGGCACGACCTGCAGGGTGATCCCCTTCTCATCTGCCAGCGGGCTGCAATCCGTGGCGATAGCCTGCAGCAGCGGCCCGATGCAGAAGCTGTCGATGTTGAAGTCCATCCCCGGGCTGTCCAGCCGCGAGATGTCGAGGATCGCGTGCAAAAGCGTCTCGATCGAGGCGAAGGACCGGTGCAGGCGGTCGACCTTGTCGCGCGCCGGCGCCGGCATCTCGGTCTCGGCCAGGGTCGAGAGATAGAGTTTCGCCGCATTGATCGGCTGCAGCAGGTCGTGGCTGGCCGCCGCGATGAAGCGGGTCTTGGACCGGTTCGCGGCCTCGGCGGCTTCCTTGGCCAAGCGCAGGGCTTCCTCAGACCGGGCCTGTTCGGCGGTCTTCAGTTCCAGGAGCCGGTTGGCCTCGGTCAGCTCGACCGTGCGTTCCTCGACCCGGCGCTCCAGCGCCTCGGCGGCGTCGGCTTCGGCGGTGATGTCCATGATCGAGACCACGAAGCCGCCTTCGGGCAGCGGCCGGACGCGCAGGTCGAGGCAGGTCCCGTCGCTGCGCCGGAACCGGCCCTGGGCTGTCTGGCCGCGGAACATCGCCTTCAGCCAGCCTTCGCTGTCGAACCGGCCGCTGTCCCGATCCAGAAGGTCGAAGCGTGCCAGATAGCCGACGATGCGGCGGATGTCGGTGCCTGACTTCAGCAGCTTCAGCGGCACCCCCAGCAGTTCGCCGAAGCGGTCGTTGCGGACCAGCAGCGCGCCGGACCCCGAGAAGGCGCAGATCCCCAGCGACATGTGGTCGAAGGCGGCCTGCAGGAACTGGCCGTGCCGGTCGATCAGTTGGGCCTTCTGGCGTCGGCTCTCGCGGACGATGTCGGTGATCTCGGTCTGCAGGACGACGATGTTGCCGGATGGCGTGCGGTGGTGCGAGACCTGGAACCATCGGTCGTTCTTCAGCGGCAGCACATACGAGGCGATCTGCGCGCTTTCTATGCCCTGGACATGGCGCGCCAGAGGCCCGACCTCGTGACCCGCATCGGGCCGGACGAAGCTGCTCGCCTGCACCGCGTCGAGATAGTCGTGGAAGTCGAGGCCGCGCAGGATGATCGGCTCGATGTCCGGCAGAAGCCGGCGGAACAGCGTGTTCCACAGTTGCAGCCGGCCCTCGCTGAACAGAGCGAAGCCGCCTTCCATGGCGTTCATCGCTTCGGCGAGGTTCCGCTGCAGCGTCTCCTGCGCGGTGCGCGCGGCTTCGAGGTCGCGGGCGGTCTGGCCGAGCGAATCGAGCGCCTCTTCCAGATCGCGGGTCTTCTTCCAGACTTCCGATTGCAGCGACACCGCCGACTGGAACAGCGCATAGGGGCTGTCACCAACCTCGTGGCGGCGTTCCGCCCGGCGGATCAGGGCGTCGATGATGCGGCGCTGCTTGGCGAGCTGGACCTCGGGCGGGTCGTTCGGGTCGATCACAGGCTGGGCATCCCGTTCGGGCGGAAGAAGGCGACTCCCACGAAGGTCTGGTTCACATGGACCCCCAGATGCTGCTCGCCATAGGTGTTGAAGCCGACGACCCGGTGGCGCCGCAGGCAATCCGACGCGGCGTCGGCCAGTCCCTTGTGGGCGATCTCGAGCCGGCGCAGGTAGCAGTCGAAGCCGAGGATGAAGTCGGGCGGGCCGTACTGCGCCTCGGCGGCGGCTAGGCCGCTTTCCAGGGTGCGGATGATCTCCTTGCCGCGCCCCAGCCTGAGCAGCAGCCCGTCATCGATCGCCGACAGGAAGGTCAGCGCCTCGCTGTCGGAATTCTGCTGGATGGCGCGCACATGGTAGTTGCTGCGGTTGCGCACCAAGACCGGGTTCTCGGCGAAGACCAGCGGCGACAGGTGCTCGACGGGAACGCCAACCAGCCGGGCGTATTCCCGGGCCGCGGGCGCGCCGTTCAGTTCCAGCACCAGCCGCTGCTCGGGCACGGCTCGGGTCACGACGGCATGGCGTTCGGTCGGCTGGAAATGGTCGAAGCCCAGCCCGCAGAAGTCCAGATCGGTCTCGATCAGCAGAAGCAGCGCGGCATTGCTGTGGAAGCGTCCGCCGTGCAGCACCAGCGTACGTTCGAACCGCAGCCCGTCGCCGGCCGATCCGCCGAACACCGGCAGGTCGCCAAGCGCCAGTTCCAGCCCGGCGACCAGTACGTCCTCCTGCTTGGACAGGCCGTCGGCGAAGATCAGCGCCAGCCGGCGCCGTCCCGGCGTCACCGGGAACTGCGCGGCCAGCTGCTGGGTTTCAGCCGCCACGCGCGAGATCGACACCGGCGCCAGATCGGTGAACAGTTTCGACGCGACGCGGAAATGCTTCGCCCGGAAGGCCAGCGCCACCAGCGCGTCTTCTTCATAACCCTGGGCGGTGATCTGGCCCGCGGTGGTGCTGCCGAAGATCGCCACGTCCGGCAGGCTGCCGGGCAGCGCTTCCGCCAGCGCCTCGGGCGACATCCGCCCGGGCACCAGCAGGAAGATGAAGCTGGGCGTGCCGCCGCGCAACTGAGCACCGATCTCGGCCAGCGCAACCGCAGGCTCGGCCGCGCGGGAGATCCCTATTCTCAGCGACCGGGCCGGCTTGCGGCCAAGGTCGCTGGCTGCCCTGCGGTCAAGGGCAATGTCGTCCTGGGCCAGTTCAGCCCCCTATTGCAGGTTCTGCCGGATCGAGACCTCGCGCACCATCATCGCGGCCTGGGTCCGGTTGCGCGCGCCCAGCCGGCGCAGCAGCGCGGTGATGTGCGCCTTCACCGTCGCCTCGGCCAGCTGCATCTCGTAGGCGATCAGCTTGTTCGGCTTGCCCTTGCAGATCAGCGCGAGGATCCGGTTCTGCTGCTGCGACAGCTCGGCGATACGCCGGGCGATGTCTTCCGACGACTTGTCGGTCTTCGCGGCGGCATGACCCTCGGCATAGCCGGCGGGCACATAGGTCTTGCCGTCGGCGATCTGGCGCAGCGCCTCGCGGAAACTCTCGCGGCCGGTCTCCTTCGGGATGAAGCCCGCGGCGCCAGCCGACATCACCTGCTCGACCACCGCATCGTCCGAGATCGCCGAGATCACGATCACCGGCACCTCGGGCGCCTTCTTCTTGATCTTCAGGAAGCCGCTCAAGCCCGAGACGTCCGGCAGGTTCAGGTCGAGCAGGACCAGATCCGGGCTGTAGCGCGACTTCAGGTGCTGCATGGCCTTTTCCAGCGTGTCCGCGGTCCGAATCCGGCGGGTGTGGAAGAAGCTCTGCATCGTTGCCGCGAGGGCATCGCAATAGAGCGGATGGTCGTCAACGATCAGTACCGATCGGATGTCGAGCGCGTGGTCCGCCTCAAGATCCGCGGCAACTGCCTGCGTCATGTGTCGTCCTCCCAGTGCGGCCAAATGACGGGGGCTGCCGCGTTTTCGCGGTCCTTCTGCCCGTCGGGAAGTCTTGTCGTGATCTGGCCTCGTACGCGGAACAGTCTACGACTTCGGGGGCAAGCGGGGCAACCACATATCGAAAACGTGACATTCGAGCGAACGCCGGCCCTGATCCGGGCAGCTTGATCCAGCCGATGCCGCGCCGCAGAAAGCGCATGGCAGCTATGCGGGATTTGTGGCTTTTCTGATGCCGCAACGCAGCATTACATGCGGAGTGGTAAATCCGGTCCCGTATCGCGCGCGGCCGAACATGTCTTCGCAGGCTGCCGCGGATCGGGACGATCCCGTTTCCGGCCCGCACCGTTCCGGGAGTTCCCAGATGAAGCGACTTGTTTCCCTTGCGACCCTTGCCGCGGCCTTCGCCCTTCCTGCCGTCGCGGGCGAGGCGGCGATGAACCGCGCCCTTGAAGCCGGCAGCCTGCATGACGGCGCCGTCGATTTGGTCGCCTATTACCTGCCCGCAGCCGATGGCGCGCTCGAGGTGACCGCGACTTATGTGGCCAAGGATGGCGGCGAGCCGGCTCGGCTGGTCATGGCGCTGGCCGATGGCGATGTCGTCCAGTTCGCCCTGCCCGGGTATCGCGGGACCGTCTACAGCTTCGCGCGGACCGGCGAGCGGGTCACGGTGACCGCGGCCCCGGTGGCGACGGCGAAGATCGAAGCCAGGCTCTGACGACTTCGGCCGCGACCCTGATCGGGGCGCGGCCTTTCCGACCCGAGGCCCGCAAGCCCGGCATTCCCCACCTTCCCGTCCGGGTTGGGGCGGGAATGCAGGACTGACGATCCGGCGCTGTTCATGGCACCTCCAGGGGGCATACCTTCCCCCCGATTGGCTGTGGCCGGAGATTTCCATGAACATCGCAAGATCCCTTTCCAGTCAGGCAATTGCCTTCACCCTTCTGGCTGTCGCGGCAGCACCGGCGGCCGCTGCCGGGGCGGTGCCCGCCGCGCCCTTGGCTCGTCCCGCGATGGCTGCCGCGGCGATCGCGTCCGGATCGGACTTCGGCGCCGTCCTTCAGCCGGCGGATCGGGCCGACGGCGTCAGGCTGCTGCCGGCAGCCGGTAAGCGGCAAGGCTGTCCAGCAGCCAATCCGCCCCGTCAAAAGACT
The DNA here is from genome assembly GCA_044221805.1 of Meridianimarinicoccus sp. GTDB lineage: Bacteria > Pseudomonadota > Alphaproteobacteria > Rhodobacterales > Rhodobacteraceae > Meridianimarinicoccus. The sequence goes on from JBGAOK010000044.1 coordinate 23,033, forward strand.
CGTGGCGCGTGTAAAGCGCCGGAGTGACCACGCAGCGCAACCCGGCGGCGCGGGCGGCCCTGAGGCCATTCGCGCTGTCCTCGAAGGCGATCGCCCGGCTTGCCGGCACGCCCAGACGGTCGAGGCACAGATGATAGACCGCCGGGTCGGGCTTCTTGTGCGCGACCTCGTCACCGGCTGCGATCACGTCGAAGATCCCCGTCGCGGGCAGGCGCCAGATGGCGCGGCACAGGGCCTCGACATTGGGCAGGCTGGTGGTGGTGGCAATCCCCAGCCGCAGACCGCCGGTCTGGGCCGCCTCGATCAGTTCGCGCACCCCGGGCCGGGCTTCCAGCTCGCCCCGGGCCACGAGATCCGTGTAGATCGCGGTCTTCCGCGCGTGCAGCGCGGCAATGTCGGCGGGGGCCAGAGGCAGCCGTTCGACGCTGGCATGGACCGCGATGCGCTCCTTGCCGCCGGTGGTCCTCAGCAGTTGCCCGTAATCCGCCACCGACCAGACCCAGCCCAGCCCGGCCTCGGCGAAGGCGGTGTTGAAGGCGCGACGGTGCAGCTCCTCGGTCTCGGCGAGGGTGCCGTCCACGTCGAAGATCAGCGCTTGAAGGCTCATGCCGGATCCTCGCCGCAGGTCTCGGCGCACATGGCCAGCGCGATCGCGGGCAGGTCGGCGAAGTCGTCGAAGCTGCGGTCATGGCGGATCGCCGCGACCGGGGTCTTGCGATAGCCGCCGGTGAACAGCGCGAAGGGCCGGACGGCGCGTTCGGCGGTCTCGGCATCGACCTCGCTGTCGCCCACATAGACCCCGTCGGCGCCGAGACGGTGGAACGTCTCCTCCAGCACCGAAGGGTCGGGCTTGCGCACGGCCATGCTGTCGCCGCAGACCAGAACCTCGAAGCGGTCGAGGTCCAGCGCCGCCAGCACGCCGCGGGTGGCGGATTCGGGCTTGTTGGTGCAGAGCCCCAGCGCGAAGCCTTCGGCGGCCAGAACGGCCAGGGCCTCGGGCACGCCGGGGAAGGGCCGGGTCAGGTCGGCCGGCGCGGCGTCGTAGAACTCCATGAACCGCCCGGTCAGCCGGGGGTGGTCGGCGGGTTCCAGCCCGGCCGCGGCGATCACCCGCTCGACCAGGGTCGGCACGCCGTTGCCGATGAAGGACCGGATCACCGGCAGGGGAAGCGCCGCGCGCCCCTCTCCCGCCAGCAGTCTTGCGGCGGCGGCGTGGATGTCCGGGGCGCCGTCGATCAGCGTCCCGTCCAGACGGAAGACGACAGCTCGGGCCACGGCCATGGCGTCAGGCGGCCGCGGCCAGGGCGCCTTCGGCGGCGGCGCGGATGGCGGATGTTGGTGCCGTAGGGCGCGGGGTTGCCGACCGAGCCGCCCTTGAACACCGCCGATCCGCCACCAACACATCGGCGCTCGGCCGCCGCGACCAGCGGCGCGGTCTCATGCGACGCCGCCGTCGATCCGGATATGGACGGGGCGGTCGCCGATCATCGCCCGCAGGGCGCGACCTTTTGGCGATCTGGAGGATGAACTGCCCGCCGAAGCCCGGGTTCACCGTCATCACGCACACGAGGTCGAGAAGGTCCAGCAGATGCGCGACCGCCTCGACCGGGGTGCCCGTTCAGCGCCGCCCGCCTTGCAGCCCGCCCCGCGGATCGCCTGGAGCGTGCGGTGGATGTGCGGCCCGGCCTTCCAGTGACGCGCGGTCAGGAGGCCGGCGCCCGAGGCGGCGAAGGCCCTGGATCATCGGATCCACCGGCGCGATCATCAGGCGGACGTTCATCACCGTCCGGATATGCGGCCGGATCGCGGTAGAGCCAGGGCCGAAGGCGATGTTCGGCACGAAATGGCCGTCCATCACGTCCACATGCACCCAGTCGCAGCCCCGCCCTCGACATGGCGCGGCACTCGGCGCCGAAATCGGCGAAATCCGCCGACAGGATCGACGGCGCGATCTTGATGGTGCGGGTGAAGGTCATGCGGTTTCCTCCTTGAACTGGCCCCGCTCCACGTCCAGCCCGCCGGCGAAGACGCCGGCTGGCGCGGATGTCGGGTTCGGTGATGGTGGACAGGGCCGCGGCGTCGACCGGGCCCTTCGCGGTCTCGGTACAGCTGAAGTTGGCCTGCGCAGGCGGGCTCTGTCCAGCGCGCGTTCGCGGATCGAGCGGGCATTGGCGAAATGCGGCTGGGCGCGGCGCAGGTTGACATACTCGGCCATGGCCTGGCCAGCTGCCGGGTCAGCCGTAGTTCTGGCCGTCGAGCATCGACTCGGCGATGTGCCGCAGTTCGGCGTCGGTGTAATCCGGGAATTCGATGTGGTGCGCGATGCGCGACCGGAAGCCGGGGTTCGCGGTGAAGAAGCGGTCCATCCGGTCGGCATAGTCGGCCATGATGACCACGAGATCGTCGCGGTTGTTCTCCATCACCTGCAGCAGGATCTCGATCGCCTCCTGCCCGTAGTCGCGTTCGTTGTCGGGGCGGTAGAGGTAATAGGCCTCGTCGATGAACAGCACGCCGCCCATCGCCTTCTTCAGCACTTCCTTGGTCTTGGGCGCGGTATGGCCGATGTACTGGCCGACCAGGTCGTCGCGGGTGACGCTGACCAGATGGCCCTTGCGGACATAGCCCAGCCGGTGCAGCAGCCCGGCCATCTTCAGCGCGACGGTGGTCTTGCCGGTGCCGGGATTGCCGGTGAAGGACATGTGCAGCGTCGGCGTCTCGTGGGCGAGGCCAAGGTCGCGCCGCGCCCGGTCGACCAGCAGCAGCGCCGCGGTCTCGCGGATGCGGCTTTTCACCGGGGCAAGGCCGATCAGTTCGCGGTCCAGCTCGCGCAGCACGTCGCCCACGCCCGAGCTTTCGTACGCATCGGCAAGGTCGACGGTCTTGGGCGCTTCGGTCACGGCATCCATGGCTCACCTGTCTCGGAAAGGGGCAGACGGTCTGTCGGAAGGAACCGCCGCGCGGCTGGAGGGAGCAATCCCGCGCGGCGGCCTGGCCTGGTTGCGGTCAGTACCGCGCGTCCCAGGCGTATTTCTGCGACCGGCCCACGTCGTCGGTGCGCTGCATGTGGATGGTGGGTTCCACCTTCGGCCGGTTCACGATGAAGGACATCCGCACCGTCTCGAAGCCGCGGTTCGAGTCGAAGGCGTTGACGCGGATATAGGCCCCGCCATGCGCCTTGCGGCAGTCGTCCAGCTCCATCATCACGCCCTTGGCGTCCTTCAGGTCGAACATCGGGTTGCCCCACATCTCCCAGTAGGTGTTCCGGGGGTGCGGGTCATAGGTGTATTCCAGCCCGATCGCCCAGTCGTTCCTGAGGCAGTATTCGACCTGGGCGGTGATCTGCTCGTCGGTCAGGTCGGGCAGGAAGGAAAAGCAGCCCTGTGTGATCCTCATCTCGGTTCTCCTCAGACGGACGCGGTTTCCAGCGGCACGAAGTCGGACGTGTCGGTGGAGGTGTAGTTGAAGGTGATGTTGCCCCAGGTATCGAGCGCGGCTTCCAGCGGCTTGCACCACTTGGCGGCCTCGCGCAGGATCTCCGGGCCCTCGTTCCTGATGTCGCGGCCTTCGTTGCGGGCCAGCACCATCGCCTCCAGCGCGACGCGGTTCGCGGTCGCCCCGGCCTGGATCCCCATCGGGTGGCCGATCGTGCCGCCGCCGAACTGCAGCACCACATCGTCGCCGAACAGGTCCAGAAGCTGGTGCATCTGGCCGGCATGGATGCCGCCCGAAGCGACCGGCATGACCTTCTTCAGGCTGCCCCAGTCCTGCTCGAAATAGATGCCGCGCGGCAGGTCTATGGCGTTCCGCTCTTCCCGGCAGACGTTGTAGTAGCCCTGCACGGTCAGCGGGTCGCCTTCCAGCTTGCCGACCGCGGTGCCGGCATGCAGGTGGTCGACGCCGGCAAGGCGCAGCCACTTGGCGATGACCCGGAAGCTGATGCCGTGGTTCTTCTGCCGGGTATAGGTGCCGTGGCCGGCCCGGTGCATGTGCAGGATCATGTCGTTCTGGCGGCACCATTCGCTGATCGACTGGATCGCGGTCCAGCCGATGATCAGGTCCACCATCACGATGACCGATCCCAGTTCCTTGGCGAACTCGGCGCGGCGGTACATCTCCTCCATCGTGCCGGCGGTGATGTTCAGGTAATGGCCCTTGACCTCGCCGGTCTGGGCGGTGGCCAGGTTCACCGCCTCCATGCAGTAGAGGAACCGGTCGCGCCAGTGCATGAAGGGCTGCGAGTTGATGTTCTCGTCGTCCTTCATGAAGTCGAGGCCGCCCTTCAGGCCCTCATAGACCACCCGGCCGTAGTTCTTGCCCGACAGGCCCAGCTTCGGCTTGGTCGTCGCGCCCAGAAGCGGCCGGCCGAACTTGTCGAGCCGTTCGCG
>JBGAOK010000045.1:0-25974 GCA_044221805.1 Meridianimarinicoccus sp.
GTGCAGAGGCACGGCGCGCCTCCGGCGGGAGTATTTGAGCCAAGAAGAAGAGGAGTGGTTGTGGCGCCGGAACCCGGTCCAGCGAACCGATTTCCGGGCGCCCCCTGTCCAGGGCTCCGCCCGTTCGGCGCTCTGAGCCGGGTCACGACGCCGTCCGGTGGACGGCAACGCCCGCGAAGGGTCCACATTCACCGGGCTTATGCGGCCCACCCGGGCCACGGTCCCGCCTCTCGGTTTTCCGGGCGCGCCCTTTCCGGGGCTCCGCCCGTTCGGCGCTGAAGACGGTCCACCGGACCGTTTTCCGGGCGCGCCGAACCCCTTCTTCTTGGTGGAAATACTCCGGGGTCCGGGGCGGAGCCCCGGCCTTGTCAGAAGAAGCTCTGCGGGTCGATGTCGATCGCGAGCCGCAATCCGCCCTTGAGCGGGCCGGCCCTTGCCGTCCATTCAGCCAAGGCCGGCTGCAGCGCGGCGCCTTTCGGGGCGCGCACCAGCAGGCGCACCCGGTGGCGGCCGCGGATCCGGGCGATCGGGGCCGGGGCGGGGCCCCAGACCTCGGCGCCGACGGCGTGGAGCGGCGCGGCATTCCGGGCCAGCGCGTTGCCCAGGTCGAACACCGCCGCCAGATCCGGGCCCGACAGCACGATCCCGGCCATCCGGCCGAAGGGCGGCATGCCGAGGGCGCGGCGTTCCTCGGCCTCGGCGCGCCAGAACTCCTCCTCGGCGCCGGAGAGGATCGCCCGGATCACCGGGTGCTCGGGCTGGTAGGTCTGCAGCAGCGCCTCGCCCGGCTTGCCGGCCCGGCCCGCCCGCCCGGCCACCTGCCGCATCAGCTGGAAGGTGCGTTCCGCCGCGCGCAGGTCCGAGCCCTGCAGGCCGAGATCGGCGTCGATCACCCCCACCAGGGTCAGCAACGGGAAGTTGTGCCCCTTCGCCACGAGCTGGGTGCCGACGATGATGTCGGCCTCGCCGGCGGCGATCGCCTCGATCTGCGCCTTCAGCGCCCGGGCCGAGCCGTAGAGATCCGAGGACAGCACCGCGATCCGCGCCGCGGGAAACGCCGCCGCGGCCTCCTCGGCCATGCGTTCCACCCCGGGTCCCACCGCGGCAAGCCGGCCGGCGACACCACAGGCGGGGCAGGCGTCGGGGATCGGGCGTTCGTCGCCGCACTGGTGGCAGACCAGCTGCTTGAGGAACCGGTGCTCGACCATCCGCGCGTCGCACTGGCTGCAGCCGATCTGCTGGCCGCAGGCCCGGCAGAGCGTCACCGGGGCATAGCCGCGCCGGTTCAGGAACAGGAGCGCCTGTTCCCCAGCGGCAAGCCGCGCCGCCACCGCCGCCTTCAGCTGCGGCGAGAGCCAGCTTTGCGGCGGCAGGTCGAGGCCGCGCATGTCGATGGCCTGGATCTCGGGCAGGTCGTTGGGGCCGAAGCGGGTGGCCAGGCGGAGCCGGTCGTATTTCCCGGCCTCGGCATTGACCCAGGATTCGAGGCTGGGGGTGGCCGAGGCCAGCACGACCCGCGCGCCTTCGATCGAGGCGCGCAGCACCGCCATGTCGCGGGCGTTGTAGAGCACGCCCTCGTCCTGCTTGTAGGAACTGTCGTGCTCCTCGTCGACGACGATCAGGCCGAGGTCGCGGAACGGCAGGAACAGCGCCGAGCGCGCGCCCACCACCAGCTGCACCTCGCCGGTCCCGGCCATCTTCCACAGCCGGCGCCGTTCGGTCGTGGTGACGCCGGAATGCCATTCGCCGGGGCGGGCGCCGAAGCGCGCCTCGACCCGGGTGAGGAATTCGGCGGTGAGCGCGATCTCGGGCATCATCACCAGCGCCTGCCGGCCCCGGGCGAGGCATTCGGCCACCGCTTCCAGATAGACTTCGGTCTTGCCCGAGCCGGTGACGCCCTGCAGCAGCGTGGTGCCATAGCCGCCGGTGGCGACCGCGGCGCGCAGGGAAACGGCGGCCGCGGCCTGGTCGGCGGCCAGCGCCGGGCCGGGCCGGGCCGGGTCGAGCGCCGGATAGGGCAGGTCGCGCGGGCGTTCCGCCTCGATGACGACGCCCTGGCGCACCAGCCCCTTCACCACCGTGGCGCCGACGCCGGCGGCTTCGGTCAGTTCGGCCAGGGTCAGCACCTGCCCGTCGTGGTCGTCGAGGGCGTCGAGCAGCCGGGCCCGCGCCGCGGTGATCCGGTCGGGCTCGGCCGCGCCGCGCAGATAGACCTTCTGCATCGCCGCGGTTTCGCCGAGGCCGGGGGTGCGGGTGGCGAGCCGGAGCATCGCCGGCAGCGGCGTCAGGGTATAGGCGGCGGCCCGGGACAGGAAGGCGCGCAACGCCGGGGTCATCGGCTGCGCCTCGATCCGCCCGGCGACCGGGCGCAGCCGGGCGGGGTCAAGGCCGCCCTCGGCCGGGCCCCAGACCACGCCCGCGACCTGGCGCGGCCCCAGCGGCACCAGCACGAAATCGCCCGCGCCGCAGCCGCCTTCGGGCGCCAGATAGTCGAGACAGCCGCCCAGCGGCTGGGTGGTAAGCACGGCCACCGGCGTGCCGGCATCGAAGGTGTCCCTGTCGGTCATGCCCCGATGTAGCGCCCCGCACGCGGGGCGGGAAGGGGCGGGGCGGAGCGGGCGCCGGGGCGGGTGTAAGGACGGGCGCCGGGACAGTCGGACGGCAATAGGATCGCGCCCCGGAGGTGAAAAGAGCCGGCCCCGGTCACGGGAACGGGACGCAAACCGGTCCGTTCAGGGGCCGGCGCCCCCTTTCCCCGACGCGTGCCGTGGGGTATGCGAGCGGTAACTGACCGAGAGAGGAAGCCCGCCATGAAGTTCTTCGTCGACACCGCGGAAATCGACGCCATCGCCGAACTGCACGCGCTCGGCATGGTCGACGGCGTCACCACCAACCCGTCGCTGATCATGAAATCGGGGCGCGACATGATCGAGGTCATCAAGGAGATCTGCGATCTGGTTCCCGGCCCGGTCAGCGCCGAGGTGGTGTCGGTCAAGGCCGACGACATGATCGCCGAGGGCCGCAAGCTGGCGGCGATCGCGCCGAACATCGCGATCAAGGTGCCGCTGACCTGGGACGGGCTGAAGGCCTGCAAGGTGTTCTCGGACGAGGGCCGGATGGTCAACGTGACCCTGTGCTTCTCGGCCAACCAGGCGATTCTGGCGGCCAAGGCCGGCGCCACCTTCATCTCGCCCTTCGTCGGCCGGCTGGACGACATCAACATGGACGGGATGGAGCTGATTCGCGACATCCGCGAGATCTATGACAACTATGCCTACGAGACGCAGATCCTCGCGGCCTCGATCCGCTCGCCGAACCATGTCTCGGAATGCGGCCGGATCGGTGCCGACGTGATCACCGCGCCGCCGTCGGTGATCAAGTCGCTGATCAGCCATCCGCTGACCGACAAGGGCCTCGCCACCTTCCTGGCCGACTGGGAAAAGACGGGACAGAAGATCCTGTGATGTGCTAGCCTGCCCGGCAATAACAATACCTGAGGCAGGACATGAGCAAGGATAACCAGGGCAGCGCCGCCGCGGCGCTGCGCGATCAGATCTTGTCGGATCCCAGCGTGGTGCTGGAGGATCTGTCGGTTCTGAAGGCGATTCTCAGCGCCGAGGACGAGGCCCGCGGCAACCGCGTGGTGGACATGCGCGGAGTCGCGATGTCGCGGATGGAATCGCGCATCGACCAGCTGGAGCAGACCCACCAGACGGTGATCTCGGCGGCCTATTACAACGTCTCGACCACCCAGCAGGTGCATCGCGCCATCCTGACGATGATCGCGCCGCTGGATTTCAACGATTTCCTCGTCAACCTCGACAACCAGGTCGCCGACTGCCTGCGCATCCGCGCTGCCCGGCTGGTGATGGAATCCGAGACCGAGCATCCCGACAGCGACCTGAACACCCTGACCGGCACGCTCAGCCTGCTGGGCCCCCGGGCGGTGGCCGAGTTCCGCAGCCAGGGCCGGCCGGGCCGCGTCCACCAGGTGCTGCTCCGGCAGGTGACGCAGGGCGACCCGCGGGTCTATGGCATCGCCGCCGCCGACATCCGGTCGGAAGCCGTGGTCGAGATGGACATGGGCGAGGACCGGGCGCCGGCGCTGCTGGTGCTGGGATCCGAGCATCCCGGGCATTTCGCGCCGGGGCAGGCGACCGATCTTCTCGAGCTGTTTGCGCGGGTCTGCGAAAGGATGCTGCGCGGCTGGCTCGGATGAGCCTGATCACCCCGGCCATGGCCGACCGGCTGGAGGGGTGGCTCACCCATCTTTCGGCGCTGGACGATGCCGCGCCGGCCACGGTCACCGCCTATCGCACCGACCTTGCGGGCTTCCTGTCCTTCATGGGCGAGTATCACGGCGGTGCCGCCGGGCCGGAGGCGCTGCGCGGGCTGGGGCTGACCGACATGCGGGCCTGGATGGCCCATGAGCGCGCGCGCGGCCTCTCGGCGCGCTCGCTGGCCCGGGCGCTGTCGGCGGTGAAGTCGTTCTATCGCTGGTGGGCGGACCGGGACGGGTTCGATGCCACCCCGGTGCTGTCCACCCGTTCGCCGCGCTTCGGCCGCAAGCTGCCGCGCCCGCTGGACGAGGCGGCGGCGAAGGCGATGCTGGACCGGGTCGAGCTGCAGTCGGACGAACCCTGGGTCGCGGCCCGGGACGGCGCGGTGATTACCCTGCTTTACGGTCTGGGGCTGCGGATCTCGGAAGCGCTGTCCCTGAAGGGGCGCGAGGCGCCGCTGGGCGAGATGCTGCGGATCCGCGGCAAGGGCAAGAAGGACCGGCTGGTGCCGGTGCTGCCCGCCGCCCGCGCCGCGGTCGAGGAGTACCGGCGGCTCTGCCCGCATCCGCTGACCGGGGATACGCCGCTGTTCCGCGGCATCCGCGGCGGCCCGATGCCGCCGTCGAGCCTGCGCACCGCGATGCGCGCCGCGCGTGCCCAGCTGGGCCTGCCGGCGACGGCGACGCCGCACGCCATGCGCCATTCCTTCGCCACCCATCTGCTGAACCGGGGCGGGGATCTGCGGACGATCCAGGAACTGCTGGGCCATGCCCGGCTGTCGACCACCGAGGGCTATACCAGCGTCGACGCTGCCCGGCTGATGGAGGTCTACAGCCGCGCCCACCCGCGCGCCTGAGCGCGGGCGGGGGAAGGCGGGACCGGGGGCGGGGGGCTCCCGCCCGTCTTCGCCGCCGCTGGCGCGGCAGCTCATCCCGTTGGGCCGGGCGCCGTGCGTGGGCACGGCGCGCCTCTGGCACGGTTCGGCGCTGGAAACGGTCGACCGGTCCGTCTTCCGGGCGCGCCCTTTCCGGGGCTCCGCCCGTTCGCGGCTGGGACGCTCCCCCGGAGCGTTCCCGAGACGCCGTTCACCCCCTTCTTCTTGGCAGAAATACTCCGGGGGGGGCGCCGGAGGCGCGGGGGGCAGAGCCCCCTCGGCGACCGCAGATGCGCGCGGCTGGTCAGAGCGAGTGGCGGGTGACCTCGGCGAAGAAGCGTTCGGTGTCGCCGCGCCGGCAGAGGTCGGTGTCGGGCACCGTCACCGCCGCCGCCGCGGCGGCCGTGCCCCAGGCGCAGGCGGTCACCGGATCGGCGCCGCGGGTCAGCGCCAGGGCGAAGGCGCCGACGAAGCTGTCCCCGGCGCCCACCTTCGAGACCGGCACCACCACCGGCGGCCGGGTCAGGCCGCGCCAGTCGGGGGTGGCGATCACCGTGCCGAGGGCGCCGGCGGCGATCATCACGATGCTGGCGGCGCCGGCGCGGCGCAGCTCCTCGGCCAGGGCGGCGATCTCGGCGACCTGGACCAGAGGCTGGCCGGACAGCTCGCGCGCCTCCTCGGTGTCCATGCGCAGGACGAAAAGCCCGGCGCCGGCGGTGGCCGCGCGCTTCAGGGCCGGGCCCGAGGTGTCGAGGATCATCCGCCCGCCGGCCGCGGAAATGCCGGGGTTGAGGTCGAGGAGGAAGTCCACGTCCAGCCCCACCGGGAGCGAGCCCGAGGGCACCACGAGGGCGCCCGGGCCCACCGTCGCCGCCACCACCGTTGCCGCGGCGGCGCGGTCCGCGGCGGACCACGGCGGGCCGGGCATCATGAAGCGGTACTGGAGCCCGTTGGCGCTGTCCCTGACCGAGACGGACTGCCGGGTCGGATGGCTCACGCCGAGGGATTCGGGCACCAGCCCTTCGCCGCACAAGAGGTCGGCCAGCATCTGGCCGGTATGGCCGCCATAGGCGACCAGGGTCCGGCTGCGGCCGCCCAGATTGGCGATGGCGCGGCTGACATTCACGCCGCCGCCGCCGGGCTGGATCCGCGGTGCCGAGCAGCGCAGCTTGCGGTCCGGCACCACCGCGGGACAGTCGGTGGAGAGGTCGAGGGCGGGGTTGACGGTGATGGTCACGATCTCGGTCATGGCGCGACCCTAGCTGCGCCGCGGCGTCGGCGGAACCGCTCCGCGCGCTGCCGGGCAGCGCCGGAATGCCGCGGCTTGCACTGGCGGACGGGCTGTGGAATGGCGGGGCCGCACCGCAATCGGAGACCCGAGATGGCAAGCTGGACCGCGCTGACCACCCTTCCCGGCAAGGAGGCGGCCGAGGCGCTTGGCCTCGCCATGGAGGAACTGGATCCCGAACCCTCGGGCGTCGGCGTGTTCGAGCTGGAGGACGGCTCGGGCCTGTGGGAGGTCGGCGGCTATTTCGAGGCCGCCCCCGACGAGGTGGCGCTGGCGCTGCTGGCAGCGGTCCATGGCGCCAACCCTTTCGTGGTCTCGGAACTGCCCGAGACCGACTGGGTGGCGCAGGTGCGCCGGGAGCTTTCGCCGGTCGAGGCCGGGCGGTTCTTCGTCTATGGCAGCCACGACGCCGACAAGCTGCCCGCGGACCGGATCGGCCTGTTGATCGAGGCGGCGATGGCCTTCGGCACCGGCCATCACGGCACCACCCAGGGCTGCCTGAGGGCGCTGGACCGGCTGGCAACGGCGGGGCTGAACCCGGAGCGCATCGCCGATATCGGCTGCGGCACCGCGGTTCTGGCCATGGCGGCGGCGCGGGTCTGGCCGGTCACGGTGCTGGCCAGCGACATCGACCCGGTGGCGGTCGAGGTGGCCGCGGCGAATGTGGCGGTGAACGACCTTGCCGGCCGGGTGCGCTGCATCGAGGCGGTCGGGCTCGACCATCCGGACCTGGCGGCGCTGCAGCCCTTCGACCTGGTCTTCGCCAATATCCTGAAGGGGCCGCTGATCGATCTGGCCCCGGCGATGGGGGCGGCCACGGCGCCGGGGGGCCATGCGATCCTGTCGGGGCTGCTGAACGAGCAGGCCGACGAGGTGCGCGCGGCCTATGACGCGGCCGGCTTCAATCTTGCCGAGGCCGAGAGCCTCGGCGACTGGACCACCCTGACGCTGCGGCGGCGCTAGGACCCGGCCCCGCGCCGCGGCTGTCCGGGGACAGCCGGGGGGCGCGGCCGGAAACGAAAGCGGCCGCGCAGGGGACCCTGGCGGCCGCGACTGAGGCGCGCTGCGCGCGGTCGGCCGGTCGTCACCGTGCAGCCACCGGACGCGCAATCGCGTCAATGTCGGCGCGGGTGATGCCGATGTCGACGAGCTGCTCGTCGGTCAGGTCGGACAGCGCCCGGCGGGTGCGGCGGGCATCGAGCCAACCCTTGAGATTGCCCAGGCTGCGCTGGACGAGGCCTGCCGTCGCGACGTAGTCCGGCGCGGTCGACATCCGTTGAAGCGTAGAAATCATGCTGTTTACCGTTCTGTTGCACAAGCTGTGTGCGGCTTGCGAACATGACCTAGCCCTGCCCGTGCAGCTTGCCAACACCGCGCGGGGCCATGGCCGCCATGCGTTTGCTGCATGGCTGGGTTTCCGTGACCGGACCTCTGGCGGCGCGGAGGAAAAGCGCGACCACCACAAGGGCTTGGCCGGTGCGGGGCCGCGGGCGTTTGGCGTTGGCGGATGTTCCCGTTTCGTGCTAGGGGTGGCAGAACCGCAACGAAAAGACCGGGCGAGCAGGGGCGAGATGCGGATTCTGGGAATCGACCCGGGGCTGAGGCGCCTGGGCTGGGGGGTGGTCGAGGTCGACGGGCCGCGGCTGACCCATGTGGCGAACGGCACCTGCCTGTCGGGCGAGGGCGCGCTGGCGGTGCGGCTGCTGGCGCTGTACCGGGCGCTGACCGCGGTGCTGGTCGAGTACCGGCCGACCCATGCGGCGGTGGAACAGACCTTCGTGAACCGCGATGCCTCGGGGACGCTGAAGCTGGGGCAGGCCCGGGCGATCGCGCTGCTGGCGCCGGCCGAGGCCGGGCTCGAGGTCGGCGAATATGCCCCGAACGCGGTGAAGAAGGCGGTGGTGGGGGTGGGCCATGCCGACAAGGCGCAGATCGCCCACATGGTCGGGCTGCAGTTCCCCGGCGTCGCGCTGGCCGGGCCGGACGCGGCGGACGCGCTGGCGATCGCGCTGACCCATGCCTGGCACCTGCGCTCGGCCGGCCGGTTCGAGGCGGCGCTGAAACGGGCGCTGTCATGATCGGGCGGCTGTCGGGCGAACTGGCCTGGCGCGGGCCGGACCATGTGCTGATCGATGTCGGCGGGGTCGGCTATATCGTCTACTGCTCGGACCGGACGCTGGCGACCCTCCCCGTCGCCGGGGGCTTCGTGTCGCTTTATACAGATCTGGTGGTGCGCGAGGACCTGCTGCAGCTGTTCGGCTTCCAGAGCATGGTCGAGAAGGAATGGTATCGCCTGCTGACCAGCGTGCAGGGGGTCGGCGCCCGGGTGGCGCTGGCCATCCTGGGGCGGCTCGGCCCCGAGGGCGTGGGAAGGGCGATCGCGCTGGGGGATGCGGCCACCGTCCGCGCCGCGCCGGGGGTGGGGCCGAAGCTGGCCGCGCGGGTGGTGAACGAACTGCGCGACAAGGCGCCGGGGGTGATGGCGATGTCGGGGCTCGACGTGCCGCTGGTGATGGCGGATCCGGCGGAGGCGGGCGCACCGGTGGCGCCGGCGCGGCGGACCCGGCGGGCGGCGGCCCCGGCGGCGCCGGCGATCCCGCAGGCCGCCAACCCCACCGGGCAGGCCGATGCGCTGTCGGCGCTGGTCAACCTGGGCTATGGCGCCTCCGAGGCGGCCGCCGCAGTGGTGCGCGCCGCGACCGAGACGCCGGACGCCCCGGCCCAGGTCCTGATCCGCGCCGCCTTGCGGTCGCTGGCGCCGAAGGAGTAGGGGGATGCGAACCTGTCGGGTTGAGCCATGCCGACGCGCGCGGCGCGGCGCGCCGACCCGGCCGGCGGGGGACCCCGCATGACTTTCGCGCCCGATCCCACCCTGCGCCCCGAGCCGCTGGCCGAGGATTCCGACCGGGCGCTCAGGCCGCAGACCCTGGACGAGTTCGTCGGCCAGGCCGAGGCGCGGGCGAACCTGCGCGTGTTCATCCAGTCGGCACGACAGCGCGGGCAGGCGATGGACCACACCCTGTTCCACGGGCCGCCGGGCCTTGGCAAGACCACGCTGGCGCAGATCATCGCCCGCGAGCTGGGGGTGAACTTCCGCATGACCTCGGGGCCGGTTCTGGCCAAGGCGGGCGATCTGGCGGCGATCCTGACCAATCTCGATGCCCGCGACGTGCTGTTCATCGACGAGATCCACCGACTGAACCCGGCGGTCGAGGAGGTGCTCTATCCGGCGCTGGAGGATTTCGCGCTGGATCTGGTGATCGGCGAGGGGCCGGCGGCGCGCACCGTGCGGATCGACCTGCAGCCCTTCACCCTGGTGGGCGCGACGACCCGGCTGGGGCTGTTGACCACGCCGCTCAGGGACCGCTTCGGCATCCCGACCCGGCTGCAGTTCTATACGGTGGAGGAACTGGAGCTGATCGTCGCCCGGGGTGCCCGGCTGATGGGGATCCCGGCGGAACCCGACGGCGTGCGCGAGATCGCGCGGCGGGCGCGGGGCACGCCGCGGATTGCCGGGCGGCTGCTGCGCCGGGTGGTGGATTTCGCGGTGGTCGAGGGCGACGGGCGGCTGACCCGCAGCCTTGCCGACAGCGCGCTGACCCGGCTGGGGGTGGACGACCTGGGCCTCGACGGCGCCGACCGGCGGTATCTGGCGCTGATCGCCGAGCATTACGGCGGCGGGCCGGTGGGGATCGAGACCCTGTCGGCGGCGCTGTCGGAAAGCCGCGACGCGCTGGAGGAGGTGATCGAGCCCTTCCTGCTGCAGCAGGGCCTGATCCAGCGCACGCCGCGCGGCCGGATGCTGGCGCGCCGGGCCTGGTTGCACCTTGGCCTGACGGTGCCGCGGACGCCCGAGCAGACCGACCTGTTCGAGCCCCGCGACGAGCCCTGACGGCCGCCCGCCCCACGGCCGCAATCCGCGGAACCTGCCACGGCGATCCGGCCCCGGGCACGGGGGGGCCGGCTGCGAGGGGTGGGAATTTCCCGACCCGAGGAACTTTGGACATTTACGTCAACTTCCGCTACCCTGTTAACCAAGATGAAGAGCCGCAGAAGGCGGGTAAGGGGGGGGAGAGATGGAATTTTCCGGCAAGGGGGCGCCGATCTCGGGGGCCGGCATGGCCAGGGTCTGCGACCTGCTCGACGTGGGCGAACCGGCGATCTGGGCGGTGCTGACCGTCGAAACCCGCGGCTTCGGCTTCCTGCCCGACCGCCGCCCGCAGATCCTGTTCGAACGTCACTGGTTCAGCCGGCTGACCGACCGGCGCTTCGACGCGGCGCATCCCGACATCTCGAACCGCAATCCCGGCGGCTACAAGGGCGGGTCGGCGGAGTATGACCGTCTCAAGCAGGCGATCGCGCTGGACGAGGAAGCGGCGCTGAAAAGCGCGTCCTGGGGCCTGCCGCAGATGATGGGTTTCAACCATGTTGCGGCCGGGTTCGACACGCCCGCTGCCATGGTCGCGGCGATGGTCGACACCGAGGACGCCCAGCTCAAGGCGCTTGGCGGCTTCATCAAGTCGAACAGCAAGATGCTGCGGGCGATCCAGCAGCATGACTGGGCGTCCTTCGCGGCTGCCTATAACGGGCCGAACTTCCGCAAGAACCACTATGATTCGCGGCTGGCCGCGGCCTTCGCCAAGAGCAAGAGCATGATTCCCGACCTGGGGTTGCGCGCGGCCCAGGTGGCGCTGACCTATCTGGGGTTCGACCCCGGCCCGGTGGACGGGCTGCCGGGACGGCGCACCGCCGGCGCAATCGGGGATTTCCAGGCGTCGCAGGATCTGACGGTCACCGGCATCCTCGACGAGGATACCGATGCCAAGCTGGCCGCCCGGGCCTTCCCCAAGGGTGCGAAGGGGAAGGCCACCGCGTGAGGTCAGGGCTTGGCGCGGCGATCCTTGCGGCGATCCTTCCGGTCGCGGCGCTGGCCGATGGCGCGCCGCCGGACGAAGCCGCTCTGGGCCTGTCGGCGCCCCTTGGGGCGGCGACCCAGGTCCTGGCCACCGCCGACTGGGCGGCCTCGCCGCCGGCGCTGCGGCTGGTGCTGCTGGACGCGGCCGGCCACGAGGTCGGCGCGATCCCGGTGCCCGAGACCGAGGCCGCCTATTTCGAGCTGCGCGGCCTGACCGAAGCCGACGTGGACAGCGACGGCGACGGTGATCTGGTGGCGCTGGCCGACTATGCCAGCGGGGTCGGGCCGTCGGGGGCCGAGCCTTATCCGCAGGCGATGGTCTGGCTCAGGGGGCCGGAGGGGTTTGCCGCCGCCCCCGGTCTGGTCGAGACCGTCAACGGCGGCGACGAGCCCGGCGACATGGCGGCGCTGGTCGCGGCGATCCGCGCCGCCGCAGGGGGCTGAGCCCCGGTTGCCCCGCCGCCCGGGCCGGGCCATAACCGGCCCATGACGCCGGACGAGATCACCGCCCTGTTCACCCGCGCCGACGGGCGCTTCCTGTTCGCCCGCTGGGGCCGGCCGATCGCGCCGGTGGTCTTCGGCGTGACCGAGGAGTCGCTGGGCGTCGTCAAGGGCGCCATCGAGGCGGTGGTCAGCCTTGCCGGCCACCGGATGGCCGAGACCGACCCCGAGCTGGGCGCGAACCTGTGGTTCTTCTTCATCCGCGACTGGCAGGAACTGGCGGACACGCCGAACCTGGACCGGCTGGTGCCGGATCTGGCGCCGCTGGTGGCGCGGCTGCAGGCAGCGGATGCCAACCAGTACCGGCTGTTCCGCTTCGACCGCAGCGGCGCGATCCAGGCCTGCTTCGTGTTCCTGCGCATGGACGAGGGGCTGGTCGAGATGCCGGCCGAGGCGCTGGCGCTGGGGCAGGCGGTTCAGGCGATGCTGTCCTGGTCCGAGAGCGCCTTTGCCGACCGCTCGCCGCTGGCGCTGACCCCGGGCGGCGCCACCGTGCTCCGGCCCGAGATCGGCGCCCTGATCCGGGCCGCCTATGACCCGGTCCTGCCCGCCGCCGCCACCGACCCGACACAGGCGCTGCGCCTGCATGCCCGGCTGGGCGCGGTGCGCTAGTGCCGCCGGGACGGGGGACCATGCCGGTGCAGGGCCGGGACGGATGATCGGGACGCAAGCGGAGATGGACCGGACCGAACGCCGCGCCCTGATGGCCGGGATGTGGGCGAATGTGGTCACCGGCGTTGCCGGCGTGGCGGCGGCCTGGCTGTCGAATTCGAACGCGCTGCTGCTGGACGGGCTGTTTTCGCTGATCGGCGTGTTCTCGGCGCTGGCCGCGGCGCGGATCAGCGCCACCAGCCGCCTTGGCCCCGACCGCGAGCGCCCGATGGGCTATGCCGCGGACGAGGCGCTCTACCAGACCTTCCGGGCGCTGTCGCTGCTGGGGGTGGTGCTCTACGGCGTGTCCGGATCGGCGCTGAGCATCGCGGACCATTTCGCCGGCGCCGACGAGCGACGGCTGAACACCGACGTGATCCTGGTCTATTCCGCCCTGATCTGCGCGATCTGCTTCGGGCTGTGGGCATTGTTCCGCCGCGCCTGGATCCGGTCGGGGCGGAAAAGCGCCATGCTGCGGATCGAGATGACCTCGGCCTTCTTCGACGGCGCGATGACGCTGGCGGTGGGCGTGGCGCTGTCGATGGGGCCCTTGCTGCTGCGCACGCCGCTGGCGGTGATCGAGCCGGTGCTGGACTATGTGGTGGTGATCGCGCTCTGCCTCGTGTCGCTGGCGCTGTACTGGGGCGAGTTCCGCGATGGCGTGATCGAGCTGGCCGGGGTGACCGCCGATCCCGAGATGATCCTGAAGGTGCGCCGCGCGGTGCGGCCGGACGTCGAGGCCCTGGGCGGCTGGATCACCGACCTGTCGCTGACCAAACTGGGCCGTCGCTATCAGATGGTCCTGTTCGTCGAGCCCGAGCGGGCCGTGACCGCGGCCGAGGTCGACGCGGTGCTCATCGGCGTGAAGCGGCGGCTGTTCCCGATCACCGGGTCGCTCGACTGTGTGATCGTGCTGAGCCAGCACGGCCGCGCGCTGCCGCTCGACCTGCTGCCCGAGGAGTTGCGCGGCGAGGCCGGCTGAGGCGGGCGGTCGATTCCGGGGTGCGGGCGCCGGCAAGGCCGGCTACACCGCGGACAACGGGTCGCCGCGGGGCGGCCCCTGTGAGGCAAACCGGGGCGGGGCGATGCACGAGATCACCATACGGGTCTATTACGAGGACACCGACCTCGCCGGCATCGTCTATTATGCGAACTACCTGCGCTTCATCGAGCGCGGGCGGAGCGAGCTGTTGCGGGATGCCGGGATCGACCAGGCGCGGCTGAAGGACGAGGCGGGGCTGGTCTTCGCCGTGCGCCGGGTCGAGGCCGACTACCTGTCGCCGGCGAAGTTCGACGACCTCGTGACGGTGCGGACCTGGGTGACCGGCGAGACCGGCGCCCGCATCGCCATGGCGCAGGAAGTGGTGCGCGACGGCCGGCTGCTGTTCCGCGCCGACGTGGTGATGGCCTGCCTGACGCCGGCGGGAAAACCGGCCCGGCTGCCTGCGGAAATCCGCTCGGCTCTCGCAAGCGTGACCTGAGCAGCGCCCCGGCGGGCGTTCCCCGGTCCGGGCGCGGGAAGGGCAAGAGGCGGGATTCCCACGGCAATCCGCCGCCGTGATGCTGCATGTGCAACATTGCCCCGATTCACGCGCATGTCATGGCCATTTCCGGCACGTTGGGTTAAATTCGCGACCAATCAACACGGCACCCGCGCCGGGCAGACTGGCAGAACCGCAGGCAGTTTCTCATGGATCCGACCGACTTCACCCTCTGGGCTCTCTTTGCGCGCGCCACCATCACGGTGAAGCTGGTGATGCTGCTGCTGCTGATCGCGTCGGTCTGGGGCTGGGCGATCATCGTCCAGAAGCACCTCGCCTTCCGGGTCGCCCGCCGCGCCGCAGAACGCTTCGACCGGCTGTTCTGGTCGGGCGAGCCGCTGGACGGGCTTTATGCCGACCTGGCCAACAACCCGCGCACCGCGCCCGAGCGGATCTTCGTTTCCGGCATGACCGAATGGCACCGCTCGCACCGCGAGGACGGCGCGATGATCCCCGGCGCCACGGCGCGGATCGACCGGTCGATGGACGTGGCGATCGCCCGCGAGGCCGAGAAGCTGAACACCGGGCTGGGCTTCCTGGCCACGGTCGGGTCGACCGCGCCCTTCATCGGCCTGTTCGGCACGGTCTGGGGCATCATGAACGCGTTCGAGCAGATCGGCGCGAGCCAGGACACCTCGCTGGCCGTGGTCGCGCCAGGCATCGCCGAGGCGCTGCTGGCGACCGGGCTGGGCCTGCTGGCGGCCATCCCGGCGGTGATCTTCTACAACAAGCTGTCGGGCGAAAGCGGTCGCATCGTCGGCGGCTATGAGGTCTTCGCCGACGAATTCGCCACGCTCCTGAGCCGCGAGTCGAATTCCTGATGGGCGCGAACCTCTATCGGGACGGCCCGCCGGTCCAGCGCCGGGGCCGCCGGCGCCGCAGCCGGACGGCGCAGCCGATGTCCGAGATCAACGTCACGCCTTTCGTGGACGTGATGCTGGTCTTGCTGACGATCTTCATGGTGGCGGCGCCGCTGATGACCGTGGGCGTGCCGGTGCAGCTGCCGGAAACGGCGGCGACGCCCTTGCCGGTGGACGACGAGGAGCCGCTGACCGTCACCCTGACCGAGGACGGGCAGGTGATGATCCAGACCACCGCGATTGACGCCGCGGACCTGATCCCGCGGTTGCAGGCGGTGGCGGCGGAACGGCGCGACAACCAGATCTACCTCCGCGCCGACGGCAACATCTCGTACGCGACAGTGATGACGGTGATGGGCGCGCTGAACGCAGGCGGCTTCACCAAGATCGGCCTGGTAACCGATCCGGGTGGGCCGAAGCTGGACGGCACCGACGGGGGCACCGACGGGGGCACCGACGGCGGCACCGACGGCGCCGCGGAATAGACGCAGGAACGGACGGGCGGACGCAGTGGACACCGGCTGGAAAGTCTCGCTGGGCGGTCACGGGGCGCTGTTGCTGGCGGCCCTGGTCGGCTGGCCGTTTGCCAGCGACACCGAAAGCGCGGCGCCGCAGACGGTGAACGTGACGCTTGTCACCATGGACGAGCTGCCGGTCGCCGGCGCGCCGACGCCGCCGAAGGCCGAGGCGCCGGTGGCGGCCGACGACGTCGCTGCGTTGGCCCCCGATTTGGCCCCCGATCTGGCTCCCGAGGAAGCACCGCGCCCGCCCGAGCCGCCGGCACGGCCGACGCCGCCCGATCCGGCTCCGGCGGCGAAGGCGCCGACGCCGCCGAAACCCGCGGCCCCCGCGGCACCGCCGCCGCCGGTGGACCGGGTCGCGCCAGTGCCGCAGCCGGCGCCGCCGAAGGACCTGCCCGAGGCCGAGGCCCAGCAGGAGGCGGTGAAGAAATCGCCCGAGCCCGCGCCGCAGGCGCCCCAGGCCGAGGAACAGGAGGCCGCCGCCCCGAAGGAGGCGGCGCCGCAGATCGTGACCGAGGCGATCGAGACCTCGCCGCGGCCCGACCGCCGTCCGCCCCGGCCCGAACCGGTCGCGGTCGCCGAGCCCGAGCCGGAACCTGCGCCGGAGCCGGAGCCGGAGCCGGAACCGGAACCCGAGCCCGACGAGGCGGCCACGCCGGAAGCGCGCGAGCCCGAGCCCGAACCGGCCAAGGAACCCGCCAAGCCGAAGACCGAACCGAAGAAACCGGCGAAGCAGCCCGACGTGAATTCGGCCCTGGCCGAGGCGCTGGCCGGCGATCCCGGCCCGGCCCAGGCCGAACCGCAGTCCTCGGGCCCGCCGCTGACCCAGGGCGAGCGCGACGGCCTGCGCGTCGCGGTCAGCAAGTGCTGGAACCTCGGCTCGCTGTCCACCGAATCGGCCGCGGTCACCGTGATCGTCGGCATGGAGATGTCGCTGGACGGGGAACCGTCGAACCTCAGGATGGTGTCCCACAGCGGCGGGACCGAGGCAGCGGCGCAACAGGCCTACGAAACCGCACGCCGTGCCGTGCTGCGCTGCAAGCCCTACTCCCTTCCGCCGGAAAAATACGATCAGTGGCGGACGATCGAGATGACCTTCAACCCCGACGATATGCGGAGACGATGATGATGACCCGCGTGCCCCGCGCAGCGCCCGCGACCCTGTTCCTTGCCGCCGGTGCCCTGCTGTGCGCCATCGCCGCAACCTTCGCTCCGGCGCCGGTCGCGGCGCAGTCCGGCCCCCTGCGCATCGAGATCACCGAAGGCGTGATCGAGCCGGTGCCGATCGCCATCGCGCCCTTCCTGGCCGAGACGCCCGAAGCGGCGAAGCTGGCGGCCGAGATCACCGCGGTCATCGCGGCGGATCTGGAAGGCACCGGGCTGTTCCGCAGCATCCCGGCTTCGGCCTTCATCTCGCCGATCACCAGCTTCGACAGCCCGGTGCAGTTCGCCGACTGGAAGGTGATCAACGCCCAGGGCCTGGTCACCGGCGCGGTGGCCAAGTCGGGCGACCGGGTCACCGTCAAGTTCCGCCTGTTCGACGTCTTCGCCGAGGCGCCGCTGGGCGAGGGGCTGCAGTTCGGCGGCAGTTCCGCGGCGTGGCGGCGGCTGGCGCACAAGGTGGCCGATCAGGTCTACAGCCGGATCACCGGCGAGGGCGGCTATTTCGACAGCCGGGTGGTCTTCGTGTCGGAATCCGGTCCGAAGAACGCCCGCAAGAAGCGGCTGGCGGTGATGGACTACGACGGGGCCAATGTCGCGTACCTGACCAACAGCCAGGATCTGGTGCTGGCGCCGCGGATCTCGCGCGATGGCAGCGAGGTGCTCTACACCACCTATGAAAGCGGCATCCCGCGGATCACCCGGATGGACGCGGCCTCGCTGCAGCGCCGGCCGCTGGCGAACCAGCCCGAAGGCATGACCTTCTCGCCGCGCTATTCGCCGGATGGCGGGTCGGTGCTGTTCTCGCTCAGCGAGGGCGGCAATACCGACATCTACCGCCTTGGCATCGGCGGCGGCGGCATGACCCGGCTGACCGAGGCGCCTTCGATCGAGACCGCGCCGAGCTATTCGCCCGACGGCAGCCAGATCGTGTTCGAAAGCGACCGCTCGGGCACCCAGCAGCTTTACATCATGTCCGCCGGTGGCGGCGAGCCGAAGCGGATCAGCTTCGGGCCGGGCCGCTATGGCACCCGGTCTGGTCGCCGCGCGGCGACATGATCGCCTTCACCAAGCAGAACGAGGGCCGCTTCCACATCGGCGTGATGCGGGTCGACGGCAGCGAGGAACGGCTGCTGACCGCGTCCTTCCTGGACGAAAGCCCGACCTGGGCGCCGAACGGCCGGGTGGTGATGTTCACCCGGGAATCCGCCGCCTCGGGCGAGCCGGCGCTTTACACCGTGGACGTGACCGGGCGGAACCTGAAGAAGGTGCCGACCCCCGGGCCGGCCTCGGATCCGGCATGGTCGCCGCTGCTTGACTGAGGTGCATTAACATTGGCGCGGGGGACTGATACACCCCGCGCTGTCCCGCCGCATGTCCGCTTCGCAGGAGTTCCCGATGCCCCGCATTCCCGCCCTGATCGCGCTTTGTGCCGCCCTTGCCGCCGCCGGCTGCACCGACCGTTTCGGCGGGCCGGGAGGATCGGGCGCCGTGGGGTCCGATGCCTATGCCACCGGCTATGCGCCGGGCAGCGTGTCGGATCCGACCTCGATCGCCTATTTCAAGGCGCAGGTCGGCGACACGGTGAACTTCTCGGTGGATGAAAGCACCCTGAACGCCGCGGCGCGGGGGATCCTGGTGGAACAGGCGCGCTGGCTGAATTCGAACACCCAGTACACGGCGGTGATCGAGGGCCATGCCGACGAGCAGGGCACGCGGGAATACAACCTCGCCCTTGGCGCGCGGCGCGCCAACGCGGTGCAGGAATTCCTGATGTCCCAGGGCGTGGCGCTGAACCGGCTGTCGACCGTGACCTATGGCAAGGAACGCCCGCTCGAGGTCTGCTCGACCGAGGAATGCTATGCAAGGAACCGCCGCGCGGTGACCGTGCTGGCCGCCGGGGGGATGTCGTGATCCGGCGCGCCCCTGTCGCTGCCCTGCTTGCCGTCCTGGCGCTGAGCGCCGGCCCTGCCGGGCCGGTGGCGGCGCAGGACCGTGCCGCGACGCTGGCGGACATCCAGCAGCAGCTGACCGTGCTGGGGACCGAGATGCAGTCGCTGCGCCGCGAGCTGGCGACGACGACCTCGGCCATGACCAGCGCCGCCACCGGTTCGGCGCTGGAACGGCTGGACGGGATGGAAGCCGAGCTCAGGAAGCTGACCGCCCGGACCGAGGAGCTGGAGTTCCGCGTCCAGAAGGTGATCGAGGACGGCACCAACCGGGTCGATGACCTGCAGTTCCGGCTGACCGAGCTGGAAGGCGGCGACGTCGGCGCGCTGCCGAAGACGGCGCCCCTGGGCGGCGAGGTGCCGCTGGCGGCGGCCCCGGCCGCGGCGAAGCCGGCGGCGCCGCAACTGGCGGTGGGCGAGCAGGCGGATTTCGACGCGGCGAAGAAGCTGGCCACCGAGGGTTCGCCGGCGGATGCCTTTGCGGCGCTGAACGCCTTCGTCGAGACCTATCCGCGCAGCCCGCTGGCGCCCGAGGCGCAGCTTTACCGGGGCGACGCGCTGGTCCAGCTGGGCAATACCTCGCAGGCGGGGCGGGCCTATCTGGAAAGCTACACCCTGGCCGAGAAGAAGAACCCGGCGGTCGCCTCGCAGGCGCTCTACAAGCTGGGGACGACGCTCAAGACCCTCGGCCAGACCCGCGAGGCCTGTATCACCCTGGGGCAGGTGTCGGCGCATTTCCCCGGCACCGGTGCCGCCACGTCGGCCGGCAAGGCCTTGCAGGGCATGACCTGCCCGTGAGCCCGGAGGCCGCGGTCGCGGCCGCGCTGGCGCCCCTGCAGGACCGGGGCATCGCGCGGCTGGGCATCGCGGTATCGGGGGGCGGGGATTCCATGGCGCTGCTGGCGCTGGCCGGCGAATGGGCCGCCGGTGCCGGCGTGACGGTGGCGGCGGCCACGGTGGACCATGGCCTCAGGCCCGGGTCGGCGGCCGAGGCCGCTCTTGCCGGCAGCGTCGCGGCGCGGCTGGGACTTTCCCATCATATCCTGCCGTGGACCGGCTGGGACCACCACGGCAACCTGCAGGCCGCGGCCCGCGCCGGGCGCCGGGCCCTGCTGGCAACCTGGGCGGCGGGACAGGGGATCGGCCATGTCTGCCTTGGCCACACCATGGACGATCAGGCCGAGACGGTGCTGCTGCGCCTCGCCCGCGGGTCCGGCGTGGACGGGCTGGCCGGGATGGCCGCGGCGCGGGCCGATCCCGGCGGTCCGGTCTGGCTCAGGCCGCTGCTCCCGGTGCGCCGGGACGCCTTGCGGGCGGTGCTGGCGGCGCGCGGCCTGCCCTGGGCCGAGGATCCCTCGAATGACGACCTGCGCTTCGACCGGGTGAAGGCGCGGCAGGTGCTGGCCTCGGGCGCGCTGCCGGGCCTTGACACCGAGACCCTGGCCGAGACCGCGGCCCGGATGGCGGCGGCGCGGCAGGTGCTGGGCCGGGCCGCGCTGGCAGCCGGCGAGACGCTGGCCGAGGTCGCCCATGGAGCCATCGCCTTCGAGCGCGAGGGTTTCGCAGCACTGCCCGCGGATACCCGCTGGCGGCTGCTGGCAGCGGCGCTGTGCCGGGTGGCCGGGCAGGCCTATCGCCCGCGGCTGCGCGCGCTGCAGGCGGCTGAGGCGGCAGCGCTGGCGGGCGGCCGGCTCAGCCTGCACGGTTGCCTCGTCTGGGGGGACTTCACGGTCGACCGGCGCCGGATCCGGGTCGACCGCGAACCCGCCGCCCTGGCCGACGTGACGGCCGCCGTCCCGGGCATCTGGGACCGGCGCTGGCAGATCGAGGGACCGGCCTCGGCTGGGGAGACGGTCGGGGTCACCGTCGGGGTCACCGTCGGGGCCCTGGGTGCGGCGGGGCTTTCGCAGGTGCCCGACTGGCGGGCGGCAGGAATCCCCCGGGCAGCGTTGCTGGCTTCGCCCGCCGTGCGGGACTCCGGGCGTCTGCTTGCCGCGCCGCTGATCGATGGCGCCCTGCGGCGCGCTTCGCCATGGTCGGCACGGCCGCTATGGAGTATGCTCGATTTCTGCGCCGACCTTGCGTCGGATTGAACTATGCCCCGCGACGTTTACATTGGGGGCAATGCGGCGGACAGGGATCCGCCATCGGACTTGGGGAGATCGCCTCTTGGGCAATGCTAGAAACATCGCGTTCTGGGTCGTTCTGTTCCTGCTGATCCTGGCGCTGTTCAACCTGTTCAGCGGCGGCCAGTCGACGATCTCCTCCCGCTCGGTCGGGTATTCGGACTTCGTCGAGGCGGTCGAGAAGGGCGAGATCAGCAGCGCGACCGTGGATGGCGAGAAGGTCATGTTCCGCGGCAAGGACGGGCAGGACTACGTCACCATCGTGCCGCAGGGGACGGAAGTGACCGAACGCCTGATCGGCAACGGCGTGACCGTGAACGCTCGGCCGCAGGAGCAGTCGGGCTTCACCACGCTTTTGATGACCTTCCTGCCCTTCCTGCTGCTGATCGGCGTCTGGATCTATTTCATGAACCGGATGCAGGGCGGCGGGCGCGGCGGTGCCATGGGCTTCGGCAAGTCGAAGGCCAAGCTCCTGACCGAGAAGCATGGCCGGGTGACCTTCGATGACGTCGCCGGCATCGACGAGGCCAAGGAGGAGCTTGAGGAGATCGTCGAGTTCCTGCGCAACCCGCAGAAGTTCTCTCGCCTCGGCGGCAAGATCCCGAAAGGCGCGCTGCTGGTCGGCCCGCCGGGCACCGGCAAGACGCTGCTGGCGCGCGCCATCGCGGGTGAGGCCGGCGTGCCGTTCTTCACCATCTCGGGCTCGGACTTCGTCGAGATGTTCGTGGGCGTTGGCGCCTCCCGAGTGCGCGACATGTTCGAACAGGCCAAGAAGAACGCGCCCTGCATCGTCTTCATCGACGAGATCGACGCGGTCGGCCGGTCGCGCGGCGTCGGCTATGGCGGCGGCAACGACGAGCGCGAGCAGACCCTGAACCAGCTTCTGGTCGAGATGGACGGCTTCGAGGCCAACGAGGGCGTCATCATCATCGCCGCCACCAACCGGCCCGACGTGCTGGACCCGGCGCTGCTGCGCCCCGGCCGCTTCGACCGGCAGGTGCAGGTGCCGAATCCCGACATCAAGGGCCGCGAGAAGATCCTCGGCGTGCATGCGCGCAAGGTGCCGCTGGGCCCCGACGTGGACCTGCGCATCATCGCCCGCGGCACGCCCGGCTTCTCGGGCGCGGATCTGTCGAACCTGGTGAACGAGGCCGCGCTGACCGCGGCCCGGGTCGGCCGGCGCTTCGTGACCATGGAAGACTTCGAAAACGCCAAGGACCGGGTGATGATGGGGGCCGAGCGCCGCTCCATGGTCATGTCCGAGGACGAGAAGAAGCTGACCGCCTATCACGAGGCCGGTCATGCGGTGGTCGGCCTCCACGTGCCGCAGCATGACCCGATCCACAAGGCGACGATCATCCCGCGCGGCCGCGCCCTTGGTCTGGTGATGAGCCTGCCCGAGCGCGACCAGCTGAGCGTGACCTATACCAAGTACCGCTCGAAGATCGCCATGGCGATGGGCGGCAAGGTCGCCGAGGAGCTGGTCTTCGGCAAGGAGAACGTGACCAGCGGCGCCGCCAGCGACATCCAGCAGGTCAGCCGGATCGCCCGGGCGATGGTCACCCAGTTCGGCTTCTCGGACGAGCTGGGCAATATCGACTATGCCAACGAGCAGGAAAGCTTCCTGGGGTCGTACCAGAGCCATTCGAACATCTCGCCGGAGACCCAGCAGAAGATCGACGCCGAGGTGCGCCGGCTGGTGGACGAAGGCTATGCCGAGGCGAAGCGGATCTTGACCGAGCACGCGGACGAACATCACCGTCTGGCCAATGCGCTGCTGGAATACGAGACCCTGACCGGGAACGAGATCGCCCGGGTGCTGGCGGGCGAGGCGTTGAACCGGGGCGATGACCACGACGACACGCCCTCGGGCAACATCCCGTCGGTCACCGCCATCCCCAAGACCAGCGCGCGGCCCAAGTCCGCCGATGGCGGGCTGGAACCCGAACCCACCGCGTGACGGCCACGACAGGACAGGACTGGAGCCCCGGGACCTATCAGAGGTTCCGGGGCTTTCGTTTGCGCCCGGCACTGGACCTGCTGGCACAGGTGCCGGACGGGCTGCCGGCGGGGGCGGTGGTCGATCTGGGCTGCGGCGCCGGGGCGGCCGGGTCGGCGCTCAGGGCGTGCTACGGCGACCGGACGCTGGTCGGGCTGGATGCCTCGCCCGCGATGCTGGCCGAGGCGGCGGCCAGCGGCTGCTATGACCGGCTGGTCGAGGCCGACATCGCCGGCTGGCAGCCCGAGGCTGCGCCGGCGCTGATCTTCTCGAACGCCGCGCTGCAATGGGTGCCGGACCACGCGGCGCTGCTGCCCCGGCTGGCGGCGCTGTCGGCACCCGGGGGCGTGCTGGCGGTGCAGGTGCCCGACCAGCAGGACGCGCCGTCGCACCGGCTGCTGCGCGAGGTCGCGGCGGGCCTGTTCCCCGACCGGTTCGACTGGGCCAGCTGGGCACCCGAGGTGCTGGCCCCGGCGCAGGTCGAGACGCTGCTGGCGCCGTTCGGGCCGGTGACGGTCTGGCGCACGGTCTATTTCCAGCGGCTTCTGCCGCAGGCCGGGACGCATCCGGTTCGCGCCTTCACCGAGGCCACCGCCGCCCGACCCATCCTCGCCCGGCTCGACGCCGGCGAGCAGGCCCGCTTCCTGCTGGCCTATGACGCGGCGTTGGCCCTGGCCTATCCGCCGGGGCCCGACGGATCGGTGCTGTTCCCGTTTGCGCGGAGTTTCTGCGTGCTGGTTCGCGGCGGCTGACGGGGGCCCGTCGGCCGGGCCCTTCCGCCGCGGCGCTTCCCGGTGGCACTTGCCCCATGGCCGCGATATGTTCCCGGCACTTGCGAAGGAGGCCCCGATGCGCGCCCCCGAAGACTGCCATTCGCTCGCGCAGCTCCGCGCCCTGATCGACCGGATCGACCGCGACCTGGTCCGGCTTCTGGCGCTGCGCCAGTCCTGCATCGACCGGGCGGCGGTGCTGAAGGTCACCGAAGGGCTGCCGGCGCGGATCCCGGCCCGGGTCGAGGAAGTCGTCGAACGGGTCCGCGAGGCCGCCGAGCAGGAAGGTTTCGACCCGGATCTGGGCGAGGTGCTGTGGCGCCGCCTGATCGACTGGTCGATCGAACGCGAGGAGGCCGAACTGGCGCGGCTGGACGGCCGGGGCGGCGTGCCGGGCGCCTGACGCCGTCAGGCGGTCAGGCCGTCCAGCCGGACATAGCTGTCCGCCATGCCGTATTCCATGCCCGAGGCGAGCATCGCCTCGCGCGCCTCGGCGCTGGGAAGCGTCATTCGCATGGTCATCAGGGTGCCGCCGCTGCCGTCCGGCGCGAAGACGGTCTCCACATGGTTCTCGGGCGTCGGGTCGGGCAGGTGCATCACCTCCACATGGACGATGCGGCCGGGGCGTTCGACGACGTGGAAGCTGCCGGTGAGCGAGAAGCCGGCGCCTTCGCCATTGGCCCAGACATAGCGGAAGCCGCCGCCGGGGCGGGCGTCGATCTCGCAGACCGGCATGGTCCAGCCGTCGGGCCCCAGGCACCAGCGCCGGACCAGTTCGGGGTCGATATGGGCGTCCCAGATGCGCTCGGGCGCGGCGGCGAAGCGGCGGGTGACGACGACGCCGGTGGCGCCGTCGAGGGTCAGGGTCAGCGCGGTCATGGGCGCGGTCATGGGCCATCCTCCGGTCGGGTCAGGGCATCGAGACGGTCGTAGCTTGCGGCCAGCGCGGCGCGGAAGCCGTCGAGAAAGGCATCGATCTCGGCCAGCGGGCGGGGCGCCAGCCGGAACAGCCGGTGCGCCCCCTGCCGGCGCTGCACCACCAGCCCGGCCTCGCGCAGCACCCGCAGGTGGCGCGACACCGCCGGCTGGCTGATCGCGAAGGGCGCGGCCAGATCGCCGGCGCTGGCCTCGCCGGCCTTCAGCCGGGTCAGGATCTCGCGCCGGACCGGATCGGCCAGGGCGGCGAAGGCGCTGTCGAGGGCGGCTGGCGCGGGCGGCATGGATTAACCGAGTCGTTATTTAACTTGTACGTTATTTGATGTCGCCCGGTCCCGCAAGCCTTGCGGGCGGGGTCCCGGGCGCGGATGTCCAGCCGGATGGTCGGGCCTGGTGGTCGGGCGCGGCTTCAGGCCGGGATCATCGTGCCCTGCATCAGGGCGACCGGCTTCTCGCCGTCGGCGGTGCGGGCGACCACCTCGGCCTGCACCACGACGATCCGGCGCCCGGCCTTCACCACCCGGCCGCGGGCGACCAGCAGGCCCTCCTTCGCGGGCGAGAGCATGTTGATCTTCAGCTCGATGCTGAGGACGTCGGCGTCCTCGGGCATCACGCTCAGCGCGGCATAGCCGGCGGCGCTGTCGGCGATCGAGAACATCAGGCCGGCATGGCCATATCCGTTCTGCTGGGTGGCGGCGGGCAGGATCGGCGCGGTGATCTCGCAGCTGCCCGGGCCGAGCGCCGTCAGTTCCGCGCCCAGGGTCGCCATCATCGCCTGTCGGGCGAAGCTCGCGCGGATCTTGGCGGCGATGGCGGGGGACAGGGCGTCGGTCATGCGGATTCCTTCCGGGAACGGGGGCTGCGGGGCATCGGCAGGGCATGGGCGCGGGCGCCGGTCAGCACCGCCAGCGCACCCTCGCCCATCAGGCAAGCCAGCGCCGGGTCGGTGGTGGACAGACCGCCGGTATAGGTGCCGAAGGCGGGCAGGATGACCCGCGCCCGGTCGATCAGGAAGCAGGGCCGGGCCAGGCTGCCGCCGGAAAAGCCGATCCGCGCCTTCGGGTGGTAATGGCCCGAGACCTCGGCGGTGGCGGCGGTGGCGATGTGGCAGAAGCCGATCGCGCCTTCGGTGACCCGGGCGCGGTGGCTGCCGGGCAGGTCGAGGGGGCCGGGATCGTGATTGCCTTCGACCCAGATCCAGCGCAGCCCCGCCGCCAGCCGGGCCAGCCAGTCGGCAAGGTCGGGCGCCAGGGTCGCGGCGGCCTCGGCATCGTCGAAACTGTCGCCAAGGCAGATCACCGTGGTGGCGCCGGTGGCGGCGATCTCGGCGTCGAGGCGCAGGAGCGTGTCCTGCCCATCGTAGGGCGGCAGCATCGCGCCGCCGCGCCGGGCGAGGCGGTCGGCCTTGCCCAGATGCAGGTCCGAGACGCAGAGCAGCCCCGCTCCGGGCCACCAGAGCGCCCCGGAGGGCCGGGCATGGAGCCGGGCGCCGTGAAAGTCGAAAGCGAAGTCGTTCATGGTCCGTTCACACCCGATCCCGCCGAGTCGCGCAAGCCCAACCGGGGCTCCGCCCGTTCGGCGCTGGAAACGGTCCACCGGACC
>JBGAOK010000046.1:0-25448 GCA_044221805.1 Meridianimarinicoccus sp.
GTCTCGGGGCAGGATCGGCGTCACGAGCAGTGGAGGGCAGCGGAGGGCAGCGGTGGCGATGGCGGGGCAGGGCGAGATTGTCCTTCGCGCGACGGGCCTGACCAAGGTCTACCGTTCCGGCGCGCTTGAGGTGCAGGCGCTGCGGGGCATCGACTTTCAGGCGGCGAAGGGCGAATTCATCGTGATCCTCGGACCCTCGGGGTCGGGGAAGTCGACCTTCCTGAACATTGTCGGCGGGCTCGACCGCGCGACCGCCGGCAAGGCCTGGTTCGAGACGCTGGAGCTGACCGCGCTGGACGACGGCGGCCTCACCCGGTACCGGCGCGAGCATGTCGGCTTCGTGTTCCAGTTCTACAATCTGGTCCCCAGCCTGACCGCCCGCGAGAACGTCCAGCTTGTCACCGAGATCGCCCGCCATCCGATGCCGGCGGACGAGGCGCTGGCGCTGGTGGACCTGTCCGACCGGCGCGACCATTTCCCGGCGCAGCTTTCGGGCGGCGAACAGCAGCGCGTCGCCATCGCCCGGGCCATCGCCAAGAACCCGGGCGTGCTGCTCTGCGACGAACCGACCGGCGCGCTGGACAGCACCACCGGGATCCGGGTGCTCGAGGCGCTGACCGGGGTGAACCGGGCCATAGGCGCCACGACCCTGGTCATCACCCACAACGCGGCGATCCGCGACATCGCCGACCGGGTCCTGCGCTTCGCCGACGGCCGGATCGTCGAGGAAACCGTCAACCCCAGCCGGAAGGCGCCGGCGGAGGTCAGCTGGTGATCCCGCCGCTGCGCCGCAAGGTCCTGCGCGACCTCGGCCGGCTCTGGGCGCAGGTGCTGGCGATCGCGCTGGTGCTGGCGGCCGGGGTGGCGACGCTGATCCTTGGCAACGGCGCCTATGCCTCGCTCCACGAGACCCGCGCCCGCTATTATGCCGAGAACCGCTTCGCCGATGTCTTCGCTGATGTGACCCGGGCGCCGCGCGCGCTGCTGGCCGAGATCGAGACCATCGAGGGCGTGCTCGACGCCGAGGCGCGGATCGTCAAGCTTGGCCTGCTCGACCTGCCGACGATGACGGAGCCGGGCACGGTCCTGCTGGTGTCGCTGCCGGGAAGCAACGGGGACGGCCTGAACCGGCTCTACCTGCGGCTGGGGCGGCTGCCGGACCCGCAATCGGCCAGCGAGGTGGTCGTGTCGGAAGGCTTCGCCAAGGCGCACCGGCTGGGGCCGGGGGACAGCCTGCCGGTCCTGATGAACGGCAAGCGGCGCGAGCTCAGGATCACCGGCGTGGCCCTGTCGCCCGAGTTCATCTATGCCCTCGGGCCGGGCGAGATCATGCCCGACCCGCGCCGCTTCGGCATCGTCTGGGCGCCGCGCGCCAGTCTCGAGGCCGCCTTCGACCTGGAGGGCGCCTTCTCGAACGTGGTGCTGAAGCTGGCGCCGGGGGCGAAGCCCGAACCGGTCATCGCGGCGCTGGACCGGATGACGGCGCGCTATGGCGGGGTCGGGGCGACGGGACGGGCCGACCAGACCTCGCACGCTTTCCTCGATGCCGAGCTGAAGCAGCTCTCGGCCATGGTGAAGATCCTGCCGCCGATCTTCCTGCTGGTCGCGGCGATGCTGGTGAACATGACGCTGTCGCGCCTGATCGCGCTGGAGCGCGAGCAGATCGGGCTTTTGAAGGCGATCGGCTATTCTTCGCGCGCGGTGGCGCAGCACTACATCGAGTTCGTTCTGCTGATCTGCGTCTTCGGCATCCTGATCGGCTTTGGCGCCGGGGCCTGGCTGGGGGCGGGGATGGCGCGGATGTATGCCCGGTTCTTCTCGTTCCCGTTCCTCGTCTTCACCCGCGATCCGCAGCTTTTCGCCCTTGCCGGCATCGTCACCCTGGCTGCGGCGGTGGCGGGCGCGGTCCAGGCGGTGCGCGCGGTGGTGCGGCTGCCCCCCGCCGTCGCCATGGCGCCGCCGGCACCGGCCGTCTACCGCCAGCGCATGGGCTGGCTGCGCCGCCGTCTGGCGCTGCGCCAGACCGGGGTGATGGTCGCCCGGCACCTGCTGCGCTGGCCGGTCCGGACACTGTCCAGCATCTTCGGCGTGGCCATGGCGGTGGCGGTCCTGGTCGCCTCGCTGTGGTCCTTCGGGTCGATCAACCACATGGTCGACATCACCTTCTTCCGCTCGGAACGGCACGATGCGGTGATCGTCTTCGGCAGTCCCGAGCCGGCCCGCAGCGTCTTCGCGGCGCGCCAGATGCCCGGCGTGATGGTGGCCGAACCCTTCCGCTCGGTCACCGCACGGATCAGCCACCGCAACCTGGCGAAGCGGCTGGCGCTGGTCGGGCGCCCGGCCGGGGCGCAGCTGTCCCGGGTTCTCGACCCCGACCTGCAGGTGATGGACATGCCCGAGGCGGGGCTGATCCTGTCCGAGGCCCTGGCCGAGGCGCTGCAGGTCCGCCCCGGCAACCTGGTGACCCTCGAGGTGCTGGAGGGCCGCCGGCCGACCGCCGACCTTCCGGTCAGCGGCGTCTCGCTGGGCTATCTTGGCCTCGGCGCGGCGATGGAGATCGGCGCGCTGAACCGCCTGATGGGCGAGGGCGCGCTGGTCTCGGGCCTGAACCTGCAGGTCGACGACGCAGGGCAGGCGGCCTTCCATGCCGCCGCCAAGGCCGCGCCGAAGACCGAATTCGTCACCGTCTCGGCGCTGACGCTCGAGCGCTTCCGCCAGACCCTGGCCGAGAACATCACGGTGATGATCAGCGTCTATGCCGGGCTTGCCACCATCATCGCGGTGGGCGTCGTCTACAACTTCGCGCGCATCGCCCTGTCGGAACAGGGGCGCGAGCTGGCCAGCCTGCGGGTCCTCGGCTTCACCCGGGGCGAGGTGGCCGGCGTCCTGTTCGGCGAACTGGCCGTGGTGGTCCTGCTGGCGCAGCCGCTGGGCTGGCTGATCGGCCACGGCATCGGCCGGGCCATGGTCGCGGCGTTTTCGTCCGACCTTTACCGCGTGCCCTTCGTGATGGGGCGCGAGGTCTATGCCGCGTCCAGCCTGGTCGTCCTTGCCGCCGCGCTGGTCTCGGCGCTGGCGATCCGGGCGCGGATCGACAACCTCGACATGATCGAAGTCCTGAAGACACGGGAGTAATCCATGCGCCGCCTGATCCCTGCCGCCGCCGTGGTCGTGCTGATCGGACTTGTGGTCTGGGCCTTCCTGCCCCGTCCGGTCGATGTCGAACTGGCCGAGGTCGCGCCCCGCACCCTAGAGGTCGCGGTCGAGGAGGAGGGCGAGGCGCGGATCCGCGAGGTCTTCACCGTCTCTGCCCCGATCGCCGGCAAGCTCCAGCGCATCACGCTGCATGCGGGCGACAGCGTGACCGGGGGCGAGACGGTGGTGGCCTCGATCGGCCCCGCCGCCCCGGAACTGCTTGATGCCCGCGCCCGCGCCGTGGCGGTGGCGCTGGCAGCCGCCGCGCAGGCCGCCGTGGACCTGGCCCACGCGCAACTGGCGCAGGCCGGGGCGACGCTGGACTTCATGACCGAAGAGGCCAACCGCGCCATCGCGCTGATCGAGAAGGAAGCGATCTCGCACCGCATCTACGAGAACGCGATCCGCGAACAGAAGATCGCCCAGGCCGCGCTGGACAGCGCCCGCTTCAATCTTACTGTGCGCGAGCGGGAACTGGAAAGCGCCCGGGCGGTCCTGAGCGCCAATGAAGCCGTCACGCCCGGGGATTGCTGCGTGGACATCGTCGCCCCGGTCTCGGGCCGGGTGCTGCGGGTGCTGACAGAAAGCGAGCAGGTGGTCCAGATCGGCACGCCGATCCTTGAGATCGGCGATCCCGGCAACCTCGAGATCAGCGTCGACCTCTTGTCGCGCGACGCCGTGCGGGTGAGGGAGGGGGCCACAGCGACGATCACCGGCTGGGGTGGCCTGCCGGTCGCCGCGCGGGTGGACCGGATCGAGCCTTCGGCCGAGACCAAGGTCTCGGCGCTGGGGATCGACGAGCAGCGGGTGACGGTGCGCCTCGGGCTGACCGGCCCGCAGGCGGACTGGCAGGGTCTTGGCCACGGATTCCGGGTGATCGCCCGCATCGCGCTGTGGCGCGAGGACGGCGTCCTGACCATCCCGGTCGGTGCGCTGTTCCGGGAGCGGGCAGACTGGGCCGCCTATGTCCAAAGGGGTGACCGCGTCGCCCTGCAGCGGATCCGGCTGGGCGAGCGGAACGATGCCTACGCCCAGGTGCTGGAAGGGCTGGCGGCCGGCGACCGGGTGGTCCTGCACCCCAGCGACCTCGTGGCCGACGGCGTCAGGATCCGGCCCCTGCCGGCGGAGTGACCGGCGGCGGCCGCTCCGTCCCGGACCCCGCGGCAGGACGGTCCTCCGACAGAAATCCCCCGCAACCGCCGGCCGCGGCCGGACCCCCGGACCGGCGCGGCGGCGCAGCACGGGGCGCCGACGGAAGGGCGCCGCCATTGTCGGGCCATTGTCGCGTTCCGCACATCCGGCCGCGCGCCGCCCCGGGCCGGACGGATTCCGGTAACAAGCTGATAAATAGAAGGAAATATTTGAGCCGATAGTTGGCACGGCGGCTGCTTGTGAAGGGTCGAGACCGGCAGACGCCGCCTCGCGACATTCTTGAACCTTAGCAAAGGACCGCATCATGAGCGCACTCCGGCAGATTGCCTTCTACGGCAAGGGCGGGATCGGCAAGTCCACCACCTCGCAGAACACGCTGGCCGCCCTGGTCGAACTGGGCCAGAAGATCCTCATCGTCGGCTGCGACCCCAAGGCGGACTCGACCCGCCTGATCCTCAACGCCAAGGCACAGGACACCGTGCTGCACCTGGCCGCCGAGATGGGCTCGGTCGAGGACCTGGAACTCGAAGACGTCCTGAAGATCGGCTTCAAGGACATCAAATGCGTCGAATCCGGCGGCCCCGAGCCGGGCGTCGGCTGCGCCGGCCGCGGCGTGATCACCTCGATCAACTTCCTCGAAGAAAACGGCGCCTATGACGACGTGGACTACGTGTCCTACGACGTTCTCGGCGACGTGGTCTGCGGCGGCTTCGCCATGCCGATCCGCGAGAACAAGGCGCAGGAAATCTACATCGTCATGTCGGGCGAGATGATGGCGCTCTATGCCGCCAACAACATCGCCAAGGGCATCCTGAAATACGCCAACTCGGGTGGCGTGCGTCTGGGCGGCCTGATCTGCAACGAGCGCCAGACCGACAAGGAACTGGAACTCGCGGAAGCCATGGCTGCCAAGCTCGGCTCGAAGCTGATCCACTTCGTGCCGCGCGACAACATCGTGCAGCACGCCGAACTGCGCCGCCAGACGGTGATCGAGTACGCGCCCGAGAGCAAGCAGGCGGAAGAGTACCGTCAGCTCGCCCGCAAGATCCACGCGAACTCGGGCAAGGGTGTCATCCCCACCCCGATCACCATGGACGAGCTGGAAGAGATGCTGATGGACTTCGGCATCATGCAGTCCGAGGACGAGCGTCTGGCCGCGATCGCCGCGACCGAGGGCCAGGCCGCCGCGGTCTGATCCAAGCCCGGCCGGCCCATCCGGGGCCGGCCGCATCCCCCCGCGCAGAGGAGCCTCGCAAGATGGCAAAAGATTACGTGAACGACGCGGAGAGCCACAAAGCGCTCATCGAGGAAGTCCTCGCCGCGTATCCCGAGAAGTCCCGCAAGAAGCGCCAGAAGCACCTCGGCGTGGCCGAAGCCGATCCCGCAAACTCGACCGAGACTGAAATCGCGTCCAAGTGCGACACGGTGAAGTCGAACATCAAGTCGGTGCCCGGCGTGATGACCATCCGCGGTTGCGCCTATGCCGGCTCTAAAGGCGTGGTCTGGGGCCCGGTGAAGGACATGGTCCACATCAGCCACGGCCCCGTCGGCTGCGGCCAGTATTCCTGGTCCCAGCGCCGCAACTACTACATCGGCAAGACCGGCGTGGACACCTTCGTGACCATGCAGTTCACCACCGACTTCCAGGAAAAGGACATCGTCTTCGGCGGTGACAAGAAACTGGAGAAGACCATCGACGAGATCGAGGCGCTGTTCCCGCTGAACAACGGCGTGACCATCCAGTCGGAATGCCCGATCGGCCTGATCGGCGACGACATCGAGGCGGTCGCGAAGAAGAAGAACAAGGAACACGCCAAGACCATCGTGCCGGTGCGCTGCGAAGGTTTCCGCGGCGTGTCCCAGTCGCTGGGCCACCACATCGCCAACGACGCCGTGCGCGACTGGGTCTACGAGAAGGCCGAGAAGGACCACGTCAAGGACTACGAGCCGGGCCAGTATGACGTCAACGTCATCGGCGACTACAACATCGGCGGCGACGCCTGGGCCAGCCGGATCCTGCTCGAGGAGATGGGCCTGAACGTGGTCGGCAACTGGTCGGGCGACGCGACGCTCGCCGAAATCGAGCGCGCGCCGAAGGCGAAGCTGAACCTCATCCACTGCTACCGGTCGATGAACTACATCTGCCGCTACATGGAAGAGAAGTACGGCATCAAGTGGCTGGAATACAACTTCTTCGGCCCGTCGCAGATCGCCGCCTCGCTGCGCAAGATCGCGGCGCAGTTCGACGAGACGATCCAGGAAAACGCCGAGAAGGTCATCGCCAAGTACCAGCCTCTGGTCGACGCGGTGAACGCGAAGTTCCGCCCGCGCCTCGAAGGCAAGTCGGTGATGCTCTATGTCGGCGGCCTGCGCCCCCGTCACGTGGTCACCGCCTATGAAGACCTCGGCATGACCATCGCCGGCACCGGCTACGAGTTCGGCCATGGCGACGACTACAAGCGCACCGGCCACTACGTGAAGGAAGGCACGCTCATCTACGATGACGTGACCGGCTACGAGCTCGAGAAGTTCATCGAGCGGATCCGCCCCGACCTCGTCGGTTCGGGCATCAAGGAAAAGTACCCGGTCCAGAAGATGGGCATCCCGTTCCGCCAGATGCACTCGTGGGACTACTCGGGCCCCTACCACGGCTATGACGGCTACGCGATCTTCGCGCGTGACATGGACCTCGCGATCAACAACCCCGTCTGGGGTCTGTTCGACGCGCCCTGGAAGAAGGCCGACGCGGCCTGATTCCGGCCCGGACGGGTGGCCCCGGCTCCCCCCCCGCCACCCGTCCGGACTTCCCCCCAACGTCAAGTCGGCGCGTCTCGGAATGCGGACGGCCAGAAAAAGGATGACGACCATGCCCCAATCGGCAGACAAGGTTCTCGACCACGCTCCCCTGTTCCGGCAGCCGGAATACACCGAGATGCTGGCGAACAAGAAGATCAAGTTCGAATGCGGCCATCCCGACGAGATGGTGAAGGAAATCGGCGACTGGACCAAGTCGTGGGAATACCGCGAGAAGAACTTCGCCCGGGAAGCCCTGACGGTGAACCCCGCCAAGGCCTGCCAGCCGCTGGGCGCCGTCTTCGCCGCCGCCGGCTATGAGAAGACCATGAGCTTCGTGCACGGCTCGCAGGGCTGCGTCGCCTACTACCGCTCGCACCTGTCGCGCCACTTCAAGGAACCCGCCAGCTGCGTCTCGTCGTCGATGACCGAGGATGCGGCGGTGTTCGGCGGCCTGAACAACATGATCGAGGGCCTGGCCAACACCTATTCGCTGTACCAGCCGAAGATGATCGCGGTCTCGACCACCTGCATGGCCGAGGTGATCGGCGACGACCTCAACTCCTTCATCCTGAAGTCGAAGGAAAAGGAAAGCGTCCCGGCCGAGTTCGACGTGCCCTACGCCCACACGCCCGCCTTCGTCGGCAGCCACGTGGACGGCTACGACAACATGCAGAAGGGGATCCTGTCCAACTTCTGGAAGGGCGAGACCCGCGTCCCCACCGAGGCGATCAACATCATCCCCGGCTTCGACGGCTTCGCGGTCGGCAACATCCGCGAGATGCGCCGCATCCTCGCCGAGATGGGCGTCGCCAACTACACCATCCTGTCGGATGTGTCGGACGTCTATGACACCCCGTCGGACGGCGAGTTCCGGATGTATTCGGGCGGCACCAAGCTTGAGGACGTCAAGGAAGCGCTGAACGCCAAGGCGACGCTGTCGATGCAGGAATACTGCTCGAAGAAGACCCTGGAGTATTGCCAGGAGCACGGCCAGACCACCGCCAGCCTGCATTACCCGATGGGCGTGCAGGGCACCGACGAGTTCCTGATGAAGATCTCGGAACTGACCGGCAACGAGATCCCGGAAAGCCTGCGACTGGAACGCGGCCGCCTGATCGACGCCATGGCGGACAGCCAGTCCTGGCTGCACGGCAAGACCTTCGCGATCTACGGCGATCCCGATTTCGTCTACGGCATGGCCCGCTTCATCATGGAAATGGGCGGCGAACCGCGCCACTGCCTTGCCACCAACGGCACCAAGGCCTGGGCCGCGCAGATGGAAGCGCTGTTCGCCACTTCGCCCTTCGGCGCGAACTGCGAAGCCTATCCGGGCAAGGACCTCTGGCACATGCGCTCGCTGCTGGCGACCGAGAAGGTGGACCTGCTGATCGGCAACTCCTACGGCAAGTATCTGGAGCGTGACATCGGCACGCCGCTGATCCGGCTGATGTTCCCGATCTTCGACCGCCACCACCACCACCGGTCGCCGACCTGGGGCTATCAGGGCGCGATGAACGTGCTGGTCAAGATCCTCGACACGATCTTCGACAAGCTCGACACCGACACGATCGAACCGGGCGTCACCGACTACAGCTACGACCTGACCCGCTGAGGGGCAGGGCGATCCAGGACCCGGGGCCGGCGGACACACCGCCGGCCCTTTCCGTTGTCGCGGCCCGCGGCCTGCCCGAAGGCCAGTGTCGCAACAGCGACAATGGCGGGAAGTGTGTGTCGGGGCAGCGACCCTTTTGCCCGGGATGTCCTGCCAAATCATTGATGGTCATATATATAATTGGAACGCCCGCACTTGGCATGACGCTTGCTTGAAATTCCGTGTGATCCACGGGAGAGACGACATGGCGTCAGGTCTGCAGGGCAAGGTTCAGGACGTCTTCAACGAGCCCGGCTGCGGCACGAACGTCAACAAGTCCGAGCAGCAGCGCAAGAAGGGCTGCGCCAAGCCGCTGTCGCCCGGCGCCGCGGCGGGGGGCTGTGCCTTCGACGGCGCCAAGATCGCGCTACAGCCCATCGTCGACGTTGCCCATCTGGTCCATGCGCCGCTGGCCTGCGAAGGCAACGGCTGGGACAACCGCGGCGCCGCCTCGTCGGGATCCGAGCTCTACCGCACCGGCTTCACCACCGACCTGAACGAGCTCGACATCGTCATGGGGCACGGCGAGAAGAAGCTGTTCCGCGCCATCCGCGAGGTGATCGAGGCGCACGCGCCGCCGGCGGTCTTCGTCTATTCCACCTGCGTCAGCGCGCTGATCGGCGACGACATCGACGCGGTCTGCAAGGCGGCATCCGAGAAGTTCGGCACCCCCTGCATCCCCGTGAACGCACCGGGCTTCGTCGGCTCGAAGAACCTCGGCAACAAGCTGGCGGGCGAGGCGCTGCTGGACCACGTCATCGGCACCGTCGAGCCCGAGGAAGCCACGCCCTACGACGTCAACATCATCGGCGACTACAACCTGTCGGGCGAACTGTGGCAGGTGAAGCCGCTGTTCGACAAGCTCGGCATCCGCATCCTCGGCTCGATCACCGGCGACGCGCGCTATCGCCAGGTCGCCATGGCGCACCGGGCCCGGGTCACCATGCTGGTCTGCTCGAAGGCGCTGATCAACCTCGCCCGGAAGCTCGAGGAACAATACGCCATCCCGTATTTCGAAGGCTCGTTCTACGGCATCTCGGACACCTCGGACGCGCTCCGGACCATGTGCCGGATGCTGGTCGACCGCGGCGCCGATGCGGAACTGCTGGACCGCTGCGAAGCCCTCATCGCCGAGGAAGAGGCGAAGATCTGGGCCGAGCTGGAAGCCTTCCGCCCCCGCGTCGAAGGCAAGCGCGTGCTGCTCTACACCGGCGGGCACAAGTCGTGGTCGGTGGTCTCGGCGCTGCAGGAACTGGGCATGGTGGTGATCGGCACCTCGATGCGCAAGGCCACCGACGAGGACAAGGAGCGCGTCAAGGAGATCATGCAGACAGACGCGCACATGTTCGACAACATGTCGCCGAAGGAGATGTACCGCCTGCTGAAGGACGCCGAGGCCGACGTGCTGATGTCCGGCGGGCGCAGCCAGTTCGTTGCCCTGAAAGCGAAGATGCCATGGGTTGACGTGAACCAGGAAAAGCACGAGCCCTATGCGGGATACATGGGCATGGTCGACATGGTTCGCGCCATCGACCGCGCGGTCAACAACCCGATGTGGGACGACCTGCGTGCCCCGGCACCCTGGGAGGGGGGGGAAGCGGCGGCGGAGGCATTCAGCTTCCTGCCGCCGCTGACCGGCACCTGCCCGGTCACCAACGCCTCGAACCTCGCCCCCACGCCGCCCTGGGCCCGGCCTGCCGCGCCTGTCGCCGAAGCCACCGCCGCGCCGGCCCGGTCGCGCCGCCCGTCCGAGGCCGACCTGGCCGACAGCCGCGGCCTTGCCGGGACCGAGTCCTCGGCCACCGATTTCGAGGATTGCTGAGATGGCGCGGATCACCCAGCCGAAGCGCGCGCTCTCGACCAACCCGCTGAAATCCTCGGCGCCCCTTGGCGCGGCGCTGGCCTATCTGGGCATCGACGGGGCGATCCCGCTGTTCCACGGCAGCCAGGGCTGCACCGCCTTCGCCATGGTCCATCTGGTGCGCCACTTCAAGGAAGCGGTGCCGCTGCAGACCACCGCGATGAACGAGATCTCGACCATCCTCGGCGGCGCCGACCAGATCGAGGAGGCGATCGAGAACCTGCGCGCCCGCTCGAAGCCCCGCTTCATCGGCATCGCCTCGACCGCCCTGACCGAGACCCGCGGCGAGGACATCGCCGGCGAACTGCGCGAGATCATCGCCCGCCGCCGCGACTTCGACGACACCGCCATCGTCTATGCCTCGACCCCGGACTTCGCCGGCGGGATGGAGGACGGCTGGTCCAAGGCCGTCACCGCCATCGTCGATGCGCTGCTGCCCGAGACCGATCCGGTGTTCCGCGACCCCGACCTGCGCCAGGTGAACCTGCTGGCCGGCAGCCACCTGACCCCGGCCGAGATCGAGGAACTGGTCCGCCTGGTGCGGTCCTTCGGGCTGACCCCGGTGGTGCTGCCGGATCTCTCGGGTTCGCTCGACGGCCATGTCTCGGACGACTGGCGCGGCACATCGCTGGGCGGCACGCCGGTCGAGGCGATCCCCGCCATGGCCCGCAGCGCCTTCACCCTGGCGATCGGCGAGGCGATGCGCCCTGCCGCGGCGCTGATCGAAGCCCGTGCCTTCGTGCCCTTCCGGGTGTTCCAGTCGGTCACCGGGCTGAAGCCGGTCGATGCCTTCGTGCGCACCCTGATGGGCCTGACCCACAGCACCGACGCGCCCCCGGCGATCCGGCGCGACCGCGCCCGGCTGATCGACGCCTCGCTCGACGCACATTTCCACATCGGCGGGCTGAAGGTCGCCATCGGCGCCGACCCGGACCTGCTGTTCGCGCTGTCGAACACCTTGGCGGGCCTGGGGGCCGAGATCGTCACCGCGGTCTCGACCACCACCGGCAATTCGGTGCTCGAGCGCGTCCCCGCCGACGAGGTGCTGATCGGCGACCTGGGCGATTTCGAACGCGCCGCCGCGGCCAAGGGCGCGCAGATCCTGATCACCCATGCCCATGGCCGCCATGCCGCCCACCGGCTGCACCTGCCGCTGGTCCGCGCCGGCTTCCCGATCTTCGACCGGCTCGGCGCCCAGGACATCTGCCGGGTCGGCTACCGCGGCACCCGGGCCTTCCTCTACGAGATCGCCAACGCCGTTCAGGCTGTCCATCACCGTACGACGCCGGCGGATTTCGGCGCCCTGCCCATCGAGAAGGAGTTCGAGCATGACCCGCAGCCTGCGCCTTGTTGACGACCCCGCACCGGAAGGCGGCGAACGCCCGCTCCGCATCGCCGTGGCCACCAACGACCTGGAGCATCTGAATGCCCATTTCGGGTCGGCCCGGAAGTTCGCGATCTACGACGTGACCACGACCGAGGCGCGCTTCATCGGCGCCGCCGGCTTCGATGACGTGACCGGCCAGTCCGGCAAGCACGACGACATCGACGACAAGATCACCCCGAAGATCGAGGCCCTGACCGGCTGCGCGCTGCTGTTCGTGCTCGCCATCGGCGGGCCCTCGGCCGCCAAGGTGGTCAAGGCCGGGATCCACCCGGTCAAGCGCAAGGATCCGGGCCCGATCGCCGACATCATCGCCGAGACCCAGGAGATGCTGCGCGGCTCGCCGCCGCCGTTCCTGCGCAAGATCCTCGGCCGCGACGCGCCGAAGCCCTCCTTCATGGACGACGAGGAATACGCCCAATGACCACCGAGACCGCAACCGCCGCTGCCGCCCCCCGCGGCGGCGAGATGACCGACAGCCCGTTCCTGAAGCAGCTCGCCCAGGTGATCCGGGCCGAGGATTCCTATGGCACCTGGGAAAACAAGACCGACGCCCAGATCATGGCCGACTTCATCGTCACCAAGGAAGAACGCCGCGAGATGCCGATCATCGGCGACCCGGACCCGGACGTGATGTGGCGGGTGAGCAAGTTCTATGACGCGGTCGGCCTGATGGTCGAGAAGCGCAGCGGCTGCATGGCCAGCCAGATGCAGAAGATGAGCCACGAGGGCTTCGGCCGCGTCGTGCTGATCGCCGGCAAGCTGGTGGTGGTGTCCAAGCACCTGCGCGACATCCACCGCTTCGGCTTCGAGACCTACGCCAAGCTGGGCGAGGCCGGCGACAAGATCACCGACGAGGCGGTGGCCCAGATCGAGAAATTCCCCGAAGCCGCGAGAGCCTGACCATGTCGATCGAGGAACTGGAAGCCAAGGTGAAGAAGCTGTCGATGCGCTCCACCGACGCCAAGATGAAGCTGCACGACCTCAGCGAGGAACTGCCCACCGACTGGGAGCGGATCCCCGCGATCGCCGAGGAGACCTACGGGATCTTCCGTGACCTCGCCGAGGCGCGGAAGGCCCTGAAGGACGCGAAGAAGACCGCAGCCTGATGCACCGGCGCTGACCGGTGCCGCCACGGTCCCCCCGTTCCGCGGTCCGCCGCGGGACGGACGGGGCCGGGACCCCAGGGGGGAGGCAGACCGACCGACCACCACCACCACGAACCCCGAAGGAGACCCCATGCCCATCACGGCCTTCACCCGCGGCGGGACCGAATACGTCCCCGAATTCCTTGTCGCGATCGATCCCACCACCTGTATCGGCTGCGGTCGCTGCTTCAAGGTCTGCGGCCGCGACGTGATGACCCTGAAGGGGATCACCGACGAGGACCTGATCGTCGATCCCGACGACGAGGATCACGAGGACGACATCGTGCGGTCGATCATGGTCATGGTCGCGCCCGAGAACTGCATCGGCTGCGGCGCCTGCAACCGCGTCTGCCCGACCAACTGCCAGACCCATGCCCCTGCCGAAGCCGCCTGAGCCGGTGCCGGGCACCGGGGCCGGCGCGGGACGTGACGGGCTCGACCAGTCCGACCTTGCCTGTGTCCTCGCCCACGCCCTTGCCCTGCGCGACCGGGGGCAGGGCAGCCTGCCCGAATGCCTTGGCCTGCCGCCGGCGGACCTCGCCCGGCTTGCGGCACGCTGGTTTCCCGGGCTCGACCTGCCCGATCTCGACCTGCCCTTCGCCGATCCGCCCGAGGAACAGAAGCAGCTGGCGCTGCTGCTGACCTGGCGCGGCGGCGCCGCGTCCGAGGAAGCCCGCTGGTTGGCCCGCATCCTCGCCCGCCGGGCGATGGAGGGGAACCACCTGTGGGAGGATCTGGGCCTGCCGTCCCGGGCCGCGCTTGGCGCGCTGATGCAGCGGCACTTCCCCCGGCTGCACGCCGCCAACACGAAGAACATGCGCTGGAAGAAGTTCTTCTACCGCCAGATCTGTGCCGACACGGGCTTCTCGCTCTGCCTCGCGCCCAGTTGCGGGGAATGCGCCGAATACAGCGCATGCTTCGCGCCGGAATGACCCGGTCGGGCGCGGCGGCAGGGGCGCTGCCCCTCTTTGCCTCCTGCGGAGGCAAATTCACCCCGGTGTATCTTTGCCAAGAAGAAGGCCAGGGTGCCTGGCCGGGCCGGACCGCCCGGGGCGCATCCGGCAGTTGTGGCGGCGGGGAAGGCCGGACGCCATGACCGCGGCGCCCGAGGTCCTGACGCTTCTGGCCGGCGCCGAGGCGGCGCGCACCCGCCCGCTGGAAAGCCGCGCCGCGGTGGAACGGGCGCTGGCCGCCGCGCCCCATGATGTCGAGGTCCGCCTCGCCGCCTATCGCTTCTTCTTCTACAGCCACGACTACCCCGCCGCCCTGGCCCAAGCCGAGGCGCTGATCCCCCATGCGGCACGGCGGTTGAACATCGCGCCCGACTGGCACCGGGTCGCCCCCGGCGACGCGGCCTTCACCGCCCATGACTTCGCCCCCGGCCTCTATCTTCAGGCGCTGGTCGCACTTGGCTATTGCGCCGCCCGG
Source organism: Meridianimarinicoccus sp. (assembly GCA_044221805.1). GTDB lineage: Bacteria > Pseudomonadota > Alphaproteobacteria > Rhodobacterales > Rhodobacteraceae > Meridianimarinicoccus. Next base: position 14,616 of record JBGAOK010000046.1, read on the forward strand.
TGCGGCGAGGAGGACCTCGCCCGGGCGGTGCTGGCCAAGGCGGCAGAGCTCGACCCGACCGACCGCTTCGGCGGCGGCTGGATCCTCGCCCGGCTGGACGCCGGCGCGGCCGAGGACGACGCCTAGTCGTCCGCGCCGGGCGAGGATCCGGCCCGGGCCTCCGGGTGCCGCACCCTGTCTCCATCCTGTCCGTCATCCCCGCCCGGCCCCCGTTCCGGGCCGTGCGAAGCCGGACCCGCCGGCTGGCAGACCGCGCCTCCGTCGCGGCCCGGTCGCGGTACCGACGCGGCCGCCGCCAGCGCCCCGCGCCGGGCCGGTCGCGACCGGTATGGCAGGGCCAAGCGTCCCGTTCCTGACTGTCGGAAAACCTTCATTGTTGCCGTGTCGAACCGACAATCTCGATCATAGCATTGAAAAGAAGAAACTTTCAAAGATGGCACGCACTTTGCTTCATATCTCCCGACAGTTCCCGATCCTTCAGGAGACACCGAAATGCTCGAAGTCACCGAGTCCGCCCGGAGCGCCATCAAGTCCGCCATTGACGGGGCCGGCCAGCCCGTTGCCGGGCTCCGGATCATGGTCCAGGGCGGCGGCTGCGCCGGCCTGCAATACGGCATGGCCCTGGAACTGAGCCGCCAGGACGACGACGCCGTGATCGAGGCGGGCGAGGTCACCGTGCTGATCGACCCCGAAAGCCAGCCCCACCTCGCCGGCACCGTGATCGACTTCGTCAGCGGCCTCGAAGGCTCGGGCTTCGTGTTCAACAATCCCAACGCCTCCAGCTCGTGCGGCTGCGGCAAGTCGTTCTGCTGAGGGGGCGCCGCCATGTGGGAATACTCCGATACCGTCAAGGACCACTTCTTCAACCCGCGCAATGCCGGCGCCATGTCGGACGCCAACGCGGTCGGCGAGGTCGGCTCGCTCAGCTGCGGTGACGCGCTGAAGCTGATGCTGAAGGTCAACCCGGCCACCGAGGTGATCGAGGACGCGCGCTTCCAGACCTTCGGCTGCGGCTCGGCCATCGCCTCGTCCTCGGCGCTGACCGAACTGATCATCGGCAAGACCATCGACGAGGCCAAGAAGCTCACCAACCAGGACATCGCGGAATTCCTCGGCGGCCTGCCGCCCGAGAAGATGCATTGCTCGGTCATGGGGCAGGAGGCGCTGACCGCCGCCGTCGCCGCCTGGCGGGGCGAGGCGCTGGACGATGACGACCACGAGGAAGGCGCACTGATCTGCAAGTGCTTCGCGGTCGACGCCGGCATGATCGAACGGGCCATCCGCACCAACAAGCTGACCACCACCGAGATGGTCACCTTCTACACCAAGGCCGGCGGCGGCTGCTCGTCCTGCCGCGAGCCGCTCGAGGAACTGCTGGCCGAGGTCAACAAGGCCATGGTCGCCGAAGGCGCCCTGAAGGCCGAGGACGCCTTCGTGTTCGGCCAGGCGCCGCGCCCGGCGCCGAAGAAGACCAAGCCCAAGGGCTTCGTCATCCCCGACACGCCCCCGGCGCCCGCCGCCGCGAAACCCGCTGCCCCGGTCCAGATCGCACCCATGCAGATCGCGCCCGTTCAGATTGCCCCGGTCGCCATCGCCCCGGCCAAACCCGCCGCTTCCGTCGCACCCGCCCCGGCCGCCGCTGCACCGGCGCCGGTGGCCGCCCCGGCGCGCAGCCCGGTCCAGGAGGTGATCGCCATCTCGCGGGTCATCGACGAGCTTCGCCCGGTCTTCCTGCGCGACGGCGGCGACGTGCAGCTGGTCGACGTGGAAGGCTCGCTGGTCCTCGTCCACCTGACCGGCGCCTGTGCCGGCTGCCAGATCGCCAGCCAGACCCTGGGTGGCATCCAGCAGCGGATTTCGGAAACCCTCGGTCGCCCGTTCCGGGTGATGCCCGTGGCCAAGACCTGAGGAGGCCAGGATGTTCGACGCCAACACCCAACCCGTCTACCTCGACAACAACGCCACCACCCGGGTCTATCCCGAGGTCGTCGCGGCCATGCTGCCCTTCTTCACCGAGCAGTTCGGCAACGCCTCGTCGATCCACGCCTTCGGGGACGAGGTCGGCCGCGCCATCCGTGGCGCGCGCCAGTCGCTGCAGGCCCTGATCGGCGCCGAATTCGACCACGAGATCATCTTCACCTCGGGCGGCACCGAATCCAACAACACCGCGATCCGCTCGGCGCTGGCTGCCCAGCCCGGCCGGACCGAGATCATCACCTCGAAGGTCGAGCATCCGGCGATCCTGTCGGTCTGCGACTGGCTGGAGAAGCACGAGGGCGTCACCGTCCACCGCATTCCGGTGGACCGGGAAGGCCGGCTCGACATCGACGCCTATCGCGCGGCGCTGTCGGAACGGACCGCGCTTGTCACCCTGATGTGGGCCAACAACGAGACCGGCACGATCTTCCCGATCGACGGGCTGGCGGGCCTTGCCAAGGCGGCCGGCGCGCTGTTCCACACCGATGCGGTGCAGGCGGTGGGCAAGGTCGAGATCGACCTGAAATCGACCGACATCGACATGCTCTCGCTCAGCTCGCACAAGCTGCACGGTCCCAAGGGGCTGGGCGCGCTCTATGTCCGCAAGGGCACCCGGTTCCGGCCGCTGATCCGTGGCGGGCACCAGGAACGCGGCCGCCGCGGCGGCACCGAGAACGCCCCGGCGATCATCGGTCTGGGCAAGGCGGCCGAGATGGCGCGCGCCACCCTGCGCCAGGACATGTCCCGGATGAAGGGCCTGCGCGACCGGCTGGAAAAGGGTCTGGTGCAGCGCATCGGCCATTGCTTCGTCACCGGCGATCCCTATGACCGGCTGCCCAACACCACCACCATCGCCTTCGAATACATCGAGGGGGAAGCGATCCTGCTGCTGCTGAACAAGGCTGGGATCGCGGCGTCGTCGGGCTCGGCCTGCACCTCGGGCTCGCTCGAACCCAGCCATGTGCTGCGCGCCATGGACATCCCCTTCACCGCCGCCCACGGCGCCATCCGGTTCTCGCTCTCGCGCGAGACCACCGAGGCCGAGGTCGACCGGGTGCTCGAGGTGATGCCGGCGATCATCGCCCAGCTGCGGGAAATGTCACCGTTCTGGACGTCGGACGGTGCCGCGCCCGACGGCTTCAACCCGGCCTATGCCTGAGCCCCGCTCGCAACCCTGACCGCAACCCTGACCGGCCGACACCCTGAACCGAAGGTGACCCCGATGGAAACGATCCGTTCCCGCATGGAAGGCGCAGGCCCGGTGGCGATCTGCGACACCACGCTCCGCGACGGCGAACAGACCGCCGGGGTCGCCTTCAGCATCGACGAGAAACTGGCCATCGCCCGCAGCCTCGACGCCGCCGGCGTGGCCGAGGTGGAACTGGGCGTCCCGGCCATGGGCCGCGACGAGATCGGCGACATCCGCCGGGTTTCGCGGTGCCGGTCTCGGAACGCCAGCTTGCCGGCAAGCTGAAGGCGGACCGGGACTGGGCGCGGCGGACCACCGCCGAGATGGTCTATTGCGCCACGCAACGGGGCTTCGCCGTCTCGGTCGGGGCCGAGGACGCCAGCCGCGCCGATCCCGCCTTCGTGGTCGAGATCGCCAACATCGCCCGCGCCGCCGGGGCGATCCGCTTCCGGCTGGCCGACACCCTGGGCATCCTCGACCCGTTCAGCGCCCATGCGCTGGTGACGCTGGTCCGGCAGGGCGCCGCGCTGCCGCTGGAATTCCACGCCCACAACGATTTCGGCATGGCCACTGCCAACACGCTGGCCGCCGCCGCCGCCGGGGCCTCGCACCTGTCGGTCACCGTCAACGGCCTTGGCGAACGCGCCGGCAATGCCGCGCTGGAAGAGGTCGCCGCCGTGCTGGCCGCCGCGGGTGTCGTCACCGGCATCGACCTTGCCCGGCTGGCCGACCTGTCGCGCACGGTCAGCGCCGCCTCGGGCCGGCCGCTGCCGGTCTCGAAGCCGATCGTCGGCGACGGGGTCTTCACCCATGAATGCGGCATCCATGTGGACGGGCTGCTGAAGGACCCGCTCAGCTACGGATCCGAGGCGCTGTCGCCCGACCGGTTCGGCCGGGTCCATGTGTTCTCTGTGGGCAAGCATTCGGGCCGCGCCGGGCTGGCCCATGCGCTGGACACCGCCGGGCTTCCCTCGGATCCCGAGACCGTCTCGGCGCTGCTGCCGGCGCTGCGGATCTGGTCCGAGGCCGCCAAGCGCCCGGCCGAGGCGGCCGATCTCGCCCTGATGATCGCCGCCTTGCGCGGCGCCGAGGATGCCGTCCGCATGGCCGGCCGGGGGAGGGCGCTGTGATCCTGCTTCTGCTCGCCTCGCTCATCGCCGCGATCTGCGCCCTGCCGCGCCGCCGGGCGGCCTTCGCCGCCGCTGTCGCCGAAGCACTGCGCACGATGCCGTCCGCCCGCGGCCGCACCGCCCGCCGCTTCGCCACTGTCCCCGTCACCGCTCCCGTCACCGCCCGCCACAAGGGGCCCCGGACATGACCATGTTCCGCCTGATCGCGTCGGACTTCGCCTGCATCAAGGCCCGCGACCCCGCGGCGCGCGGCCGGCTCGAGATCGCGCTCTGCTATCCCGGGCTGCACGCCGCCATCGGCCACCGCGTCGCCCATGCCCTGTGGCAGGCCGGCGCCCGCTTCCCGGCGCGGTTCCTGTCCTACCTGACCCGCGCCGTCACCGGCATCGACATCCATCCCGGCGCGAAGATCGGCCCGGGCTTCTTCATCGACCATGGCCAGGGCGTGGTGATCGGCGAGACCGCCGTGGTCGGCGCCAATGTCACGCTCTACCACGGCGTGACGCTGGGCGGTGTGAGCTGGTCCCCGGGCAAGCGTCATCCGACGCTGGGCGACGGGGTGATGGTCGGCGCGGGCGCCAAGATCCTCGGCCCCGTCACCCTGGGCGAGGGAGTCCGCGTCGGCGCCAACTCGGTCGTGGTCTCGGACGTGCCGGCCGACTGCACCGTCATCGGCGTGCCCGCCCGCATCGTCCAGGCCGAGCCCGCCCCGTCCCGCAATGCGCTGCGGATCGACCTGAACCACCACCTGATCCCCGACCCGGTGGGCCGCTCGCTGGCCGGCCTGGCCGACCGCATCGCCTTCCTGGAAGCACGGCTGGCCGAAGGCCGCGCCAGCCGGGACGAAGCCTCGAAGGCCGCCTTCTCGGCGTCGGGCGGCCCGTGCAAGGCGCCGCCCGACCGTCCCCGGCACTAACCTGCCGCCCGACCGGACCCGCCGCGGGTCCGATGATTGTCCGATGATTGTCCGATCCAATTCCGAAACCGAAACCCCAAGGAGATCCGCGCCATGACCGACCTCGAAGGCAAGTCCGTCCTCGACCGCATCGCCGACCTGAGCTCGGCCGAGGAGATCTTTACCTACCTGATCCTGCCCTACGAAGAAGCCGTGCTGTCGGTGAACCGGCTGCACATCATGAAGCGCATGGGCCAGTACCTGAAGGCCCGCGACTTCACCGGCATGGACGACAACCAGGTCTATCTGGAGATCCGCGCCACCCTGAAGCAGGCCTATCAGGATTTCCTCGACTCGACTCCGCTGAAAGAGAAAGTCTTCAAGGTTTTCAAGGATGAAGCCGAGAAGCACGCGCGCCGCTTCGTGGGGCTCGACAGCCTCAAGCTGACCACCCACTGACCGCCCGCGAAGGAGAAGCGGCATGGACGCCCCAGAAGATTTCGCCCAGGATTTCGCTGGCCCAAGCGATGATTTCGACGGCCTGAACATCGTCGTCTGCATCAAGCAGGTGCCGGACTCGGCGCAGATCCGCGTCCATCCGGTGACCAACACGATCATGCGGCAAGGCGTGCCGACGATCATCAACCCCTACGACCTGTTTGCGCTGGAAGAGGCGATGCGCCTGCGCGACGAATTCGGCGGCCGCGTCACCGTCCTGTGCATGGGCCCCCCCATGGCCGAGGACGCGCTGCGCCGGGCGCTGGGGCTGGGGGCGGACCGGGCGGTGCTGATCACCGACCGCCGCTTCGCCGGGTCGGACACGCTGGCGACCTCGTTCGCGCTGGCCACAACGCTGGAAACTCTGGGCAAAGTGAAGCCGCTCGACATCGTCTTCACCGGCAAGCAGACGATCGACGGCGACACCGCCCAGGTCGGCCCGGGCATTGCCTGCCGGCTCGGCCTGAACCAGCTGACCTATGTGGCCGCCATCGACAGCCTTGACCGCGCGGCGGGCGAGATCATCGTCCGGCGCCGCGCCGAGGGCGGCGTGCAGGTGCTGCGCTCGAAACTGCCCTGCCTGATCACCATGCTGGAAGGGTCGAACGTGCTGCGCCGCGGCTCGGTCCAGGACATGCTGCGTGCCGCCCGCGCCAAGGTGACCGTCTGGTCGGCCGAGGATGCCGGCGTCGCCGACATGCTGATGTGCGGGCTCCGCGGCTCGCCCACCGTGGTGAAGAAGGTCTTCGCGCCGAAGCCCCGGGCCGAACCGGCCGAGATGGTCGCGGTCGAAGGCAAGACCCCGGCCCAGATCGGCGACGCGATCCTCGATCTCGTCTTCGCCATGCAACCGAAACTTGAAGCCGACCTGACGGTCTAAGGAGGGACAGATGGCCAATCCACCCACCCAAGCCGCCGGCGGCCGCGCCGGCATGCGCAAGGAACTGCCCGAGCACTTCAAGGCCTACAAGCACGTCTGGGTCTATGTCGAGGTCGAGCGCGGCAAGGTCCACCCGGTCAGCTGGGAGCTGATGGGCGAGGGCCGCAAGCTGGCCGACAAGCTGGGCGTCGAGCTGGCCGCGGTGGTTCTGGGCGCCAAGTCGCCCGCGCTGAAGGAGGCGATCCGGCAGACCTATCACTATGGCGCCGACGTCTGCTACATCTGCGAGGATCCGACGCTCGAGGCCTATCGGAACCAGCCCTATACCAAGGCGCTGACCGACATCGTCAACGCCCACAAGCCCGAGATCCTGCTGCTGGGCGCGACCACCCTCGGCCGCGATCTGGCCGGCTCGGTCGCCACCACCCTGAAGACCGGCCTGACGGCGGATTCCACCGAACTGGACGTGGACGACGAGAAGTCGCTGGCGGCGACCCGCCCGACCTTCGGCGGCACGCTTCTGTGCACCATCCACACCCTGAACTTCCGGCCGCAGATGGCGACGGTGCGGCCGCGGGTGATGGCGATGCCGGAACCCGACACCTCACGATCGGGGCGGATGGTCTGGCACACCCTGGGCGTCCGGGAAGACGACATCGTCACCAAGGTGCTGGACTTCGTCACCGACGCCACCACCAACAAGGCCAACCTGGCCTATGCCGACATCGTCGTCGCCGGCGGCATGGGGCTGCAGAACCCGCAGAACTTCGAACTGGTCAAGCGGCTCGCCGCGGTGCTGGGGGCGGAATACGGCTGCTCGCGCCCGGTGGTGCAGAAGGGCTGGATGGCCGCCGAACGCCAGATCGGCCAGACCGGCAACACGATCCGCCCCAAGCTCTACATCGCGGCCGGGATCTCGGGAGCGATCCAGCACCGCGTGGGCGTCGAGGGTGCCGACCTGATCATCGCGATCAACACCGACCCCAACGCCAAGATCTTCGAATTCGCCCATCTGGGCGTCGTGGCCGATGCGCTGACCGTGCTGCCGGCCCTTACCGATGCCTTTGCCCGGCGCCTGAGTGCGCGGGCGCTGGCGAGCTAGGAGGACCGGACATGCCCGAACATTTCGACGCCATCGTGGTGGGGGCCGGGCCTTCGGGCAACGCCGCCGCCTATACCATGGCCAAGGCGGGGCTGAGCGTGCTGCAGATCGACCGCGGCGAATACCCGGGGTCGAAGAACGTGCAGGGCGCCATCCTCTATGCCGACGCGCTGGAGCGGATCATCCCCGACTTCCGCGAAAGCGCGCCGCTGGAACGCCACGTGGTGGAACAGCGGATGTGGTTCCTGGACGAGACCAGCCACACCGGCGCCCACTACCGCAGCGACGACTTCAACGAGGCGAAGCCGAACCGCTACACCATCCTGCGCGCGCCCTTCGACAAGTGGTTTTCCTCGAAGGTGCGCGAGGCCGGGGCGATCCTGATCTGCGAGACCACGGTCACCGACCTGGTCAAGGACGACAACGGCCGGGTGATTGGCGTGGTGACCGACCGCGAGGGTGGACCGGTCTTCGCCGACATCGTGGTGCTGGGCGAAGGTGTGAACGCACTGATCGGCCAGCGCGCCGGACTTCGCCCCGAACTGAAGCCGGCCCATGTGGCGCTTGCGGTCAAGGAAACCCATTTCCTGCCCGAAGAGACCGTGCGCGAGCGCTTCAACCTTCACGGCGAGGATGACGGCGTCGTCATCGAGGTGTTCGGCGGCGTGTCCTCGGGCATGGTCGGCACCGGCTTCATCTACACCAACAAGGAGTCGATCTCGATCGGCGTCGGCTGCCTGATCTCGGACTTCGCCGAAACCCGAATCTCGCCCTACACGCTCCTCGACAAGTTCAAGGCGCATCCCTCGGTCGTGCCGCTGCTCAAGGGCGCCGAGATGAAGGAATACGTCGCGCACCTGATCCCGGAAGGCGGCTACAACGCCATCCCCCGGCTGACCGGGGACGGCTGGGCGATCATCGGCGACGCCGGGCAGTTCGTGAACGCGGTGCACCGCGAAGGGTCGAACTTGGCCATGACCACCGGCCGGCTGATCGGCGAGACCGTCGTCCAGCTCAAGGCCGAAGGCAAGCCCTGCACCGAGGCGAACCTGAAGCTCTACCGCGACAAGCTCGCCGACAGCTTCGTGATGAAGGACCTGAAGAAGTACCGCAAGGTTCCGGCCCTGCTCGAAAAGAACAAGCACCTGCTGACCGCCTATCCGAACGCGATCAGCCAGGCGCTGCAGTCGATGCTGCGGGTCGACGGCGCTTCGAAGCGCGAGAAGGAGGGGCAGGCCCTGGCCGCCCTGAAGAAGAACCGCGGCTCCTGGCTTGGGGTCGCTTCCGACATGTTCAAACTGGCAAGGGCCTGGAGATGACTGCGAATCCCCCGAAGATGGAAGAACGCCTCTACCAGAACCGCTATCTGGTGGACGAAGGCCGGCCGCATATCAGCATCAACCGCAAGGATCAGGACAGCCCGCAACTGCAGGCGCTGATGTCGATCTGCCCCGCCGGCTGCTATGCCGAGGGCAGCGACGGCCGCGTCGAGATCGCCTCGGACGGCTGCATGGAATGCGGCACCTGCCGGATCGTCTGCCAGGCGACGGGCGAGATCGAATGGTCCTACCCGCGGGGCGGCTACGGCGTCCTGTTCAAGTTCGGCTGAGCCTTTAGGTTCGCCTTCCGCCCGGGGGCGCCGCACGGGCCCCCGGACGGCGCTTCCTTCTCCTCCGACCGACTGCCCCCTTGCCCGCGGACCACCCCGGGTGAGACACTCAGCCCATGGGCGCACGCGCCGCCCGTCAGCTCTTGCGAGGCCCCTCTGACGCCATGCTGATCAGCCAGAGCCTCAGACAGCGCCAGTCGCTGGTGATGACGACCCGGATGCAGGCCGCGGTCCGCATCCTGGCGATGTCGAACCAGTCGCTGGCCGAGCACCTGGAAGGCGCGGCGCGGGAAAATCCCTATCTGGAACTGCGGCTGCCCTCGTCCTACCGCGGCGGCGAGGCGGATTTCGATGCCGTCGCCGCCCTGGCCGAGGCGCCGTCGGGGCTGCAGGCCCATGTGGCGCGGCAGATCGAGCTGGCCTTCCGCAGCCCCCGCGACCGGGCCATCGCCGAAGTCTTCGCCGAGGCGCTGGAGCCGACCGGCTGGCTCGGCGCGGCCCTGCCCGAGATCGCGCGGAGCGCGCGCTGCAGCCTCGAGAAGGCCGAGGACATCCTGGCCGAGCTGCAGGAATTCGAACCCGCCGGGATCTTCGCCCGCACCCTGGCCGAATGCCTCAGGCTCCAGGCGCGCGAGGAGGGGCTGCTCGATGGCGCGATGCGGGCGGTGCTCGACCACCTGCCGCTGGTCGCCGCGGGCAAGCTGGCCGACCTGGCCCGGATCGCCGGGGTCGAACCCGCCGCGATCGCCGCCGCGATCCGCCAGCTGCGCAGCTTCGACCCGAAGCCCGGCCTCGCCTTCGGCGACGCGCCGGCGCCGGTGCAGCCCCCGGACCTGACGCTTCGCCGCGGCCGCGGCGGCTGGGAGGTCGAGCTGAACCGCTCGGAGCTTCCAGCGGTCCGGGTCGCCGACGGGCTCGACCCCGACGCCATCGCCGATGCCGCGGCGCGCAACTATGCCCGCGAGGCGCTGTCGGCGGCGCGCTGGCTGGAGCGCACCGTGGCGCGTCGGCACGGCACGCTCCTGAACGTGGCGGTGGCGATCGTGCGCCGGCAGGAGGCCTTCCTCGACAGCGGGCCGGGCCATCTGGCGCCGCTGGCGCTGGCGGACATCGCCGGGGAACTGAACCTGCACCCCTCGACGATCAGCCGCGCCATCGCCTGGCGGCGGATCGAGACGCCCCGCGGCACGCTGGCGCTGAAGGCGTTCTTCTCGCGCACGGTGGGCGACGGGGCCGACGCCAAGAGCCGCGACGCGGTGCTGGCGCTGGTCCGGCGCATCGTCGCGGACGAGAACCCGGCCCGGCCGCTGTCCGACGAGGCGATCCTGCGCAAGGCCAATACCGAGGGCGCCGGGATCTCGCGCCGCACGGTCGCGAAGTACCGGGACCTGCTGGGTATCCCGTCCTCGTTCGAGCGGCGCCGCAACGCCACCGCCCCGCGCGCCCGGGCGGCGGGGTAGGCCGACCGGACCAGAGCGCACCGGATTGGGCCGGACCAGGCCGGGCCGCGTTGGTCGCTGCAAGCGCCTGACTTTCAAGGACGTGGATCTTCC
>JBGAOK010000047.1:0-25398 GCA_044221805.1 Meridianimarinicoccus sp.
GCGATGGCCGCGGGCGGCGCGCTGGCGACGGTGGGCACACCGGTGACCGACCCGGCGCCGAGCGCGCGGATCGGCCTGCTGCTGGCGCAGGTGCTGGGCACGGTCTGCGAGACGCCCGACGCCGAATGTGAGGTGGCCGAGGCGCCGGTGGGCTCGATCTGCCAGTGCGGCGACACCCCGGGCGAGGTCGTGGCGGAATAGATCGCTCCCGTTTCCGGCCGGCCCTGCCGGATCCCCGTTGGCGCGGGGATGACAGGGTCGGGTGGCGCAGGCTATCCCCGGAGGCTGAGCGCCAGGTAGAGGCCGGCGATCACGGCCGCGACCAGGTGCTTGTCGAGCCCGGCGAAGTTCGAGAAATAGGCCACGGCCAGCGCGCCGTGGATTGCCCGGTGGCAAAGGCAATATGAGAGCACCCGGCTAATGCCGGAGGCGCCGCGTTTCGGTTGATGGTTCGCGCTCATGGCAAGTCATCCATTGCTTGAGCGGGGCCCCGACTGGGTTAAGGTCGTATCGATCGATGGGCTCAGACTGCCTTTCGGCCGCGCCGGCCGCATTGCGGACAGGTGCGGAACAGCGTGCGGAAAAGTGCGGTTTCGATGACCAAAGCCTTCGGCCAGTTGCTTGGCGAACTGATCCTTGAACGGCGGACCGCCGCCGGTTTCACCCAGCTGGACCTTGCGCTGGAGGCGTTCGAGGACGAGACCCGCGTCCGGCGCATCGTCGAACTGGAAAACGGTCAGGTGAAGCGCCCGCAGCCCAAGAATTACGGGCCGATCTGCGAGACGCTGAACATCACCGCGCAAGAGGTTCGGGCACTGAAGCGGCAGGCGTCGGATCGCAGGGAGCAGTCCGACGCGGATGTGGCCGAGCTTCGTGCCGAGATCGGATCATTGCAGACGGCGCTGGACAACACGCAGCAGCTAAGGCGTGACCAGTTGGAGGTTCTGGCCGGGCGCTTCGAGATTGCCGGCGCGCCCGATCTGAGCGATGCCGCGCTGCGAGAGCAGTTATCCCTCAAGGCGCTGGAATATCTTGCCTACCGGGAGCGGATCGACGGCCTGCCAGACCATGTGGAGCGGCTGGCCAATCTCAAGGGCGCGGCGAAGGATGCCGCCGAGCGGCTGGACTTTGACGAAGTCGAGGCGCTGCTGGCGCGCGTGGACGAGGTCGAGACCGAGATCGCCGCCGAGACCAAGGTGACGCGCGCCGACAACGCACTGCTGCGCGGACGGGTGGAGGAGGCATACCGCATCCTGTCGGCGGCGGCGGACAGTTTCGCCAGCATCGACCTGCCGGAGTCGGCGCGGCAGCGGCGCCGCTACGCGGGCAGACTCTACCAGCACGGGCTGCGCTATGGTGGACGAGGGCTTGCACTCTCCGCCGAAATGAACCGCGCCACATTGGGGATCCTGACGGAGGCGGATCATCCGGTGGACTGGGCGACGGCCCAGAACAATCTTGCCACCGCGCTTCAGACGCAGGGCACCCGGACCGGCGGGGCAGCGGGCGCGGCGCTGCTGGCCGAGGCGGTGGCGGCCTGTCGCGCGGCGCTGCGGGTCTGGACGGAGGCGGATCATCCGGTGGACTGGGCGACGGCCCAGAACAACCTTGCCATCGCGCTTCGGGCGCAGGGCGAACGGACCGGCGGGGCCGAGGGCGCGGCACTGCTGGCCGAGGCGGTCGCGGCCTGTCGCGCGGCGCTGCTTGTCTGGACGGAGGCGGATCATCCGGTCGACTGGGCGATGACCCAGAACAACCTTGCCATCGCGCTTGCAGAGCAGGGCACGCGAACCGGCGGAGCCGAGGGCGCGGCGCTGCTGGCCGAGGCCGTGGCGGCCTTTCGCGCGGCGCTGCGGGTCTGGACGGAGGCGGCGCATCCGGTCGACTGGGCGATGACCCAGACCAATCTTGCCAGCGCGCTTCGGGCGCAGGGCATGCGGACCGGCGGGGCGGCGGGCGCGGCGCTGCTGGCCGAGGCGGTCGCGGCCTGTCGCGCGGCGCTGCGGGTCTGGACGGAGGCGGCGCATCCGGTCGACTGGGCGATGACCATGGGGAACCTCGCGTGGGCCGAGGGCGCGCGCGCGGATCACGCGACCTGCGCCGATCCGCGGCCGCATCTGGCGGCGGCGCTGGCCCATGTGACGGCGGCGCTGAGGGTCTTCGACCCGGAGCACATGCCCTACGATTACGGCACGGCCACGGAACTCCGCGACAGCCTCGCCCAACGGCTGGCAGCGCTGCGCTGACGCAGTGCGGGGACGCGCTGCCCCTTTGTTCCCGCTGCCGAACCGCGTTAGACAGGAGGCATGGATATCGCGTTCGTTGTTGCCTTCGTTGCCGCCCTGTTCCTTGTGATCGGCTGTGCCGAGCCGCTCGCGGCCCGGCTCAGGATGCCCTATTCGGCGATGCTCGCCGTCATCGGCATCCTGATCGGCAGCGGGGCGGCCTTCTTCCTTCACACCGGGTTCACCGATGCGTTGAACCCGGTCGCGGCGGCCATTGTCGGCCTGCCGATCCATTCCAGCCTGTTCCTGTACGTGCTGCTGCCGACCCTGCTGTTCCAGGCCACGCTGGAGATGAACCTGCGGCGGATGGCCGACGACTGGGTGCCGATTCTGGTCATGGCGGTGGTCGCGGTGGTGGTCGCGACCTTCGCGGTCGGCTATGCGCTGTGGTTTGCCGGCGCGCTGCCGCTGCTGGCCTGCCTGCTGATCGGCGCGATCGTCTCGACCACCGACCCCTCGGCGGTGGTGAACATCTTCCGCTCGCTGGCCGCGCCGCGGCGGCTGGCGCGGATCATCGAGGGCGAGAGCCTGCTGAACGACGCCGCCGCGATCGCGCTGTTCGGCGTGTTCATGGACTTCGTGATGGCCGGCGTGCCCGACCCCGAGATCCGCGAGGCGGTGCTGCATTTCCCGGTGCTGATGCTGGGCGGCGCGGCGGTGGGCTATGGCCTGGCGCAGCTGGCGGCCTGGCTGATGGGCTGGTTCGCCGCCTATGAGCGGGCGCAGATGGCGATCTCGGTGGCGCTGCCGTATTTCGCCTATGTGGCGGCCGAGCACGGGCTGCATGCCTCGGGCGTGATCGCGGTGGTGGCGGCCGGGATGTCGCTGAACCTGCTGGGGCCGGGGCGGCTGTCGCCGGCCTCCTGGGCCAACATGCGCGAGATCTGGGACCTTCTGGCGCATTGGGCCGGGGCGCTGATCTTCATTCTGGCCGCGCTGCTGATCCCGCGGCTGCTGGAAGAGGTACGGGTCGGCGACGGGCTTCTGGTGCTGGTGGTGATCGCCGCGGCGATGGCGGCCCGGGCGCTGGTGCTGTTCGGGCTGCTGCCGGTGCTGACCCGGCTCAGGGTGTCGCCGGCTGTCGAGCGGCGCTATCGCGTGGCGATCCTGTGGGGCGGGCTCAGGGGCGCCGTGACCCTGGCGCTGGCGCTGGCGGTGACCGAGAGTTTCCAGGTGCCCGGCGAGGTCAAGCGCATGGTCGGCATCCTGGCCACCGGCTTCACCCTGTTCACGCTTCTGGTGCAGGGCACCAGCCTGCGCTGGACGATCCGGCGCCTGGGGCTGGACCGGCTGACCAAGATCGACGCGGCGCTGTCGAACCAGGTGGTGGCGGTGGCGCTGCAATCGGTGCGCGACGACGTGGCGACGACGGTCGAGAACTATGCCCTGACCCACGACACCGTGCGTTCGGAAGCCAAGCGCTTCGGCGAGCGCCTGAACGAGGCGGTGGCGGCGGCGGAGCGCAGCGAATCGATTCTGGACCGGGACCGAATTACCCTGGGGCTGCTGGCGCTGGCGGCGGCGGAGCGCAACCTGATCGTGACGCGGCTCAGGGAACGGGCGATCTCGTCGCGGCTGTCGGACACCATGCTGACCGATGCCGACCGGCTGTTCGAGGCGACACGGGCGGGCGGGCGCTTCGGCTATCAGCGCGCCGGGCGGCAGGCGCTGCGCTTCGGCAAGCGGATGCGGGCGGCGGTGTTCCTGCACAACCGCGCGCGCATCCACTGGCCGCTGGCGCAGCTGACCGCGGAACGGTTCGAGCTGATGCTGTCGCGCCGGCTGATCCTGCGTGACCTGCCCGAGTTCATCGACCGGCGGATCCGACGGATCCACGGCCGGCGGGTGGCCGACCTGCTGCACGATCTGGTGGAGCGCCGGCAGGAGGAGGTCGAACAGACCCTGGACGGGCTCAGGCTGCAGTATCCGGGCTATGCCGAGGCGCTGGAACGGCGGTTCATCCGGCGCACCGCGCTCAGGCTGGAGGAGGGCGAGTACCAGACGCTGCATTCGGACGGGCTGGTGGGGGCCGAGCTCTATACCGCGCTGACCCAGGACATCGCGGTGCGGCGCACCAGTGCCGAGGTGCAGCCGCCGCTGGACATCGCCGTGGGCAAGGCCGAGTTCGTCAAGCAGTTTCCGATCTTCGCCGATCTGGAGGAGGGCCCGCTGAAGCGGCTGCAGCGGGCGCTGGTGACCCGCCACGTCAACGCGGGCGAGATCATCATGCGCCGGGACGAGCCCGGGCGCAGCGTGTTCCTGATCGCCTCGGGCGCGGTCGAGATGGAGATCGCCGGGCAGACCGAGCTTCTGGGCCGGGGCGAGATGTTCGGCCTGATGGGCGTGCTGCTCAGGGGGCCGCGCCATGCCCTGGTCAAGGCGATCGCGCCGTCCTCGCTGCTGGTGCTGGACGAGGACCGGTTCCGCCGCGTGCTGAAGAAGAGCGCGTCGCTGCGCCAGGCGGTGCGGGCGAACGCGCTCCGGCGCGGTCTGGACGAAGCGCGGCTGGCCGACCTGGGGCTGGGGCCCGAACCAGAGGCGAAGCCGAAGGGCAAGGCCAAGGCCGACAAGGCGGCGAAGCCGGCGCCGGCTGCGCCGGACGGGGCGGCGGCCGGGAGCGCCGGCGAAGTCTCGGCCGGGGTGGCGGCCTGGGAGGCGGCGACCCGGGCCGGCGAGGCTGCGGCCGAGCCCGGGCCGGCGGCGCCGGGGCCGGTTCCGGAGCTGGCCGGGAAGACCGGCACCGACGACCGCGCCGGCTGAGCGGCTGGCGGCGAGGGCGGGCGCGGGGGCTCAGTCCGGCCTGCCGGTCCGCTCCGCCAGCAGGCCGGGCAGGTCGAAGGCGGCGCGCAGCAGGGTGCGGGTGTAGGGCGACCGCGGCGCGTCGAAGATCTGCGCGGTGGGGCCATGTTCGACCACGGCGCCGTGCTGCATCACCATTACCCGGTCGGCCAGCGCCCGGACCACGGCAAGGTCGTGGCTGATGAACAGGTAGGCCATGCCGTGGCGGGCCTGCAGGTCGCGCAGCAGCGTCACGATCGCCTTCTGCACCGACCGGTCCAGCGCCGAGGTGGGTTCGTCCAGCACCACGAGCGTCGGGTGCAGCACCAGCGCCCGGGCGATGGCGACGCGCTGGCGCTGGCCGCCGGACAGTTCGTGCGGGAAGCGGCCGGCGAGGGCGGGGTCGAGCTCGACCTCGGAAAGCGCCTCGGCGGCGCGGCGGGCGCGTTCGGCGGGCGTGAGGTCGGGGGCATGGACCAGCAGTCCTTCGGTCACGATCCCGGCCACGCTGAGGCGCGGGCTGAGCGCGCCGTAGGGATCCTGGAACACGACCTGCAGGGATTTCCGCAGCGGCCGCAGGGCGGCGCGGCTGGCATGGGTGATGTCCCGGCCGAGGAAGACGACGCGGCCTTCGGAGGGCAGGAGGCGCAGGAGCGCCCGGCCGAGGGTCGACTTGCCCGAACCGGATTCGCCCACGATGCCCAGCGTTTCGCCCTGGCGGAGGGTCAGCGACACGTCGCGCACGGCGGCGATCGGGCGGGCGCGGCTGAACAGGCCGCCCCGGGTGGCGAAGCTGACGGAGATGTCCTCGGCCGACAGGATCGTCGGCGCCCCGGGCGGCACCGGGGCCTTGCGGCCTTCGGGATCGGCGGCGATCAGGGTCCGGGCCATGGCGGTGCGCGGCGCGGCGAAGATCGCCGCGGTCGGGCCGGTCTCGACCACCGCGCCCCGGTGCAGGACGCAGGTGCGGTCGGCGAAGGCGCGGACGATGCCGAGGTCGTGGGTGACGAACAGGATCGCCATGCCGAGCCGGGCCTGAAGCTCGGCCAGCAGGGCGAGGATCTCGGCCTGGATGGTGACGTCGAGGGCGGTGGTGGGTTCGTCGGCGATCAGCAGGTCGGGATCGTTGGCCAGCGCCATGGCGATCATCACCCGCTGGCGCTGGCCGCCCGAGAGCTCGTGCGGATAGGCGCCGAGCCGCGCCTTCGCCTCGGGCAGGCGGACGGTGTCCAGCAGCTCGAGCGTGCGGGACCGGGCGGCGCGGCCCGACAGGTGCCGGTGCACGATCAGGGGTTCGGCGATCTGCCGGCCGATCGGCGCCAGCGGGTCGAGCGAGGTCATCGGCTCCTGAAAGATCATCGTGATCCGGTTACCGCGGATGCGGTTCAGCGCCTTCGGGGCCAAACCCAGAAGCTCGGTGCCGCGGTAGTGGGCCGAGCCGGTCGCCCGGCCGTTCGCCGCCAGCAGTCCCAGGGCGGCGAGCATCACCTGCGACTTGCCCGAGCCCGATTCGCCCACGATGGCGAGGGTTTCGCCGGGCCGGACCTCGAGCGAGACGCCGCGCACCGCCTCGAGCGGGCCGTCGGGGGTGGCGAAGCTGACCCGCAGGTCGTCGAGGCGCAACAGGGCGGGGTCGGTCACGGGGCGGAGTCCCGCGCCGGATCGGCGGCACCACCCCGGCGGCAGCGGCGCAAGGTGAGTATTTGTACCAAGAAGAAGGCAGAAGGGCGGTCTGCGCCCGGTGCGGGCCGTGGCGCGGGGGCCATGAGGGGCGTAGCATCGGCGGGATGGAGGCGACTCGGTTTCTCGACGCTCAGGGCCCGGTCTGGGACAACGTGCTGGCCGAGCTGCGCGCCGGGCGGAAGGCGACGCACTGGATGTGGTTCGTGTTCCCGCAACTGACCGGTCTGGGGCGCAGTGCCCGGGCGAAGCAGTACGGTCTGGCAGATGCGGCCGAGGCGCGGGCCTATGACGCCGACCCGGTGCTGGGGCCGCGGCTGCGCACGGCGCTGGCGGCGGCGATCGGGTCGGGCGAGACCGATCCGGTGGCGCTGTTCGGGACGGTGGATGCGATGAAGCTGCGCTCGTGCCTCACGCTGTTCGCCGAGGTGGCGGCAGATCCCGCACCCTATCTGGCCGGGCTGGCGCATTTCTTCGCCGGGCGGAAGGACGCCGCGACGCTGGTGCTGCTGCGCCGGGCCTGAACCGGGGCGGGGGGGCATCAGCGGTCCCTCGGATCGAGGGCGTCGCGCAGACCGTCGCCGAGGACGTTCAGCGCGAAGAGCAGGAGGGTGAGCGCGAGGGCGGGAAACACCAGCATCGAGGGCGCGCCCTGCATCTCCTTCGCGCCCTGGGCGATCAGGACGCCGAGCGAGGTCATCGGCTCCTGCACCCCGAGGCCGAGGAAGGACAGGAAGGATTCCAGCAGGATCACCTTGGGGACCAGCAGGGTGACATAGATCACCACCGGACCAAGGGTGTTCGGGACGATGTGGCGGCGCAGGATGCCGAGCGGGCCGACCCCCATCGCCTCGGCCGCGGCGACGAATTCGCGCCGGCGCAGCGACAGGGTCTGGCCGCGGACGATCCGCGCCATGTCGAGCCATTCGACGCAGCCCACGGCGATGAACATCAGCACCAGGTTGCGGCCGAACATCACCACCAAGAGGATGACGAAGAAGATGAACGGCAGCGCATAGAGGATGTCGACGACGCGCATCATCGCGCCGTCGATGCGGCCGCCGAGATAGCCGGCGGTGGCGCCCCAGGCGACGCCGATCACCACCGCCACCCCGGTGGCCAGCGCGCCGATCAGCAGCGAGATGCGGATCGAGATCAGGATGCGGGCGAGAAGGTCGCGGCCATTGCCGTCGGTGCCGAAGAGGAAGCGGGTGCGGGCCACGTCGGCCTCGAGGGTCACGGTGCGGCCGTTCTCGGCGCTGGCCACGATGCGGGCGTTGCGGAAGGTATCGGTGCGGTCGAAATAGCGGGTGACGCGGGGGTCGACGGGGCTCGCGGCATGGGCCTCGATGCGCAGCGTGCTGCCGTCGAGGTCGATCCGGTCGGCGGTGAGCCGGGCGCGGGCGGTGGCGGCCTCGGCGGCGGGCAGGATGGTTTCGGGCCGGGGCCAGGGTTCCAGCCCGGCCGGCACCCGGACATAGTCGCGGTAGACCGTGGCATAGTCGTGGGGCGCGAGGGCGGGCCCGAAGATCCCGGCCAGCCCGTAGAACACCAGCACCGCCGCCGCGGCCATGGCGACGCGGTTCTGCCGGAGCCGGCGCCCGGCCAGCGACCAGAGCGAGCGGCCGGCGGCGGACGGGCCGGGCGCGCCGGCACCGGCGGTGGCCTCAGTCATAGCGCACCCTGGGGTCTAGTACGGCATAGAGGATGTCGACGATCAGGTTGAAGGCGATGACGAAGACCGCGACGATGACCACGGTGCCCATGACCAGGGTATAGTCCCGGTTCAGCGCCCCGGTGACGAAGTAGCGGCCGATGCCGGGCAGGCCGAAGATCTGCTCGATGACGATCGAGCCGGTCATCAGCCCCGCCGCCGCCGGGCCGAGATACGACACCGCCGGCAGCGCCGCGGCGCGGAGCGCATGGCCGAGGACGATCCGGCGGGTCGGCAGGCCATAGGCGCGTGCGGTGCGGATGTGGTCCGAGCGCAGCGTCTCGATCATCGCGCCGCGGGTCAGCCGGGCGACCACCGCCACCTGCGGCAGCGCCAGCGCGACCACCGGCAGGATCAGGTTCCGCCAGTGCCCGTCGCCCCAGCCGCCGGCCGGGAGCCAGGCCAGCCAGACCCCGAAGACCAGCGCCAGGAAGGGGGCGAGGACGAAGTTCGGCACGGTGATGCCGAAGGTGGCGAGGGCGATGACCAGGGTGTCGACCCAGGAATTCTGCCGCAGCGCCGCGAGGCCGCCGAGGCTGCCGCCGACCAGCAGCGCCAGCGCCAGCGCGAGCCCGCCGAGGGTCATCGAGACCGGCAGGCCGCGGGCGATCAGCTCGGCCACGGTGAAGTCCCGGTAGATGAAGGAGGGGCCGAGATCGCCGCGGGCGAGGTTGCCGAGGTAGTGCAGGTACTGGGCCAGCAGCGGCTCGTCGAGGCGGAAGGCGGCGTTGAGGTTCGCCATCACCGTGGGTTCGAGGGTGCGTTCCCGGTCGAAGGGACCGCCGGGGGCGAGGCGCATCAGGAAGAAGGCACCGGTCACCACCAGGAACAGGGTGGGGATGGCGCCGGCCAGCCGGCGCAGGACATAGCCGAGCATCGCCGCCGCGCCCCGGGCCCGGGGCTCAGTCGGCGAGGCTGAGGTAGCGGGTCGGGTGGCTGTTCTGGATGTTGTCCTGCCAGCCGGTGAGCTTCGGCGAGACGAGGCTGAGCGAGGAATAGAACAGCAGCGGGATCTGCGGCACGTCGTCGAGGATGAGCTGTTCCGCATCGGCGAGGATCTCGGCCCGTTCGGCCAGGTCGGCGGTGGTGGCGGCCTTTTCCAGCAGGTCGTCGAAGGCGGGGTTCTGGTAGTTGCCGTAGTTGAAGCCCGGGTTGTCGGTGCGGAACAGGAACAGGAAGTTCTCCGGGTCCGAGAAGTCGCCGATCCAGCCGGCGCGGGCCACGTCATGGGCCTTGTCGTCGCGGAGCATGGCGTAATGGGCCGAGGAATCCCGGACGTTGAAGGTGACGATGACGCCCAGCGGTTCCCACATCGAGGCGATCGCGGTGGCGGTGTTCTTGTGGTTCTCGCCGGTGTTGTAGCTGATCTCGACCTCGAGCGGGTGGTCGGGGCCGTAGCCGGCGGCGGCGAGGAGTTCGGCCGCCTTGTCCTCGCGGTCGAGCATCGGCAGGTCGGCATAGTCGAGGCTGGGCGGCGTATCGGTGTAGTTGCCGATCCCCGGCGGCACCCAGGACCAGGCCGGCAGCATGGCGCCGGACCAGATCTCGGTGGCGAGGAAGTCGCGGTCGATCGCCATCGACAGGGCCCGGCGGATGCGGGCGTCCTCCAGCGGCGGGTGCGCGGCGTTCAGGGCGTAGTAGTAGACCCCGAGATAGGGCGCGATGCGGACCTGATCGCCCAGCCGCGCCGTCAGGTCCTTGATCTGTTCGGCGGCGATGTCGGAACAGGAGTGGACCTCGCCGGCCTCGAAGCGGCGGGCGCAGGTGGCGCGGTCCTCGAAGGGGGTGTATTCCACCGTTTCGATCGCGACGCTGGCGGCATCGTGGAAGGCCGGGTTCTTCTTCAGCACGATCTTGTCGTTCGGGGTGAAGGCGTCCAGCACATAGGCGCCGTTCGAGACCATGGTGCCGGGGCGGAGGAAGTCGGCGCCGAATTTCTCGACGCTAGCGCGATGCACCGGCAGGCCGGTCTGGTGGGTCAGGAGTTCCAGGAAGTAGGGCGCCGGCGCCTCGAGCGTGATCTGCAGCGTGCGGTCGTTGATCGCGGTCACGCCCAGCTCGGCGGCCTCGCCCTTGTTGATCGCCTCGGCGTTCCTGATCGGATAGAGGATGGTGGCGTATTTCGCCCCGGTGGCAGGGTCCATGATCCGGTTGAAGGACCAGACGAAGTCGGCCGCGGTGACGGGATCGCCGTTGGACCATTTCGCGTCGGCGCGCAGGGTGAAGGTATAGGTCAGGCCGTCGTCGCTGATGGTCCAGCTTTCCGCGACGCCGGGGACCACGTTGGCGGCGGCGTCATGGGCCAAGAGCCCCTCGTAGAGGTCGCGCAGGATGTTCGCCTCGGCCACGGTCGAGGTCTTGTGCTGGTCCAGCGTCTCGGGGTCGCCGTCGTTGCCGCTGACATACGTGGTGGCGGCCGGCGCGCCGGCGGCGGCAAGGCAAAGGATCGCGGCGGCAAGCAGGGATGCGCGGGGGAGGAACTGGGTCATCGGATGGCGGACTCCCTTGGTTGTCGTTCGGCGCCGGGCCTGGGGGCTATTTCGGTCCGACGATAGGGGCTGGGAGCGGGGCTGCAAAGCGCGCAGCGGTGCCGGGGCGGTGATCCCGGCGATTGGGGCGTTGCCGGCCCGCGCGCCCGGCGTCAGACTGACGGCGGATCGGCAGGCGGCAGAGGGGAATGGATGGACGACGCGGCAGACTGGACGACGCGGTTTCCCGCGCTGGTGGCCATGGCGCCGGCCGAGCGCCAGCGGCTGGCGGCCGAGGCGCGGGTGGTCCGGGCCCCGGCCGAGACCGTGGTGTTTACCCCCGGCGCTGCGGCGGACAACCTGCTTCTGGTGGTCGAGGGCGTGGTCCGGGTCCAGCACCTGTCGGGGTCGGGGCGGCAGATCGTGCTCTATCGGGTCGAGCCGGGGGAAAGCTGCGTGATGACCACCGCCTGCCTGATGGCGCACGAGGCCTATTCGGCGGAAGGGGTGACCGAGACGCCGGTCGTTGCGGTGACCGTGCCGCGGCGGCTGTTCGACGAGCTGGTGGCGGTGTCGCCGGCGTTCCGCAGCTTCGTCTTCGACGCCTATGCAAGGCGGATCACCGACCTGTTCCTGCTGATCGACGAGGTGGCGTTCCAGCGCATCGACATGCGGCTGGCACAGAAGCTTCTCGACCTTGCCCGGGGCGGCGGGACGGTGGCGGCGACCCACCAGCAGCTGGCGGCCGAGCTGGGCACCGCCCGCGAGGTGGTGTCGCGGCAGTTGCAGGAGTTCCGCCGGCGCGGCTTCGTCACCGGCACCCGGGGCGAGACGCGGATCGCCGATGCGCCGGCGCTGACTTTGCTCGCAAAGGGCGAGTGAGCGATCGGCGCCTGTCAAGTGCCGGGGCCGCCACTGTCGTTTGGCCCGGTTAGGGGCTAGGTCTGGGTCGCACAGAACGTGTCGGGGCGGCGTGTCGGATTGTGTGGCCGGGACTGTTCTCCGGCGGCCGCCCTGGCGGGTCCGGAGCTGCGCCGCGTGCCGAGCCGCCGGGATCGCGGCCAAGGCGACGTGGCAGGAATTGTCGCCCGATGGCCCGCGGTGGTGACTTGGTCACTGACGCTGCGCGTTGGACGTGACAGGGTCGGGGCGCAACCCATGCCATCCTCATCCTGGAGATTCTGCCATGACCCCCAACGTCGGATCCATCGACCGCCTGATCCGTGCCATCGCCGGCGTCGTCCTGCTTCTGCTCGTGCTGACCGGCATGATCGGCGGCACCGGCGGCTGGATTGCCGGCATCGTCGGCGCCGTCATGCTGGCCACCGCGGGGATGCGGTTCTGCCCGGCCTACCGGCTGATCGGCATGAACACCTGCAAGCTGTGACCACCCGCTGCAGCCGGCGGCCTTGCCAGAGGCTGCGGATCTGCATATCTTCACGAAAATGAATGTAATGACCGGATCCCGGTTCTGAGCGGGCGCAGGCATCCGCGCCGCATCAGACAGGAGGAAGGCCATGACCGATTCGCGCGGCGACACCGCCATCAGGCCGGACGTGACAGGCTTCTTCGATCCGCAGACGAACACCATCACCTATGTGGTGAAGGACCCGGCCTCGACCGCTTGTGCCATCGTCGATTCGGTGATGGATATCGACTATGCCGCCGGGCGCATCACCCATGAGCATGCCGACGAGGTCATCGCCTTCGTGCAGGACAACGGCCTGACGGTGGAATGGCTGCTGGAAACCCATGTCCATGCCGACCACCTGTCGGCGGCGCCCTATCTCCAGCAGAAGCTGGGCGGCAAGGTCGGCATCGGCGAGAAGATCACCGTGGTGCAGGAGACCTTCGGCAAGATCTTCAACGAAGGCACCGAGTTCCAGCGCGACGGCTCGCAGTTCGACCGGCTGTTCCGGGACGGCGACACCTACATGATCGGGTCGATGCGCGGCCTTGCCATGCACACGCCGGGCCACACGCCGGCCTGCATGACCCATGTGATCGGCGACGCGGCCTTCGTGGGCGACACGCTGTTCATGCCCGACGGCGGCTCGGCCCGGGCCGACTTTCCCGGCGGCGATGCCGGGGTGCTGTACGATTCGATCCAGAAGGTGCTGGCGCTGCCGGACGAGACCCGGCTCTTCATGTGCCACGACTATGGCCCCGACGGCCGCGACATCGCCTGGGAGACCACGGTCGCCGACGAGAAGGCGCACAACATCCACGTGGGGCGCGGCCGGAGCCGCGAGGAGTTCATCAGGTTCCGCACCGAACGCGATGCGAGCCTGGGCATGCCGCGGCTGATCATCCCGTCGTTGCAGGTGAACATGCGCGCGGGCGAGGTGCCGACCGACCGGGACGGCAACCCGATGCTGAAGGTGCCGGTGAATCGGCTTTAGGTAGGACCGGCCGCTGCCATCCGCGACCGCGCCGATGGCGCAAGGATGCCGCCCATGCCCCGGCGGCCGGTCGACTGCCTGCCGGACGGCCCGGCGACCGGCGCTGCCGGTCCGGCCGGGGCACCACCGGTCGCCTGAGTCTCCGATGCCCCGGGCCTGCGCCGGGGCCTCGCCCTTCCCCGCGATCGAGCGAGCATTGCCGAGATGAGCCGACTGGCCCGCCATCTGCCGATCCTGACCTGGGCGCGGCGCTATGACCGCGACACCGCCACCGCCGATCTGGTGGCGGCGGTGATCGTGACGATCATGCTGATCCCGCAGTCGCTGGCCTATGCGATGCTGGCCGGGCTGCCGCCGGTGATGGGGCTTTACGCCTCGGTGCTGCCGATCGTCGCCTATGCGCTGTTCGGTACCTCGAGCGCGCTGGCGGTCGGGCCGGTGGCGGTCGCCTCGCTGATGACGGCGACGGCGGCCGGGGCGGTGGCGGCGCAGGGCAGCCCCGAATACGCCGCCGCGGCGGTGATCCTGGCGCTGCTGTCGGGGATCTTCCTGACCGTGATCGGCTTCCTGCGGCTGGGCTTCGTAGCGAATTTCCTGAGCCACCCGGTGATCGCGGGCTTCATGACCGCCTCGGGCATCCTGATCGCCGCCAGTCAGGTGCGGCACATCCTTGGTGTGAAGGGCGAGGGCGAGACGCTGGTGGCGATCCTGGCCGGGCTCTGGTCGCATCTGGGCGAGACCAACCTGCCGACGCTGGCGATCGGGCTGGCCGCGCTGGGGTTCCTGTTCTGGGTGCGCAAGGGGCTGAAGCCGCTGCTGGTGCGGGCCGGGCTGAACGACCGGGCGGCCGGTATCCTGGCCCGGACCGGGCCGGTGATGGCGGTGGTGGCGACGACGCTGCTGGTCTGGCTGTTCGGGCTGGACCGGGCCGGGGTGCCGGTGGTGGGCGAGATCCCGCGCGGCCTGCCGCCGCTGACCCTGCCCGGCTTCGATGCGGACCTGTGGCGACAGCTGTTCGGCTCGGCGGTGCTGATCTCGGTGATCGGTTTCGTCGAGTCGGTCTCGGTGGCGCAGACCTTCGCGGCCAAGCGGCGCCAGCGCATCGACCCGGATCAGGAGCTGATCGGGCTGGGCGCGGCCAACCTTGCCTCGGCGGTCTCGGGGGGGCTGCCGGTGACGGGAGGCTTCTCGCGGTCGGTGGTGAACTTCGATGCCGGCGCCGAGACCCCGGCGGCCGGGGCCTTCACCGCCGTGGGCATCGGCGTCGCCATCCTGTTCCTGACCCCGCTTTTGCAGTTCCTGCCCAAGGCGACGCTGGCGGCGACGATCATCGTCGCGGTGCTGACGCTGGTCGACTTCCGGATCCTGCGCCACGCCTGGGTCTATTCGCGGGCGGATTTCGCGGCGGTGCTGGCGACCATCCTGCTCACGCTGGTCTGGGGGGTCGAGGCCGGGGTGACCGCAGGCGTCGGCCTGTCGGTGGCGCTGCATCTCTACAAGACCTCGCGCCCGCATATCGCCGAGGTCGGGCAGGTGCCGGGGACCGAGCATTTCCGCAACATCCGCCGCCACGACGTGCTGACCGAGCCGCATGTGCTGACGATCCGCATCGACGAGAGCCTCTACTTCGCCAATGCCCGCTTCCTCGAGGATTACATCCAGGCCCGGGTGGTGCCCGATTGCGGGATCGAGCATGTGGTGCTGATGTGCTCGGCGATCAACGATATCGACCTGAGCGCGCTGGAAAGCCTCGAGGCGATCAACCTGCGGCTGGCCGACATGGGCATCACCCTGAACCTGAGCGAGGTGAAGGGCCCGGTGATGGACCGGCTGCTGCGCAGCCATTTCCTTGAGGAGATGACCGGCCGGGTCTATCTCTCGCAGTTTGCCGCGATGGCCGACCTGTCGGGAAAGCACCGGCACGTGGCCTGAGCCCGCAGCGGTCCCGGCCGTCGCGATCCCCCCGGTCGCGACGGCGGGCGCGCGGGTCAGGCGGCGGCCGGTTCCCGGCTCAGCACGGCCCGCAGCGGGTCGTTGTCGCGGATCAGGTCGGCGATGGTGACCGCGTCGAGCGTGGCGTAGAACGCATCCAGCGCCTTGCAGAGCGTGGCGTTGAGCCGGCAGCACCCCGAAAGCGGGCAGGTGTTGTCGGCGGCCGAGAAGCATTCGGCGAAGGGCAGGTCGCTTTCCAGCAGACGGAAGATCGCGCCCACGGTGATCTGTTCGGCTGGCCGCCCCAGCCGCATGCCGCCGTGCCGGCCGCGGGTGGTGCGGATGAAGCCGGTCTGGGCCAGCTGGTTGATGACCAGACCCAGATGGTTCTCGGACGCGTTGCAGGCAGCGGCGATGTCCGATTTGCGCACGATGCTGTCGGGGTTCACCGCACAGAACATCAGTGCTCGCATTGCCAGATTCGTTCGGGTGGTCAGGCGCATGGTTCCTCCCTGCCGCTGCTTGTCGAATTGATCGGTTCAGGATGCAGCTTTTGGGCGGCCGCACCTTGACCGAGGTCAACATGTGCGCCTGTGGCGCAGGGGGTGGGACCTTTAGCGCAGGACCCTCGGCGCAGAACCGTCAGCGCAGGATCGGGGGCGCGTCGGGATCGCTGCCCGGCGGAGCCCGGGGCGTGGGCGCCGGCGGTTGCGGCAGGTCATAGCGCAGCCCGACCCGGCCGAGCGGTCCGGTCAGCGGATCGCCCTCGGCCAGGAAGGCGATGTCGAGCGTGGCTTCGTCCAGCCCGCTGAAGCGCAGCGCCTCGGCCACGGCCTGGGCAAGGGCGGGCTCGGCGCCGGGACGGGCGGCGACGAAGACCAGCAAGGGCGTGCGGGTGCCGGCGTCGTCTTCCGCCTCGGCCAGCCAGGCGGCCTGGGCCTGACCCGCCAGAAGCGCCAGCTTGGCGTCCAGCGCCCAGAGCAGCACCTCGGGCAGCGCGGCGGGCGGGTGGAGCGCGCGGGGGCGGGCTTCGGTCGCCTCCGGGCGGGGCGCCAGCGCGCCGACCAGCCAGTCCAGCGCCGCGGGCGCGATCAGGGTTTCCGAGACCGCGCCGGGGTTCAGGGCGACGCCGATGCCCTGTCCCGCCAGCATCGCCGCCAGCGCGCGACCGGGCAGAACCGCATAGGGGGCGACGCCGCCGGCGAAACTGGCCAGCCGGTCCTCGCGGTCGAAGGCGGCGAGGAAGCGGCCCTCGTCGGTGTCGAAGAGCTGCGGCGCGATGTCGTCGCCCGCCGCTTCCTCGTCGAGCAGCAGGAAGAGTTCCGCATCTGCCAGCCGTTCGTGGAACCGGAGTCGGGCCGCGTCATCCTCGGGCGCGGCGTCCATCGCCCGGAAGGCGCGGTCGAGCGGGGTTTCGTCGGCGTGATCGCGGGGGCGGTCCTGGGGGGAGGTCGGGTCGGTCATCGCGGCCGGGCATCCTGTCGGCGGGCCGATCGGGCGGGCGGGGCCGCTGCGGCCGGGGGTGGGTCCGCCCGTCCCTAGCCGCCCGGCCCTGCCGGTGCAAGCGATCCGGCGCGGGAACGCCGTCGGCGCCGCGGCCCGGCTCTGCTAGGCTGGACGGGGACCATCCGGGGACGGGGCGATGAGCGACTACATTCTGCCGCACGGGCTGACGCAGGAAGAGGACCGGCTGGTCCGCATGGCGCGGATGCTCGACCCGGTGATGCGGATGCGGCTCCACGCGCGCGGGCTGGCGCCGGGCTGGCGCTGCCTTGAGGTCGCCGCGGGGATCGGCAGCATCGGGGACTGGCTGGCCGGCGCGGTCGGGCCATCGGGGCATGTGGTGGTCAGCGACATCGACACCCGCTTCATCGACCGGCTGCAGGCCCCGAACCTGAGCGTGCGGCGGATCGACCTGACCCGGGACGATCTGGGCCATGACTTCGACCTGGTCTGCGGCCGCGCCTTCCTGCACCACCTGCCAAGCCGCCACGACGTGCTGGGACGCCTCGCGCAGGCGGTGAAGCCGGGCGGCGTCCTTCTGGTGGAGGAGCCCGACTTCCACCCGGTGCTGGCCACCGAGAACCGCGCCCTGCGGGGATTCTGGGAGGGCTTCCTAGCCTGGGCGGCGGACCGGGACATCGACTATTTCGTCGGCCGCCGGCTGGGCGGCTGGATGGCCGATCTGGGGCTGCAGTCGGTGGAGGTGCGCGGCGAGACGATCCGCTTCGAGGGCGGCAGCGATACCGCGACCTACTGGCGGCAGACCTTCGAGGAACTGGCGGATCCGCTCCGCGCCTCGGGACGGATCGCCCGGGCCGACTGGGACGAGGCGATGCGCCTGTTCGACACCCCGGGCCAGTGGATGTGGCAGTGCTGCTTCCTGACCGCGAGCGGCGTGAAGCCCGCCGGCTGAGGCCGGATCAGGCTTCGGCGAGCAGGTCGGCGACCCGGGCGCGCAGATCGGGGACCAGCTCGGCCTCGAACCAGGGGTGGCGCTTCAGCCAGCCGGTATTGCGCCAGGACGGGTGCGGCAGCGGCAGCAGCCCCGGCGGGGCGTCGTGCCAGCCCGCAACGGTGGCGCCGACCCCCGCCTTTGCGGCCGGCCCCAGATAGCGCCGCTGGGCATGGCCGCCGACCAGCAGGGTCAGGCGGATGCCGGGCAGGGCGGCCATGACCCGGTCGTGCCATGTGGCGGCGCAGATCCGCGGCGGCGGCAGGTCGGCGCCCTTCGCGTCATAGCCCGGAAAGCAGAAGGCCATCGGCACGATGGCGATGCGGTCGCGGTCGTAGAAGGTGGCGCGGTCGATCCCCATCCAGTCGCGCAGCCGCTCGCCCGAGCGGTCGTCGAAGGGCCGGCCCGAGCCATGGACGCGCAGCCCCGGGGCCTGACCGATGACCAACAGCCGGGCGCCGGGGCGGAACCAGACCACCGGGCGCGGGGCATGGCCGGTGGCGGTGGCTGCGAAGGCGCCAGCACAGATCCGGCAGGCGGCGATCGCCGCGGCCAGGGCAGGCACACCATCGGCGGCGGCAGGCGTCTCGGTCATGCGGGAGGCTAGGCGGAGCCGGCGGCGGGGTGCAAGGGGCGCCGCGGCGGTCGCGGCCGGACGGGGCGGGTGCCGGATCGGGTGCAGGATCGGGCAGGGGGCGGGGAACGGATCGGGAAACGGGCAGGGAATCGGGCGCACGGACGGTCACAGGCTTGCCAACCGCGGCAGGCCGGGCGCGGCCGATCTGTCCGGTTGCGCGCGGAGTACGGCCCTGTAGGCTTGCCCGGACCGGAAGGCACGCCGGTGCCGAGGGATGAAGGGGGCTGGATGTACCGGGTCTGGAATTTCGTCTCGAACTACTCGCTACTGCTGGTCCTCGGCGCGCTTCTGGCACTGGTCTGGGCCAATCTTGCCCCCGGCAGCTATCACGACTTCGTCGAGTTCCCGATCTGGGACCATGCCCCGGTCGGGCATCCCCATGTGGATGCCGAGGGCCATGTCCATCGCACCCTGACGCTGCATTTCCTGGTCAACGACATGCTGATGGCGCTGTTCTTCGCCATCGCCGGGAAGGAGGTCTGGGAAGCGGTGATCCTGAACGACGGATCCCTGCGCGGGGCACGGGCGGCGACGCCGCTGGTGGCGACGGCCGGGGGGATG
Organism: Meridianimarinicoccus sp.; assembly: GCA_044221805.1. Lineage (GTDB taxonomy): Bacteria > Pseudomonadota > Alphaproteobacteria > Rhodobacterales > Rhodobacteraceae > Meridianimarinicoccus. The sequence continues at coordinate 18,913 of JBGAOK010000047.1, forward strand.
ATCGGCCCGATCGCCGTCTATCTGGGTCTGGCCGCGCTGCTGGGCTCGACCACCTTCGAGGCGGTCTCCCGCGGCTGGGCGATTCCGACTGCCACCGACATCGCCTTCTCGTATCTCGTCGGGCGGATCGTGTTCGGCGCCGGGCACCCGGCGGTGCGATTCCTGCTGCTGCTGGCGATCGCCGACGATGCGGCGGGGCTGGTGATCCTGGCGCTGTTCTATCCCACGGGCGCGCTGGCGCCGGCCTGGCTGCTGCTGTCCTTTGCCGCGTCGCTGGTGGCCTTCCTGGGGTTCAACTGGCTGCCCCGGCGGCTGGACCGGGGCGATCCGCTGCGCCGGCATTCGACCGCCATGCGCAAGCGGCTGGGGGCCTGGCCCTATGTGCTGGCCGGGGTGCTGAGCTGGTACGGTTTCGCCCGGTCCGGGCTGCACCCGGCGCTGGGGCTGTTGCCGGTGATCCCGGCGATCCCCCATGCCGACCGCGGCTTCGGCATCTTCTCGGCGGCCGAGGCGCATCTGCACGACTTGCTGAACGAGATGGAGCATGCGCTGAAGCTGCCGGTGGAAGGGGTGCTGTTCCTGTTCGGCCTGATGAATGCGGGGGTCGAGTTCTCGGCCATCGCGGCGCCGACCTGGCTGGTGCTGGCCGGTCTGGTGGTCGGCAAGCCCCTGGGCATCTTCGCCTTCGGCTGGGTGGCGGCGCATCCGATGCGGCTGGGCCTGCCCGAGGGGATGCGGACCGCGGATCTGTTCGTGCTGGGCTGCGTCGCCGCGATCGGCTTCACCGTGTCGCTGTTCGTCGCCTCGGTGGCGTTCCCGCCCGGCGAGGTGCAGGACGCCGCCAAGATGGGCGCGCTGATGAGCTTTGCCGCGGCCGGCATCGCCATCGTCGCCGGCAAGCTCTGCCGGGTCGAGAAGCGCGCGCTGCCGTACTGAGGCCGCGCGCGGCCCCGGTGGCATTTTCCGCCGGGGCTGCTATCCCGGTGTCCGGGCCGGGCGCTGATCCCGGCGGCAGCAGGAAGGGCCCCCGCCATGAAGGACGTCGAGATCGGAACCCTGAGTGTCGGCAACGACCGGCCGCTGACGGTGATCGCCGGGCCCTGCCAGCTGGAAAGCCTGGACCATGCGCTGATGATCGCCACCGAGATGAAGGCGATCTGCGACCGGACCGGGGCGGGCTTCGTGTTCAAGGCCTCCTATGACAAGGCCAACCGCACCTCGCTGACGGGCCGGCGCGGGCTGGGGATCGAGGCCGGGCTCGAGGTTCTGGCGGCGGTGAAGGCGACGCTGGGCGTGCCGGTGCTGACCGACATCCACACCGCCGAGCAGTGCCGCCTCGCGGCGCAGGTGGTGGACGTGATCCAGATCCCCGCCTTCCTGTGCCGGCAGACCGACCTGCTGATCGCCGCCGGCGAGACCGGGGCGGTGGTGAACATCAAGAAGGGCCAGTTCCTGGCGCCCTGGGACATGGCGAACGTGGTCTCGAAGGTGGAATCCACCGGCAACGAGCGCATCCTCCTGACCGAGCGCGGCGTCAGCTTCGGCTACAACACGCTGGTCGCGGACATGCGCAGCCTGCCGGTGATGATGAAGACCGGCTATCCGGTGGTGATGGACGCGACCCATTCGGTGCAGCAGCCGGGCGGGCTTGGCGGCGCCTCGGGCGGGCAGCGGGAATTCGCCCCGGTGATGGCGCGCGCCGCCGTCAGCCTTGGCATTGCGGCGGTCTTCATCGAGACCCACGAGGCGCCGGACACCGCGCCCTCGGACGGGCCGAACATGATTCCGCTGGACCAGATGGGGGCGCTGGTGGGCTCGCTGATGGCGTTCGACGCGCTGGCGAAGGCCGATCCGCTGCGGGTCTGATACGCTGCCGCGGGGGTCGGCGGCAGGCGGCGGACGGGCGGCGGACGGGCGGCGGACGGGCGGCGGACGGGCGGCGGACGGGCGGCGGACGGGCGGCGGACGGGCGGCGGACGGGCGGAAAAAACTGCCCCCCGGCCCCTTGCACTCGCCCCGCCGCGGTCGTAATACCCCCCGCACTGCTGGGGCGTGGCCAAGTGGTAAGGCGTCGGTTTTTGGTACCGTGTACCGTAGGTTCGAATCCTACCGCCCCAGCCAGTATCTTCCGGACGCCGGGTGCGTCGGACAGAATTCTCCCTGAACATCGGGTTCGGCCTGCCGCATGGCGGGCAGGGTCCGTCCTGTGACCGCAATCCGTATCTGCCAGCCGGGCGAGGCGTAGTCGGATCCGGGGGGCGGGGTGCGGCCGTTCGCCGTTCGGGCCACGAATGGGGCCGCGACGGAAAAAGCGAGCGCGACCGGTTCCGCGGCGGTGGCTGGCCGGCAGTCGCCGCTGCCGGACGCCGATCGCGGGGCAGGGCATCGAACGTGCCAGACACCACGCAGGCCGCAGCGATCGCGCGGGGCGGGCGCGTATGGGCGCCAGCCCTGCCGCGGCGTGGGCGGTCGGCTGCACCGAGTTCGCGTGCCGGGGCATCGAAATGGCTGCACGGCGGATGTTTCCCGGTTCGGGAAAGGTCCGCGCCTGCGGCCGGAACGCTGCGGCATTCGCTGCCAGGATGCCCCGGCCCGAGGGCCCGGAAACCCGGATGATCCGGTGCGCATCGCGGGGGCAATGGCGGAGACGATGGGATTCGAACCCACGAGACGGTTTCCCGTCTACTCCCTTAGCAGGGGAGCGCCTTCGGCCACTCGGCCACGTCTCCGCTGACCCGTCTACAGGCCAAGGGGCGGGGACCACAAGGGGAAAACCGTCGGTCCGGGGTGAAACCGCGGCGTCGGGGATGGCGGCGAGGTTGCGGCCGGCGGGCCGGTCTGGCGCGGCACCGCGCCGCCCCGGCACCGTCCGCGCACCGCTCCGGTGGCGCCTCGGCTCAACCTACGGATGGGCTCCGGTCGGGCCCGCGCGCACCCGGGCGGCCTTGCATTCCGCCCCCGAGGCTCTATCAGGGCGGCAAAGCTTCCCCCCCCACGGACCAGGCCGCGCCATGCTGAAGATCCGCGTCATTCCCTGTCTCGACGTCGCCGACGGGCGCGTGGTCAAGGGCGTCAACTTCGTCGATCTGGTGGATGCCGGCGACCCGGTCCAGGCCGCGCAGGCCTATGACGCGGCCGGTGCGGACGAGCTGTGCTTCCTCGACATCCATGCCACCCACGAGAACCGCGGCACGATGTATGATCTGGCCACCCGCACCGCCGAGCAATGCTTCATGCCGCTGACCATCGGCGGCGGGGTGCGCACGGTCGAGGACGTGCGCAACCTGCTGCTGGCGGGGGCCGACAAGGTCTCGTTCAACTCGGCGGCGGTGGCCAACCCGGATGTGGTGGCCGAGGCCGCCGACCGTTTCGGCAGCCAGTGCATCGTCGTCGCCATCGACGCCAAGACCGTGGCGCCGGGACGGTGGGAGATCTTCACCCATGGCGGCCGCCTGCCCACCGGGATCGACGCGGTCGACTTCGCCCGCACCGTGGTCGGCAAGGGGGCGGGCGAGATTCTGCTGACCTCCATGGACCGGGACGGCACCCGCGCCGGCTTCAACCTGGCCCTGACCCGGGCGGTCAGCGACGCGGTGCCGGTGCCGGTGATCGCCTCGGGGGGGGTCGGCACGCTCGACCATCTGGTCGAGGGCGTCACCGAAGGCGGGGCCAGCGCGGTGCTGGCGGCTTCGATCTTCCATTTCGGCGAATACACCATCGCCGAGGCCAAGGCGCACATGGCGCGGGCCGGCATCCCGGTGCGGCTGGCATGAGCACGCTGGAACGCCTGTTCGCCACCATCGAGGCCCGCCGGGGCGCCGACCCGGACTCGTCCTGGACCGCCAAGCTGCTGGCCAAGGGCCCCGAGAAATGCGCCGAGAAGTTCGGCGAGGAGGCCATCGAGGCGGTGATCGAGGCGGTGAAGGGCGACCGCGCCGGGCTGACCGCCGAGGCGGCGGATGTGATCTATCACCTTCTGGTCATGCTGGCGTCGCGCGACGTGGCGCTGGCCGATGTGCTGGCGGAACTCGACCGCCGCACCGACCGTTCGGGGATCGCCGAGAAGGCCGCGCGCGAGGGCTGAGGCGGCCGCGCGGCCGCCAGGTCAACCCGGCAGCCGCGACGAGATCACCCCGGTGGCGAAGCCGCCCATACGCAATTCGCCATAGAGCCGCTGGTATTCGATCTTGGGGCAGCGGTCCTGCACCACCCGGATGCCGCGGGCCTCGGCCAGCGCCGCGGCGGTGGCGTTCTCGACCCCGATCTGCATCCAGATCGTGCGCAGGTCGGGGAAGGCCGCCAGCGCTTCCTCGACCACCGGCAGGACATGCTCGCTGCGCCGGAAGATGTCGAGGAAATCGACCTTGGCGCTTGCGGGGATGTCCGACAGCTGGCCGACCACGGTCTCGCCGAACAGGGTCTCGCCGGCATGGCCGGGGTTGACCGGGATCACCCGGTAGCCCTTCAGCGCCAAGTAGCGCGCCACGTAATGGCTCGGGCGCACCGGGTTGGGCGAGACCCCCACGCAGGCGATCACCCGTGTGGTGGAGAGGATCTCGCGCAGGTCGGAATCGGTGGGGAAGGGGGCAACTGTCATCCCCGGGTCTTGCCACAGGCCGGGTCCAGAAAAAAGCGCCCGGATGGACCGGGCGCTGAGTCTGGAACGAGGGACAGTCAGAAGGTCAAGGGTTCCACATCTTGGCCTTCCGAGGAGGGATGTAATGTCGTGGACGTGGATTGGAAGCCACGCCTACGAAATCGTGAGCAGGGTGGCATTGACCGTGGGGTCAGCGGCCCTGCCGCGCCGCATAGAGCGCGATCGCCGCCGCGTTCGAGACGTTGAGCGAGCCGAAGGCGCCCGCGAAGGGGATGCGCACCAGCAGGTCGCAGGTCTCGCGCGTCTTGTCCCTGAGCCCGGGACCCTCGGCGCCCAGCACCAGCGCGACCGGCCGGCCCGCGGCCCCGGCAAGGCCCTGGGCGAGGTCGGTCCTGGCCTCTCCGGCGAGGCCGAGCCGAAGGTAGCCCATGGCGCCCAGCTCCTCCAGCGCGGTGGCGAGGTTGCGGACCCGGACATAGGGCTGGCGTTCCAGCGCGCCCGAGGCCGCCTTGGCCAGCGCGCCGGTCTCGGGCGCGGAATGGCGCGCGGGCGCGATCACCGCGCGCGCCCCGAACACCTCGGCCGAGCGCAGGATGGCGCCCGCGTTGTGCGGGTCGGTCACCCGGTCGAGCAGCACCACCAGAGGCGGCGTCCCGCTCCCCGGCGCGCAGAGCCGGTCGAGCGGCCCCCAGTCCAGCGGCCGCACCTCGAGCGCGGCGCCCTGGTGGACCGAGCCGGGGTCGAGCGGCACCGGGAAGCGGCGCGGATCGGCGATCTCGGGCTCGATCCCGGCGCGGCCGATATCCTCGGCCAGCCGGTCGGCGGCGTTCCGGGTCACCACCAGCCGCAGCCGGTCGCGCAGCGGGTTCGCCAGCGCGTCGCGCACCGCGTGGATGCCGAACAGCCAGACCGTCTCGGCCGCCGAGGCGCGGCGCGACTGTTCCTTCTCGATCACCCATTTCGGCTTCTTCACCCGACCGGACCCCCGCTTGCCGCCTGCCTCATGGCCGGCCCTTCCTCGCGCGAAACCGCCGCCGACCGCAAGGGATGCCCCGCCCGCGATGCCGCCCGCGCGGCGGAAAAACCGCGGAAAATCCGGTTGACGCCCCCCGGGGGGGAAGCTAATGAGCCCCAGCGTCGGGCGACGAGCTGCAAGGTGCGGCAGCGGACTGTAACTCCGCCGGGGAGACCCATGCCTGGTTCGATTCCAGGGTCGCCCACCATTCTCCCCAGAGATCAAGGGTTTGAGGGTGGTGGAAGGGGCGTGGTTCAGGCCACTGCCGGACGGGAACGAGCGGCTGATCGGCATCAAGCCTGGCATGGATTTCCGGCGGGCGGATCCGAGTCCATCGTGGCAGATCCTTCGCGCCATCAGGCATCCCGAACTTTGCCGCCCTCGCCATCCGTGCTAGGTTCACTTCATGAACAGCGAGCCGAAACGCCCCGATCAGACCCAGGCCCCCGGAACGTCAGCCGATAGGCTGCTGGAGGCCGGCTATGCCGAATGGCTGGCGCAGGAGATTGTCGAGGGCGAGCGCGACCTCGATGCCGGAGAGGGCATTCCCGCCGAGGAAGTCTGGAGGCGTCTCGGGCTGGAATGAGGCTGGTCTTCTCGCCGCGGGCGCTGCGGCGGTTGCAGGAAATCCAGCGCTACATCGCGCGTGACGATGCCGCAGCGGCCCTGCGGGTCCTGGTCCGAATCCGCCAGACCGCAGAGATCTTATGCGATCATCCGAAGCTGGGGCGAGACTGGGACGGACGGACGCGGGCGGTGGTGGTGTCGGGGTTGCCCTATCGGATCCACTGCCGGATCGACCCGGCAGAGGGTGTGGTGGAAGTGATCACTGGCGCATACTAGCCGGTTGCCGCCGCGGCTCGGTTCATGAACG
>JBGAOK010000167.1:0-3118 GCA_044221805.1 Meridianimarinicoccus sp.
CCGGGTTCCAGCCCCAGTCCGGCCAGGAAGGTCTCGGCCTCGTGCAGGATGGCAAGCGGTGTCGCCGCGACGGTCAGGCCCTCGGGCGCCTCGGCCCAGTCCAGCCGCACGGCGTCGGGGTTGGCCCGCCCGTCGATCAGCAGAGCCGCCCGGGCCCGCGCGGCAGCGCTGTCCCGTCCGGCAGGGGCAGCCAGTACCAGCACCTCGTCGGGCGGCACGGCGACGGCCATGCGGGCACCCTGCGGCGCCCCGATGCTTGCCAGCAGGTCCATCAGCCGCGCTCCCAGATCCGCTTGCGGAAGCGGAACCGACCCGGCGGCAATCCATCCGCCGTCACGGCGGCAAAAGAGATCGACTGACGTTTCCGTCAGATCCAGCGCATACGTTGCGTTCATGTCACTGCTCGGCTGCCAGTGTCCCATCGGGGACATCTTTTATTTGCGTCTATTCTAGCAGGATTCGGCCCCATAGATAGGGAAAACCAACCGGAAGGAGCACCAGAACTGCGATGAAGACGAAATTTCTGGCCGTGACGACGGCGCTTGCGATCGCACTTGCCGCGGTGGCGCCGGCGACCGCCGCAGACCGCACGATCACCGTCTCGGGCGAGGGTGAGGCGACCGCCGCGCCCGACATGGCGACGGTTCGTGTCGGTGTCGCGGTGCGCGCCGACACCGCCCGCGGCGCGGTGGACGGCATGTCGCAGGCGATGCAGAAGGTCCTCGACGCGGTGGCCGCCGCGGCGATTCCCGCCAAGGATGTGCAGACCGAAGGCCTGAACCTTGGCAGCGTCTACCGCCCCGAACCCCAGGACGGCAGCGCGCTGCCGCCGCCGCAGTTCGAGGCGCGCAGCAGCGTGGCTGTGCGCACCGGCGACCTGAACGGTCTGGGCGCGCTTCTGGACGGGCTGGTCAGCGCCGGCGCGAACGAATTGCAGGGGGTCAGTTTCGGCCTGGCGGACCCGGATGCCGCCCGGGACGAAGCCCGCCGCGCCGCGGTCGCCGACGCGTTGGCGCGGGCGAAGCTCTATGCCGAGGCGGCCGGGGTGACGCTGGGGCCGGTGGTCAGCCTGTCCGAGAACGGACCGGCACCCGAGCCGATGATGCGGATGAGCGCCGCGCCCGCGGCCGCGGACATGGGCGTGCCGCTCGCCGGCGGCGAGATGTCCGTCGCCGCCCAGGTGGTGCGTTTCGAGGCGCCGGCGGTCGCCGTCGCGCCCTCGGGTTTCAGGCGGTCGCCTTCGCCAGCGCCTGGTCCAGATCCGCGATCAGGTCCTCGGGGTCCTCGATGCCGATCGACAGGCGCACCACGTTCGGCGCCGCCCCCGCCGCGGTCTGTTGTTCCGGGGTCAGCTGGCGGTGGGTGGTCGAGGCCGAATGGATGATCAGCGACCGGGTGTCGCCCAGATTGGCCACATGGCTGAAGATCTCGACCCCGTTCACCAGCTTCACGCAGGCGTCATAGCCGCCCTTGACCGCGAAGGTGAAGATCGCCCCGGCGCCATGGGGACAGATCCGCGGCACCCGGTCGTGCCAGGGCGACGAAGGCAGCCCGGCATAGGTCACGAACTCGACCCGCGGGTCGTTCTCGAGCCAGCTCGCGATTTCCACCGCGTTCTCCACGTGGCGCTGCATCCTCAGGCTCAGGGTCTCGATGCCCAGAAGCGTGTAATGCGCCGCCTGCGGGTTCATCGTCATGCCCAGGTCGCGCAGGCCGATGGCGATGCCGTGGAAGGTGAAGGCGAGCGCGCCGAAGGTCTCGTGGAACTTCAGGCCGTGATAGGCTGGCTCGGGGGCGCTGAGCGAGGGGAACTTGCCCGACGCTGTCCAGTCGAACTTGCCGGAATCGACGATCGCCCCGCCGGTCACCGTGCCGTTCCCGGTCAGGTACTTGGTGGTGGAGTGGACGACCAGCGTCGCGCCATGCTCGATCGGCCGGCACAGATAGGGCGTGGCCGAGGTGTTGTCGACGATCAGCGGGATGCTGGCGTCGTCGGCGATCCGCGCCAGCGCGTCCAGATCCGAGATGTAGCCGCCGGGATTGGCGATCGACTCGCAGAAGATCGCGCGGGTGTTCTCGTCGATCGCGGCGCGCACCGCGTCCAGATCGTCGGTGTCGACGAACCTTGCCGACCAGCCGAAGCGCCGGATGGTCTGGCTGAACTGGGTCACCGTCCCGCCATAGAGCCGGGTCGAGGCGACAAGGTTCAGCCCCGGCCCCATCAGCGGGAACAGCGCCATGATCTGCGCCGCGTGGCCCGAGGAACAGCAGACCGCGCCGACCCCGCCTTCCAGCGTGGCGATGCGTTCCTGCAGCACCGCGACGGTTGGGTTGGTCAGGCGCGAATAGATGAAGCCCACTTCCTGAAGGTTGAACAGCGCCGCCGCATGGTCGGCGTCGCGGAACACATAGGCGGTGGTCTGGTAGATCGGCGTCTGGCGAGCGCCGGTGGCCGGATCCGGCCGCGACCCGGCGTGGATCTGCAGCGTGTCGAAGCCATAGCGGTTCGTTACGGACATCGGTTCCCCTCCCTGGGTCTTGCGGGGTCAGGATTAGGCAAGGCCAAGGGTGCGGGCAAGGGCTCCGGCGCGGTCTTGCGCACATTGTCCTTTAAGTAGATTGCCGGTTGAACGGCGACGGCGGCCTGTCTAACCTCGGCCGGGATAAGCTGCATCGGTTTCTCCGGAAATCAGGAGGTTGCATAATGAAGTTGACCTCTGCCGCAGTGTCGACGCGCAACATCGTGCCCGGACCCCGCTCCCAGTACCGAACTTCGGGTGCGATCGGCCGCGACGCCGGCTTCCGCGCTTGGGGACGATCCGGATGACGGCGGGCGACGACCAGCCCAAGCTGAAGGTCGACCGGCTCGCCCAAGCCATGGCGGCGGCGCGCAGCCGGAGTGTCGAGCCGGTCGCGACCGAGAGCCTTGGGGCCGGGGCCGGGGCGGATGTTCCCGCGGATGCCGGCCCGGTTCCGGCAGCCACGAAGGAACCCCCGCCAGCCCCGACCGGCGCTGCGGGGACCACGCCGCTGATCCTGACCTCCGAACTGATGCGGGTTCCTCCCGCCGGTGGCCCCCCCTCGCTGGTACCGGCACCGGTACCGGTACCGGAAGAGC
>JBGAOK010000048.1:0-24402 GCA_044221805.1 Meridianimarinicoccus sp.
GATCGGGGCGCTTGGCGGCACGCTGCTCTGGGACTACCGCTATGTCCTTCTGGTCGCGGGGACCCTGCTGGGGCTGAGCTTCCTCGACAGTCTTCTGGCCCGGATCGGGCGCTGGCTCGTCCCCCCGGACACGGATCCGGGCAAGCACTGAGGCCGCCCGGCCCCGGCAGCGGGGCAGGGCGGCGCGGCAAGGCTCAGCTCGGCCCGCAGAAGGCCACGCCGGACAGGTCGGCCATCTCGCGCTTTGCCGTCGTCAGGTCGTCCGGGCAGAACTGCGACAGGTGGTCATGCCCGCAGGCCCGTGCCATCACCTGCATGTGGTGCGCCGAGACCTCGAGGAAGTTGGCCAGCCTTTGGGCCGACTTCTCGACGACAAGCCGGCTGACCAGATGGGGTTTCTGGGTGGCAATGCCGACCGGGCAGTTGTTGGTCTGGCAGGCGCGCATGGCGATGCAGCCGATCGCCTGCATGGCGGAATTGGCCACCGCCACCGCATCGGCGCCAAGCGCCAGCGCCTTGACGAAATCCGAAGGGGTGCGCAGCCCTCCGGTGATGATCAGCGTCACGTCCCCGCGCCCGGCCCGGTCGAGATGCCGCCGCGCCCGCACCAGCGCCGGAATCGTCGGGACCGAGATATGGTCGCGAAACAGGGTCGGCGCCGCGCCGGTGCCGCCGCCGCGCCCGTCAAGGATGATGTAGTCGACCCCGACCTCGAGCGCGGCGTCGATGTCGCGTTCGACATGCTGGGCCGACAGCTTGTAGCCGATGGGGATGCCGCCGGTCCGCGCCCGGACCTCCTCGGCGAAGTCGCGGATCTGGGCGGGCGAGGTCCAGTCGGGAAACCGGGGCGGCGAGATCGCATCCTCGCCGGGCCGAAGCCCGCGCACCGCCGCAATCTGCTCGGACACCTTGGCGCCGGGCAGGTGGCCGCCGGTGCCGGTCTTGGCGCCTTGCCCGCCCTTGAAATGGAAGGCCTGCACCCGTTCGACCTTGTCCCACGAGAAGCCGAACCGGGCCGATGCGAGCTCGTAGAAATAGCGCGAGTTGGCCGCCTGCTCCTCGGGCAGCATGCCGCCTTCGCCCGAACAGATGCCGGTCCCGGCCATTTCCGCGCCGGTGGCCAGCGCGATCTTCGCCGGCGCCGAAAGCGACCCGAAGCTCATGTCCGAGATCAGGATCGGAATCGCCAGGCGCAGCGGCTTGCCGCTGTTCGGCCCGATGACGACCTCGGTCCCGACCGGGGCATCCTCGAGCAGCGGCGCGCGGTGCAGCTGGGCGGTCAGGATCTGGATGTCGTCCCAGTCGGGCAGACGGGCCCGGGGTACGCCCATCGCCTCGACCGCGCCATGGCTGCCGGACTTCGCAAGCCCGCTCCGCGCATAGCGCTGGATCAGGCTGTTATAGGGTTCCTCGGCGGTGCCGTGGGACGTGTCGGCATAAAGCCCCAGATAGGACTTGCGGTTGAACGGCTGCGGATTCGCCCGCGCCCAGTCGCCGATCTCGCCGGCATCGACCAGCACCGCGCCGTCCTCGACCCAATGGGAGAATTTCGGCAGCGCTTCCTCGTTGTTGTATTCGGACACCCCGGTGTCGAGCCGGTAGTCCCAGTCGTGCAGACCGCAGATCAGGTTGCGACCGCGGACATAGCCGTCGGACAGGAGCGCGCCGCGGTGCAGGCAGCGGCCATAGAAGACCGCGATAATTGCGTCATGGCGGACGACGACAAGGTCCACTTCTCCGACCAGCGCATAGCGCGGTTGCCGGTCCGGAAGCTCGTCCAGCCGGGCGATCTCTGTCTTCTGCATGGCGCTTCTCCCTCGGATGCCAACGCTGCGGATGCTAGCGGCCAAGTCCCCGCGTCAAGCGCACGATTTGGGTTCCCGCGTTAACTTCTTCGTGTCCCGGCCGGGCGCCCGGCGCAGGAGCGACCCCGGGGACGGGACGCCGGTTCCGGCCGTGCCGGGGAGGCGCCCGATCACGAGAGCGCGACCGACGGCGGGCCGCGTAACGAAGCCCGCCCGGACGCCGAAGGGACCAGCGGACCTACCAGATGGAGACGACGCCCTTGTTCAGGATGACCGCCCTTGCCCTCGCCCTTTGCGCCGGAATGACCGGCGCCGCCGTCGCCGGCGAACAATATGTCGACGCGACCGGCTTCGCCGCTTCGGGTTATGACGTGGTCTCGTATTTCGACCTGCCCCAGTCCGCGATCGGCCAGCCGCAGCAGCCGCCCCTGGCCGGCAATGCCGCGATCACCGCCGACTACAACGGCGCCACCTTCGCCTTTGCCACCCCGGAGAACCGCGCCCGCTTCCTGGCCGATCCGGCCGCCTACGCCCCGCAATATGACGGGCATTGCGCCTATGGCGTGGCCAAGGGCGGCAAGGTCCCGGGCAACCCCACCCTGTGGCGGATCGTGGACGGCAAGCTCTACCTCAACATCACCAGGAATGTCGTCGGCTTCTGGGAAGAGGATATCCCCGGCAACCTGACGCTTTCGATCGGCAACTGGCCCGGCATCGAGGCGACGCCGGCATCGGATGACAAGATCCCCAACTTCGTCTCTGATGCGCCAAAGGCGCACTGAGCGGGGAAGACCATGGCCAAGGCCGAACCACCAGACGCGCAGGCCCTCGCGGGCCTGCTCGTTCTCGACCTGACCCGCATTCTGGCGGGGCCGACGGCGACGCAACTGCTGGCCGACCTTGGCGCCGAGGTGATCAAGATCGAACGTCCCGGCACCGGCGACGACACCCGCGGCTGGGGTCCGCCCTTCGTCACCGATGCCACCGGGGCCGAGACCCGCGAAAGCGCCTATTACCTCTCGGCCAACCGCGGCAAGCAGTCGGTCGCCGTCGACCTGTCCGACCCGCGCGGGCAGGCCCTCGTGCGGGCGCTGGCGCTGAGGGCCGATATCCTGGTCGAGAACTTCAAGCCCGGGCCGCCAACCCGCGCCTGATCTATTGCTCGATCACCGGCTTCGGCCTGACCGGCCCGAATGCGGGGCGCGCGGGCTATGACTTCCTGGTGCAGGGCGAGGCCGGGCTGATGAGCCTGACCGGCGAGGCCGACGGCCCGCCCCTGAAGGCCGGGGTCGGCATCGCCGACATCCTTTGCGGCATGTACGCCACCGTCGGCATTCTGGCGGCGGTGGTGGCGCGCCAGTCCAGCGGGCGGGGCCAGCACATCGATCTGGCGCTGATGGACGCGCAGGTGGCCATGCTGATCAATCAGGGCGTCGCCTACCTGACCGACGGACAGGTGCCGCCCCGGCGCGGCAACGATCACCCGACCATCGTTCCCTACGGCACCTTCCCGGCATCCGACGGTCCCTTCATCCTGGCGATCGGCAACGACGCGCAGTTTGCCCGTTTCGTGGCGGCGGCTGGGGCAGCCGGGCTTGCGGACGATCCCCGTTTCGCCACCAATGCCGCGCGCGTGCGCAACCGGTCCGAACTGATCCCGCTGATCGGGGCGCTGACCGTCACGCGCAAGGCCGCCGACTGGCTGGCCCTTTGCGCGGCCGAGACCGTTCCGGCCGGCGCCGTCAACGATCTGGCGCAGGTCTTCGGCAGCCCGCAGGTCGCGGCCCGGGGCATGCGCGTGCGGCTGGACCATCCGCTGGCGGGCAGCGGCCATGTGGACCTGATCGGGAACCCGTTGAAGCTGTCGCAAACCCCTGTCAGCTATGGCAAGGCGCCGCCACTCCTTGGGGCGGATACGGCGGCGGTTCTGGAGCGGCATCTCGGGCTGGATGCCGAAACATTGGCATCGCTGGCAGAGGCCGGTGTGATCGGGGGGCCGCGACAGGCATGAGCAGCGAGATCCAGGGAACCGGGGCCGGAATTGTCGGCGACGCGCTGGCGAAGGCCGGGGCGACCCATGTCTTCGGCATTCCGGGGGGCGAGGTGCTGGCGCTGTTGCAGGGCCTCGACGCCGCCGGCCTGCGCTTCGTTCTGGTCAAGCACGAGAACGGCGGCGGCTTCATGGCCGAGGGCCTCTGGCACATGACGGGCGCGCTGCCGGTTCTGCTGGCCACCCTCGGCCCCGGCGTCGCCAATGCGGTCAATGTGGTCGCCAACGCGATGCAGGACCGGGTGCCACTGATCTTCCTGACCGGCTGCGTCGATGCTGCCGACGCCGAGACCTATACCCATCAGGTCTTCGACCATCAGGCGATGCTGCGCCCGGTGGTGAAGGGCAGCTTCCGTCTGGCCCATGGCGCGGTCGGCGCCGGGATCGCCAAGGCCATCGCGCTGGCCATTTCGGGCCAGCCCGGCCCGGTGCATGTGGATGTGCCGATCGGCGTGGCCGAGGCCATGGCGGACGAGGCCCCGGTTCCGCCGGCCGCAACCGCCGTCCCCGGCCTGCCGGCGGCCGGCGCGCTGCGCGACGCGCTGGCGGTGCTGGCGCGGGCGCGCCGTCCGCTGGCCATCGCCGGGGTCGATGCGGTGAACGAGGCGGCGGGCCCCGCCATCAGCCTCTTCTGCCGCGACCATGCGATCCCGCTCATCACCACCTACAAGGGCAAGGGCCTGATGGACGAGGCCGATCCGCTCTGCCTTGGCGCGGCCGGCCTGTCGCCGAAGGCCGACCGCGTGCTGATGCCCCTGATGGACAAGGCCGACGTCATCCTGCTGCTGGGCTATGACCCGATCGAGATGCGGATCGGCTGGCGCGACCCGTGGCGCAACGGCCAGACGGTGATCGAGCTGGCCGCGGCGCTGCGAAGCCACGGCATGCACCACGCCCACCATGTGCTGATCGGCAGCCTGGCCGAAACCCTGCCGGCGCTGGAACACCCGGCGCCGCCCCGCTGGCCCGACGGGGCGCCGTCGGGTGCCCGGGCCGCGCTGAAGGCGGGCTTTGGCGCGCCCGACCACTGGGGGCCGCATCAGGTCTTCGCCACCCTGCGCCGGGTGATGCCGCCCGAAACGGTCATCACCGCCGACAGCGGCGCGCACCGCATCCTTGTCAGCCAGATGTGGGACTGTCCCGCCCCGCGCGGCATGCTGCAATCCTCGGGGCTCTGCACCATGGCCTGCGCGGTGCCGCTGGCCGCGGGTGCGAAGCTGGGCCGGCCATCGGTCCCCGTCCTGGCCTTCGTCGGCGATGCCGGCCTCGAGATGGGGGCGGGCGAGCTGGCCTCGCTGAGCGCCCATGGCCTGCCGATCCTGATCTGCGTCCTGGTCGATGACAGCCTCTCGCTGATCGAGATGAAGCAGCGCGCCATGCAGCGCCCGAATCTGGGCGTCGATTTCGGCGGGCCGGGCCGGGCCACCGATTTCGCCGCCCTTGCCCGGGCCTTCGGGGGACACGGGGTCGCCGTGTCCGACCCCGGGTCCCTGGCATCCGAAGCCGAAGCCGCGATGGCGCGCGCGACCTTCACGCTTATCGCCGCAACCCTGCCGCGCCGCGCCTATGACGGGGCATTCTGATACGTCGTCCGTCCTGAAACGTCGCCCGTCTTCCGCCGGTCACGCTGACGTGTGTTCCCTGACATATTCAGTGCACCATGTAACGCGATCAGGTGACCAAGCGAACCGCAACGCATACCGCTTACGAGCTGCAGGAAGGCTTCAGCCCATGCCGATGACAGATGACCTGAGTGGACTGCCGACTTCCCTGACCGAAGACCTGATCGGCGACTGGAACAGGGTCATCCTCGGGATCCTGTCCCATGCCGCCAGCACGGGACCGGACCTGAACCGGGTCCTGGCGGCAGCACCGGACTTCGCTCTGGGCCAGGCCATTCGCGGCCTGTCCTGCCTTCTGCTCGGCCGGGCGGAAATGGTGGACATTGCGCGCGAGGCCCATGCAGCGGCCGTGCAGGGTGCGGCCGCGACACCGCGCGAAGTCGAATTCGTCCATGCCCTCGGCGACTGGCTGGAGGGCCGGCCGGGACGGGCCGCGGCGCGCATGCAGGTGCTGCTGACGCGCAACCCGCGCGATGCACTGGCGATGAAGCTGATCCAGGCGATCCATTTCGTGATGGGCCGGCCCGACGCCATGCGCGCCTCGGTGGAAGGGGTACTGGGGGCGTGGGACGATCATCCCGCGCGCGGCTACCTGCTGGGTTGCCACGCCTTCACGCTGGAAGAGACCGGCGAATTCGACCTGGCCGAAAGCGTCGGCCGCGCCGGGGTCGAGATCGCCCCTGATGACGCCTGGGGCCTGCACGCGGTCGCCCATGTCTATGACTGCACCGGCCGGGCACGGGCCGGGCTGGACTGGCTGACGGGGCGCGAGGCGTCCTGGGCCCATTGCCACAACTTCCGCTATCACGTCTGGTGGCACCGGGCGCTGATGCATCTGGATCTGGGCGAATACGACATCGCGCTGGCGCTTTATGATGCCGACATCCGCGGCGACAAGACCGACGATTACCGCGACATCGCCAACGCCGCCTCGCTGCTGTCGCGGCTGGAACTGGACGGGGTCCCGGTCGGCGACCGCTGGGAGGAACTGGCCATCCTGTCGGAACGGCGGGCCAGCGACGGCTGCCTCGCCTTTGCCGACCTGCATTACATGCTGGCGCTGTGCGGCGGCAACCGTGACGCGGCCGCCGCTGGCCTGATCGCGCGGATGCAGGCCACCCGTCCCGGCGGGAACGAGGCCCTGCGCATCATCGCCCATCCGGGTCTGAAGGTCGCCGAGGGCCTGCAGGCCTTCGCCCATGGCGACTATTCCGCAGCCTGGCTGCACCTGAACGCCGGTCGCGGCGATCTGCAGCAGATCGGCGGCAGCCACGCCCAGCGGGACGTTTTCGAACGCATCGCCATCGAGGCCGCCCTGCGCGGTGGCTACATGGATGCTGCCGACGCCCTGCTCCACGACCGCATGGCGCGCCGGCGCGGCAGCATCGACGGCTTCACCGCCGCCCGCCTGTCGCTGATCGGCGCGGCCCGGTTGCGGGCCGTCTGACTTGTCCGGAGTTTCCAGGGAACGCGACCTTCGCCTCGACTTCTTCCGGGGCATCGGCATGTTCATCATCCTGATCGCCCATATCACCAACAACCCGTGGACGCTGTGGATCCCGGCCCGGTTCGGGTTCTCCGACGCGACCGAGATCTTCGTGTTCTGCTCGGGAATGGCGTCGGCGATCGCCTTCGGCAGCGTCTTCTCCCGCGCCGGCTGGGCGATGGGAACCTTCCGGATCGCCTATCGGGTGTGGCAGGTCTATTGGGTGCATCTGGGCGTGTTCTTCGTCACCCTGGCCCTGATGGTGGCGATGAACGCCACGGGCCTGATCGCCCGCGACGAGGTGGATGTGCTGAACCTGCACCCCTTCCTCGACAACACCGGGCCGAACCTGATCGGGCTCATGACGCTGACCTATGTCCCGAACTATTTCGACATCCTGCCGATGTATCTGGTCATCCTCGCCCTGATCCCGGTGATGATGGCGCTGGCACGGCTGGATGTGCGGCTGGCGCTGCTGGCCAGCGTCGCGCTCTGGGTCGCCGCGACCGCGGGGCTGAACCTGCCGGCCGAGCTGTGGTTCACCGGGCCGTCGACCCGGATGTGGTTCTTCAACCCCTTTGCCTGGCAACTGCTGTTCTTCTCCGGCTTCGCCCTGATGGCCGGCTGGCTGCCCCGGCCCGCGGTGCGCCGGTCTATGATCTGGGTCGCGGTCGCGGTTCTGGTGCTGTCGGTGCCGTTCGCGTGGCAGCGCATCATTCTCCTGTCCGACACCATCCAGACCTTGCGGCAGGACGGGGTCATGCTGATCGACAAGACGAACTTCGGCCTGCTGCGTTTCCTGCATTTTCTGGCGCTGGCCTATCTGGCCTGGGTCCTTGCCGGCCCGGCCGGCGCGCGCCTGCGCCGTGGCGGCTGGGCGGGCGAGGCGATCGCCGTGGTGGTGCGCGTCGGCCAGCAGTCGCTGGCGGTCTTTGCCGCCTCGCTGGTGCTGGCCCGGGTACTGGGCACGCTGCTGGAACTCGCGGGCGGCGGACCGCTGGCCGCACTTCTGGTGAACCTTCTGGGGTTTGCGGCAATCATCGGCGTGGCACGGCTTGCGGCCTTCACCAAGAGCCAGCCCTGGAAGACCTCGGCCGCCCGTCCCCGGCCGACCGGAATGCCGCTCGGGGCCGAGGTGTCGAAATGACGGCGCGGCCCCGGCGCAACCGGTCGTGCCGGAAATGATGGCGGATCTCCGGCACGCGGCGGCCGCAGGGATGCTCTGATGCAGGGCGCATCCTGTCTGGCGCTTGGCCTTGCCCTGCTGGGCACGGCCGCCATGGCCGACTGCAACGGCGTGCCCGGCGCCTGCGTGGTCGACGGCGGCACCTATCACCTCGTCCTCCCGGAGGCGGTGCCGGGCCCCGTGCCGACGATCCTGTTCCTGCACGGCTATGGCGGCGACGGGATGGGCGCCCTTCGCAACACATCGATGGTCGACCAGTTCCTGAGCCGCGGCTATGCCGTGATCGCCCCGGACGGGCAGCTGCGCAACCAGGGGCCAGGGCGAAGCTGGGACTTTCATCCCGACCGCCCGGCCCGCCGGGACGAGACCGCCTTCCTGATCGCGGTGGCCGAAGATGCGGCGGCCCGATACGGTCTGGACCGCGACCGCATGCTGCTGGCCGGGTTCTCGATCGGCGGGTCGATGACCAGCTACCTCGCCTGCGCCAACCCCGGCGCCTTCGCCGCCTACGCGCCCGTCGCGGGCAGTTTCTGGCGCCCGCATCCCGAAGCCTGCGCCGGCCCGGTGCGGCTGCTGCACACCCATGGCACCGCCGACCGCACCGTGCCCATGACCGGGCGCGAAATCCGTCCCGGCTTTGTGCAGGGCAATGTCTTCGAAGCGATGGAGATCTGGCGGGCGACCAACGGCTGTGGCGGCACGCAGCCGGACGCGGAGCTCGGCGTCTACACGGTCCGGCACTGGACAGCCTGCGCGCCCGGCGCGCGGCTGGACTTTGCCGTGCATGCTGGCGGGCATGTCATTCCGGAAGGCTGGGAACAGATGGTCATGGACTGGTTCGACCTACGCTGAGCCCCTGCGACGGCGGCGGCGCGACTCCCTCGGGCCTGCCCGTCCGGAGCGCCGGGCCGGCCCCGTCAGCGATCCTGGCGGCCGGGATCGGCCCCGGCCCGGAAGAACCAGGCTTTCGCCGCCTCCGTCGCCACGACGTATCCCGCGACCACCGTCGCCACGGCGCCCATCTGGAGCGCGGACAACGGCACGAAGCCGAAGGCGGCGCTCGGCCGGCCGAGGTACGGAATGGCCAGCGTCGCCGCGGCCACCGCAAGGGTCGAGACCAGCAGCAGCCGGCCGGGGCGGCTGCGCAGGGCCGGTCCCCGGGTGCGCAGGACCAGCACGACGGCCAGTTCGGTCAGCAGCGAGATCACGAACCAGGCGGTCTGGAACGTCGCCTCGTCGGCGCGGAAGACCAGAAGCAGGACCGCGAAGGTCAGCAGGTCGAAGGCCGAACTGACCAACCCGAAGACGATCATGAAGCGGCGGATCTCGCCGATGTTCCAGCGCTGCGGGCTGGCGATGCGGTCCGCATCGACATTGTCGCCGGCGATCGCCATGGACGGCACGTCGGACAGGAAGTTGTTCAGCAGGATCTGCTTGGCCGCCAGCGGCAGGAACGGCAGCAGCGGCGTCGCCACGGCCATGCTGATCATGTTGCCGAAATTGGCGCTGGTGGTGATCGAGATGTATTTGAGGGTATTGGCGAAGGTGCGCCGGCCGTCCTCGACACCCGCCCGCAGCACGTCCAGGTCAGGGCGCAGCAGGATGATGTCGGCACTTTCCCGGGCGACGTCCACCGCCGCCTCGACCGAGATGCCCACGTCGGCCGCATGGAGCGCCGGCGCATCGTTGATGCCGTCGCCCATGTAGCCCACCGAATGGCCGGTCCGCTGCAGCGCGCGGACGATCCGTTCCTTCTGCTGGGGGTCGATCTCGACGAAGAGGTCGGTCCGTGGGGCAAGGTGCCACAGCGCCTCGTCCTTGAGCGACGCCAGATCGCCGCCGGTGATCATCGACCGGGCATCGAGGCCGATGGCCTCGGCCAGATGCGCGGTCACGTACCGGTTGTCGCCCGAGATCACCTTGATCCGGATGCCGAGCCGGGCGAGATCGCGGATCGTGCCGGCGGCATCGGGCTTGGGCGGATCGTGGAAGATCAGGAGGCCGCGGAAGGTCATCCCGGCCTCGTCGCCGCGGTCGTAATCCGCCCTTGCCGGGACGCTGCGGGTGGCGACGGCCAGAACCCGGAACCCCTCGGCGCCCTTGGCCCGGAAGGCTGCGTCCAGCGCCGCCCGCGCTTCGGCGTCGAGCGGCACCGTGGCGCCGTCGCGGTCGAGGCTGGTGCAGATGTCGAGCACGTCCGCGAAGGCGCCCTTGGTGACGATCAGGTGGCTGCCGGCGGGTCCCTCGCCGGCCAGCACGATGGTCAGGCGGCGGCGCCGGAAGTCGTAGGGGATCTCGTCGATCTTGCTCAGGCCGGCGGTGGTCAGCCCCGCGCCCTGCCCCGCCGCGACGATGGCGGCGTCGAGCGGGTTCTCGATTCCGGATTCGAAGGCCGCGTTCAGGAAGGCAAGCCGGCGCACCGCCTCGGACGGTCGGCCGGCGGCATCCAGCACCTGGTTCAGGACGATCGCGCCTTCGGTCAGGGTGCCGGTCTTGTCGGTGCACAGGATGTCCATGCTGCCGAGGTTCTCGATGGCGTCGAGCCGGCGCACGATGACGCCCCGCCGGCTCATCTCGCGCGCGCCGGCCGACAGGGTCACGCTGATGATCGCCGGCAGCAGCTCCGGCGACAGGCCCACCGCCAGCGCCACCGCGAACAGCAGCGAGCCGATCACCGGGCGGTCGAGCAGCAGGTTGGCGGTGAGCACGAACAGGACGATCACAACCATCACCCGGATCAGCAGATAGCCGAACTGCCGGACGCCGCGGGTGAAGTCGGTCTCCGGCGCGCGCGCCCGCAGCCGGGCGGCGATGGCGCCGAATTCGGTCCGCCGGCCGGTCGTGACCACCAGCACCCGGGCCGCACCGCTGCGCACCGAGGCGCCCAGGAACACCGCGTTGGTCCGGCCGGCGATCGGCGTGTCGGGCGGCAGGACGCCGGGCCGCTTTTCCACCGGGAAGGACTCGCCGGTCAGGCTGGCTTCGCTGACCAGGAAATCCTGCGCCTCGAGCACCAGCCCGTCGGCCGGGATCAGGTTGCCGGCCGACAGCAGGACCATGTCGCCGGGCACGATCGTGCTGACCGGCACCGTCACCTCGACCCCGTCCCGGATCACCCGGCAGGTCAGGGCGAGACGCTTCTTCAGGTTCTCGACCGCGGTCGAGGCCCGGTATTCCTGCAGGAAGCCCAGCAGCGTACTGCCCAGCACGATGGCCAGGATGATGCCGGCATCCAGCCATTGCTGCAGCCCGAGCGAGATCGTGGCGGCAACGGCAAGGATGAGCACGAGCGGGCTTTCGAACTGGCGCAACAGCAGGCGCAGCCAGCCGAGGTGGTGCGAGTCCTCGAAGCTGTTCGGCCCGACTGTGGCCAGCAGGGTTGCGGCGCGCGCCGAGGTCAGCCCGCCCGGCCCGGACCCGAGCGCCTGCGCCAGCCGGGCCGGATCCTGGCTCCAGAAGGATGCCGCGGTGCCTGTCTCATCCATCCCCGGATCCGCCCTCCGATCGGTGCTGCTTCCTCGCACTGCCATGTCGGGTCAGACGATGGTCCTGGACCGGGCACCGATCGCGGCCGTCAAGGCCATTGCCATGGCCCAAGCGACAAGCCCTGCGACTCCCGCAATCGAGACATCCGGGCGCGCGGCCGTCGCCACCCTGACAATCGGGCCTGCCCTCGAGAACCCCGCCGCTGGCACGCGGCGCCGCAGCTCGAAGCCAGCCGGTCCGCAAGACGTGATGGTTCTCCGAAAGACCACGACGCGCCACTGCTGCTGTTCCCCGCTGCCCGCCCAATCCCGGGACGGCACGTTTCCAACACCGGAGCGCCAATCATGGCGCGCCACGGGATCGCCAGCCGGCAGCAGATGCCCCCCCGCGCACGAATCCCTTGCGCCTTCCCGTCCGGGCGGACCTGATCCCGAAAGCCCCTGTGGGTCAATCCCGCAGCCCGGCGCAGAATGAACCCAAGGCCCCGATGGTCGCGCGTGGCGGGCCGGCTATTCCCCGATGATCATCCGGTCGACCGATGCGGACCTGTCCGGCGAAGCCGTGGCGTCAGCCATGTTCGATCGGGAAGGCGGCTCGTAATCGGGAACCAGTTCATCGGGCCGCAGGATGCGGATGCTGGCACGGGCCGTCTGGACAATGCCGTTCTTGGCCAGCGACGACAGGGCCCGGCTGACGGCTTCGCGGTTGGCGCCGATCGAGTTCGCAATCTCGGCATGGGTTGGTGCGGGCTTGATCAACCCGCCGCTGTGCAGGCACTTCGCCTCCAGCGCCAGGCGGGCCAAGAACAGACGCAGCCGTCCTTCGACCGGCTGGCTCTGGGATTCGCTGGCGCGCTGGGTCAGACGCCGGACCAGCACGCAAAGATCGGCCACGATCCGACGGCGCACCAGTGGCATTCCGTCCATCAGCGTCACGAAATCGGCCTGGTCCAGTCGCAGCAGACGACTGTCCGCCTGGGCATAGACCGTGGCGGAACGCGGGCCACCGTCAAGCGCCGCCAGTTCGCCCAGGTGGTCGCCAGCCCGGATCCGGCTGAAGACGATCTCGCGCCCGCCGGCCGTCCATCGCACAGCCAGAAGTCGACCCGACAGGACGAAGAACACATCGCGCCCGGGGTCATCCTGCGAGACCACGATTTGCCCGTGACTGACCTCGACCGGCACGAAACGCAGGCCCAGGCGCGCAATTTCGACAGCGCTGACGCCGCGCAGGACCCGCACTTCCGGGAAGGCGCTGTCGTCGTCCATCTCGTCCCTGTGCCACGTCGGCGAGCCGGTATGGCCGGCCAGGCTGTGGAAAGGCTCCGGCCGCCCGACGTCAGTCACTGTATCAGACGCATCTTTTCCGACAACGGGTACGGCCGGTCCGATGTGTCTTCCCGATGCTGTCAGGGGTCGTTTTCCGACTGTCGGCGGAAAAAAAGTCAGTTCCGCCCGTCCCGCGCACCTGACGCCGTGGCTGTTTCCGCAGCGTCCGTGCGGTGCCGCACAATGCCTTGCGACCGGGTGACTCGCCATGGAGTCTTCGGGCGGTGCCGGCCGTCGCCGGCGATGCTGTACCCCTCCCGGCATGGCTCCCTGCGGGACGCACAATGGTCCGGCAGGAAGCCGAAGACGCAGGAGCCGAACGTACCGACCGCCGCATGCAAGTGGACCTGGCTGGCGCCCGTGCGGCCGCCGACGACTCTGGTGTCGGCAGACAGACCTTCGCCCGGCGCGCTGTCGCCATCTGCCTTCCCCGAAAGCCGGCATTGGGCTTCGTCACGAAGGCTGCCTGCGCGCCCCGTCGCCAGCGGGCTCGATCCGGTGCCCCGCCGCGCCGGCGACCGTTCCGGACCTTCTGGATGGTGATCGCTGAAACCCGGCGTCGGCCCGGAAGCGCGGCGGCGCCCTCGCCCGGCGCTTGCAATCGGTTGCCTTGAATGATGTAAATCCATCATACATGGTCAGGAACAGATCACGGAGGTATCCCGAAATGCGCAGACCGACCATCGCCGACCTCGCGCGGGAAGCCGGGGTCAGTCTTGCGACGGTCGATCGCGTGCTCAACGGGCGGCTGAAAGTGCGCGAGGAAACCGCGCTCAAGGTCCACGAGGCGGCGCACCGGATCGGCTATCACGGCGCCAACGCGATCCGCAGCCGGATCCTCGCCGACCTGCCCGAACTGCATGTCGGCATCATCCTGCAGAAGGAACGCCACGCCTTCTACCGCAACTTCGCCACCGAGATCGAGGACTGGACCCGCACCCATACCCGTCACCGCCTGCGCACGACGATCCGCTTCGCCGAGACCACCCTGCCGGGGGAACTGGCCGAGTTGCTGGCCGGGATGGCCGGGAAGGTGCAGGCGGTGGCGGCAACCGGGCTGGACCACCATGTGGTCACCGCCGCGGTGACCGCCCTGCGTGCCCGCGGTATCCCGACCTTCTCGCTGCTGTCCGACTACGCCCAGGGTGTGCGGGAAAGCTATGTGGGGACCAACAACCTGAAGGTCGGTCGCGCGGTCGGCTGGATGATGGCGCGGCTGTCGCGCCGGCCGGGCAAGATCGGCATCTTCATCGGCGGGCACCGGTTCCACGGCCACGAACTGCGCGAAACCGGGCTGCGCAGCGCGTTGCGCCAGTACGGTCCGTCGTTCGAGCTTCTGGACCCCCAGATCAACCTCGAGACCCGGCAGCTGACCTATGAGGCGACGCTGGAGATGATCGGGAAGCATCCCGATCTGGTCGGCATCTACTGCGCCGGCGGCGGCATGGAGGGCGCCATCGCCGCGGTGCGCGAGACCCGGCCGCCGGGCGAGATCACGCTGGTGGTCAACGAACTCACCGACGAGACCCGGCAGGCGCTGCAGGACGGCACCGTCTCGATCGTGATCGGCACGCCGCTGCGCCAGATCTGCGCCGAGCTTCTGCCGATGATGATCCACACGGTGGAAAACGGCATGGCGCCGACGCCGGGACAGCGCTTCCTGCCGTTCGAGATCTGGACGCCGGAATCGCTGTGATGTCAAAACATCAAATGATGCCTTATTTCACGTCATGAATGACGGTATTGCTGCCCCCTGCATGATTGACCGGCGGGCGCCATGATGGCATCCATCTCCTACGCCGTGCAGGAGGAGCTCGCGGCCGGGAAGGTTCACTGACAGGGACGGCGACCGGACCGCCGCGTGCAGCGCGGCATCGCCCCCACCGTGCGCAGCGCGCCTTGCCAACAGAATAAGGTCGGGACGTCGTGCCCGCCACTGGAGGAGAGAACATGAGGAATCTGCTGATCTCGACGGCCTTGGCCGTCACCATCGCGGGTGCTGCCCCGGCAGAGACCATCGGCGTGTCGATGGCCCTTTTCGACGACAACTTCCTGACCGTGCTGCGCAACGGCCTGATTGCCCAGGCCGAGGCCATGGACGGCGTCGACATCCAGGTCGAGGACGCCCAGAACGATGTCGCCAAGCAGCTGGACCAGATCAACAACTTCATCGCCTCGGGGGTCAGCGCGATCATCGTGAACCCGGTCGACACCGACGCGACCCAGGCCATGACGGCGGCCGCCCAGGCTGCCGGCGTGCCGCTGGTCTTCGTCAACCGCGAGCCGGTCAATGTCGACGAGTTGCCCGACAACCAGGCCTTCGTCGCCTCGGACGAACGCGAGTCCGGCACGCTCGAGACCAAGGAGGTCTGCCGCCTGCTGGCCGAGGCCGGCAAGTCCGAGGCGAGCATCTACATCATGATGGGCGAGCTGTCGAACCAGGCCGCCGTCCAGCGCACCCAGGACATCCACGACGTGATCGATGCCGGCCAGTGCGGCGTGAAGATCAACATCATCGACAAGCAGACCGCCAACTGGTCGCGCGACGAGGCGCAGGACCTGATGACCAACTGGCTGTCCTCGGGCGCGCCCTTCGACGCGCTGATCTCGAACAACGACGAGATGGCGATCGGCGCCATCCAGGCCATGAAGGCGTCGAACGTCGACATGAAGGCGGTGATCGTCGGCGGCGTCGACGCGACCCAGGATGCGCTTCTCGCCATGGCGGCGGGCGATCTGGACGTGACCGTGTTCCAGGATGCCGCCGGCCAGGGTAAGGGCGCGCTGGAAGCCGCGCTGAAGCTGTCGAAGGGCGAAACGGTGGAACAGAAGGTCTACATTCCGTTCCAGCTCGTCACTCCCGCCAACATGAAGGACTTCGCGACGTCGAACTGACGCCGCCCGTCACCCTGCAGGCACGGGAGACGGCACCCGCCGTCTCCCACCCGGCCGGCCGGTCACGGCCTGCATTCTCCGTGGGAGGAGTCCAACCATGTCTGACACGTCACACGGGATCGGGGGCCTGACCTTTGATCCGCGGAAGCGGGTATTGCCGCCCGAATTCGGGGTCGCGATCGCGCTGGTGCTGATCGTTGCGGTGTTCGAGCTGCTGGGTCGCGTGGTCATGCACGACAGCTTCCTGTTCAACACCCGGGACGACGTTTCCGGCCTGTTCAACCAGGCGCGGCTGCAGATCATCATCCTGCAGGTTTCGATCATCGGGATCATCGCGCTGGGGGTGACCCAGGTCATCCTGACCGGCGGCATCGACCTGAGTTCGGGCTCGGTGGTGGGTGCCACGGCGATGATCGCCATGAGCTTCGCCCAGGTGGGCGAGATCAACGGGATGCCGAACACAAGGGCGGTGTTCTTCGAACAGGGCTGGGTGAACCTGCCGGTGCTGGTGCCGCTGGTCGTCGGGGTCGGCTGCGGGCTTCTGGCCGGACTGATCAACGGCGCGCTGATCGCCTATACCGGGATCCCGCCCTTCATCGCCACGCTGGGGATGATGGTCTCGGCGCGGGGCATGGCCAAGTGGTGGACCGCCGGCCAGCCGGTGTCCTTCCCCACCGAATCCTATGCCGCGATCGGCGCAGGCATGATGCCGGTGGTGATCTTCATCCTGCTCGCGGTGCTGTTCCACCTGATCCTCGGCTATACCGTCTATGGCAAGCATACCTATGCCATCGGCTCGAACGAGGCGGCGGCGCGGATGTCGGGCATCAACGTGAAGCGCCACAAGGTGATGGTCTATGCCATCGCCGGGCTGCTGGCGGGGATCGCGGCACTGGTGCTCAGCTCGAAGAACCTGACCGCCCAGGCCGGCATGGGCGCGATGTACGAGCTGGACGCGATCGCCATGGCGGTGATCGGGGGGATCTCGCTGTCGGGGGGCCGCGGCTCGGTGCTGGGCACGGTGCTGGGGGCGCTGATCTTCGGGGTGATCATCTCGGGGTTCACCTTCCTCAAGCTCGACGCCTACTACCAGGAGATGGTCAAGGGCGCGATCATCGTCGGGGCCGTCGTCCTCGACCAGTGGCGCCAGCGGCGCAGCGCAGCCCGGTTGTGAGGGAGATGACCATGGCAAGCGACATCCAGACCGACATCTCGGGCGCCGGACGGCCGCAGGCGGCAATCCAGCCCGGCGAGGTGATCCTCAGGACCGAGGGACTGACCAAGCATTACGGCGGCGTCCATGCGCTGATCGACTGCAACTTCGAGATCCGCAAGGGCGAGCACGTCGCGATCATGGGCGACAACGGCGCCGGCAAGTCGACCTTCGTGCGCCAGATCACGGCGGTCGAACAGCGCACCAGCGGCAAGGTCTGGTTCAACGGCGCCTATGTGGACTTCCGCGGACCCCTGGAGGCGCGCGAGGCCGGGATCGAGACCGTGTTCCAGACCCTGGCGCTGGCCGACCATCTGGACGTGCCCGACAACCTGTTCCTCGGGCGCGAGAAGATCCTGTTCAACCTCGGCCCGTTCTCGATCCTCGACTACCGCGGGATGCGCGAGGCGACGCTGGCCGGGCTGAAGAAGACCGGGGTGAAGATCCCCAACATCCGCAACACCATCCAGCACATGTCGGGCGGCCAGCGGCAATGCGTGGCGATCGCCCGGACGGCGACCTTCCATTCCAAGCTGACCATCATGGATGAACCCACCGCCGCCCTCGGCGTGCAGGAGACCGCCCAGGTCGAGAACATCATCCGCACCCTGAAGGCGCAGGGCGAACCCCTGATCCTGATCAGCCACAACATGCGGCAGGTGATGGATCTGTGCGACCGGATCGTGGTCTGGCGACGGGGGCGCATCTGCGCAAACCTGCGCAAGGAGGAGACCACCGGCGAAGACGTGGTCGCCTACATCACCGGCGCCAAGACGCAAGCCGAGTACGCCGCCACCGCCGCATGACGACCGGCGCCCCGGCCTTGCCGGGCGACGCCGGTCCCCGAAGCCCGTGTCCCCGAAGCCCGTGTCCCCGAAGGACCCCGCACCCCCGGTCCCCGGACGTCGGGCAGAGAAGACACCCAAGGAGCGCAGGATGAAGATCGCCCTCGACCCGTTCATGCACCGCCACCTGTCGCTCGAGGCGCTGCCGTCCAAGGTGGCCGAACTGGGCTACGAGTGGATCGAACTCAGCCCCCGCGCGGATTTCCTGGAATGGTTCAAGGCGCCGCGGGTGTTTCCGGACCGGATCCGGAGCTTCCGCCGGGCGCTCTCCGACGCCCATGTGGGCATCGCGAGCCTGCTGCCGATGTACCGCTGGGCCTCGAACGACGAGGCCGAGCGGCAGGCGGCGGTGAAGCACTGGAAGCGCGCCATCGAGATCGCGGTCGAGCTGGGCGTCGACACGATGAACTCGGAATTCGGCCGCGGCCCGCACCCCGACAAGGGGTCCTGCTACTGCTGCCATACCGGGAGCATGATCGAGGCCTGCGAGGACGCCTGGTGGCGCTCGATGGACGAGCTGGTGCCGGTGCTGGAACGCGAGGGCATCACACTGCATGTGGAGCCGCACCCCGAGGACTGGTGCGAGACCCTGCAGCCCGCGCTCGACATCATCCGCACGGTGAACAGCCCCCGGGTGCGGTTCCTCTACTGCGCGCCGCACACCTATTACTTCGGCGACGACACCAGGGAGATGCTGCGCGAAAGCGCCGACGTGCTGGCCCATGTCCATGTGGGCGACACCTTCAACCACAAGGCCAGTTCGGGCCTGCGCTACATCCTGAACCCGCCGGGCACCCAGGCCCGCGTCCACCAGCACCTGAACATCGGCCAGGGCGAGGTGCCTTGGGACGACTTCTTCGGCACGCTGGCCGAGATCGGCTTCGACGGGATCATGACCGCCTGCGTCTTCGCCTGGGAAGACCGCGCCGACGAGAGCGGCCGCTTCATGCGCGCCGAAATGCAACGCTACATCGACAAACTCCGGAAGTGAGGACGCAGGGATGACCGTGAGAATTGGTGTCATCGGCACGGGCGCGATCGGACGGGACCACGCGCGCCGCATCAACCAGGTGCTGGCCGGGGCGCGGATCACCGCGCTGACCGACGTGAACCTCGACAGCGCGCGGGCCGTCCTGGCCGACATCGCGCCGGATGCCGAGATCTGCCTGACCGGCGAGGAACTGGTCGCGTCGGAGATGGTGGACGCGGTGCTCGTCACTTCGTGGGGGGACACCCACGAACAATACGTGCTGGCCGCCATCGCCGCCGGCAAGCCCTGCTTCTGCGAGAAGCCGCTCGCCACCACCGCCGAAGGCGCGCGGCGCATCGTCGAGGCCGAGGTCGCCTTCGGCCGAAGGCTGGTGCAGGTCGGCTTCATGCGCCGCTACGATGCCGGCTACCGGATGCTGAAGGCGGTCGTGGACAGCCAGATCGGCCAGCCGCTGATGGTCCATGCCGCCCACCGCAACCCGACCGTGCCCGAGCACTACGTGACGCCGATGGCGATCCACGACACGCTGATCCACGAGATCGACGTGCTCCGCTGGCTGCTGGACGATGACTATGTCTCGGCCCAGGTGGTGTTCCCGCGCGCCAGCTCGCACACCCATGGCAAGCTGCGCGACCCGCAGGTCGTGCTGCTGGAGACCGCCAAGGGCATCCGCATCGACGTCGAGATCTTCGTCAACTGCCGCTACGGCTATGACATCCAGTGCACCGTGGTGGGCGAGGAGGGCCTGGCCAGCCTGCCCGAGCCGATGGCGATCGTGATGCGCAAGGACGCGACGCTGCAGAACCCGATCCTGACCGACTGGAAGGACCGCTTCATCGACAGCTACGACGTCGAGCTGCAGGACTTCATCCGCGCCGCCGCCCAGGGCACCGCCACCGGGCCGACCGCGTGGGACGGCTATGTCGCGGCGATCTCGTCCGACGCCTGCGTCGCGGCGCAGGAGGCCCCCGGCCAGATCATCCCCATCACCCTGCCGGCGCGTCCGGCGCTGTACGACTGAGGTCCGATCATGCGCTTCGCCATGAACCACATCGCGGCGCCGAAGCTTCCGCTCGCGGACTTCTTCGCCATGGCCCGCCGGCTGGGCACCACCGAGGTCGAGATCCGGAACGACCTGCCCGATATCGTCGGCACGATGCCCCCCGAGGCGGTGAAGGACGCCGCCACGGCGGCCGGGGTCACGATCCTGTCGATCAACGCGCTCTATCCGTTCAACGTCTGGTCCGGCGACCTGCCGGCCCGCGCCGTGGCGCTCGCCGACTATGCCGCCGCCTGCGGTGCACGGGCGCTGGTGATGTGCCCGCTGAACGACGGCACGCCGGTTGCCCATGGCGATCTGGTCGCCGCGCTCGCGGCGATGGCGCCGATCCTGCGCGACCGTGGCCTGACCGGGCTGGTCGAGCCGCTGGGCTTCCCGGTCTCGTCGATGCGCACCAAGCGCGAGGCGCTGGCGGCGATCGACGCGTCCGGCGGCGCGGATGTCTACCGGCTGGTCCACGACACCTTCCACCACCACCTCGCCGGCGAGACCGAGGTCTTTCCCGACCGCGCCGGTCTGGTCCACATCTCGGGCGTGGTCGATCCGGGGATCAGCGTCGCCGACATGCTCGACGCCCATCGGGTGCTGGTCGACGGCGCCGACCGGCTGGAAAACCTGCCGCAGGTCGCCCGACTGCTGGCGCTTGGCTATGCCGGCCCGTTCAGCTTCGAGCCCTTCGCGGCCGAGGTCCATGACCGGCCCGACATCGAAACCGCATTGGCCGCAAGCATGGCGCATGTGGCGCAGGGGATCGCCGCCCGCGCCGCCGCGCTGCCGCACGGCGCGGTTGAAGGCGGACCATGCCAGCGTCTTGGACGTGATCACGATCGGGCGGTCGGGTTGACCTCTACGGGGATCAGGTCGGCGGACGTGATCGCGATCGGGCGGTCGTCGGTGGACCTGTACGGGGATCAGGTTGGCGGGCGGCTCGAGGATGTGGGGTCGTTCTCGAAGTACGTCGGCGGGTCGCCGACGAACATCGCCTGCGGCACCGCGCGGCTGGGGCTGCGCTCGGCGGTCATCACCGGGGTCGGCGACGAGCACATGGGCCGCTTCATCCTGGAACAGCTCGCCCGCGAAGGGGTCGACACAAGCGGCGTGAAGGTCGATCCCGAGCGGCTGACCGCGCTGGTGATCCTGGGGATCCGCGACGCGGACAGCTTCCCGCTGATCTTCTACCGCGAGAACTGCGCCGACATGGGGCTGACCGAGGCCGATATCGACGAGGGGCTGATCGCCGCGGCGCGGAGCGTGGTGGCGACCGGGACCCATCTGAGCCATCCGCGGACCGAGGCGGCGGTGCGGAAGGCGCTGGATCTGGCCCGCAAGCACGGGGCGCGGACCGCGCTCGACATCGACTACCGGCCGAACCTCTGGGGCGTGGCGGGCCATGGCGCGGGCGAAAGCCGCTTCGTGGCAAGCGCGGCCGTCACGGCCAAGCTCATGGCGACGCTGCATCTCTTCGACCTGATCGTCGGCACCGAGGAGGAATTCCACATCGCCGGCGGCACCACCGACACGCTGGCGGCGCTGCGCGCGGTGCGCGCGGTCTCGGGCGCGACGCTGGTCTGCAAGCGGGGCGCGAAGGGCGCGGTGGCCTTCACCGGCGCGATCCCCGACAGCCTCGACGACGGCGAGACCGGCCCCGGCTTCCCGATCGAGGTGTTCAACGTGCTGGGCGCCGGCGACGGCTTCTTCTCGGGGCTCCTGAAGGGCTGGCTCGACAGCGACGGCGCCGACCGACTGGCCGACGGCGCTGAAATACGCCAATGCCTGCGGCGCCTTCGCGGTCAGCCGCCACGGCTGCACCCCGGCCTATCCGTCGGCCGAGGAACTGGCCTTCTTCCTTGCGCGGGGCATCACCCGCCCCGATCTCAGGAACGACGCCGCGCTCGAGCAGATCCACTGGGCGACCAACCGGAAGCGCGAGCATGGGGCGGCGATCCGGCCGAGCTTCGGGTCTTCGCCTTCGACCACCGGCTGCAGCTCGAGGAGATGGCGGGCGCGACGCCGGCCCGGATCGGCGCTTTCAAGCGGCTCTGCCTGCAGGCGGCGCTGCAGGTGCAGGACGGGCGGCCCGGCTACGGCATCCTCTGCGACGACCGGCTGGGGCGGGCGGCGCTGCACGCGGCCTCGGGCACCGGGCTGTGGATCGGCCGGCCCTGCGAATGGCCCGGTTCGCGGCCGCTGGAACTGGAACCGGACCTGGGCCCCGATTGCGGCGGGCTGCAGGGCTGGGCGCGCGAGAACGTGGTCAAGGTGCTGTGCTTCTGCCACCCGGACGACGACGCCGCCCGAGCCGCGCGCGGCGCAGGAGGCGACGCTGCAGCGGCTGTGGCAGGCGTCGCGGCGCAACCGGCTGGAATTCCTGCTCGAGATCATCCCCTCGAAGGTCGGGCCCGTGGATGATGCCACTGTGGCGACGCTGATCCGGCAGATCTATGCCGCCGGGGTCTATCCCGACTGGTGGAAGCTGGAACCGATGACCAGCCGCACCGCCTGGGCGCAGGCGATCGCGGCGATCGAGGCGCATGACCGGCATACCCGCGGCATCGTGGTGCTTGGCCTCGACGCGCCCGAGGCGGATCTGGCGGCGAGCTTCGAGGTCGCGGCGGGCTTCCCGCTGGTGAAGGGCTTCGCGGTCGGCCGGACCATCTTCGCCGAGGTCGCGCGGGCCTGGCTGGCCGGCGATCTGTCCGATGCCGAGGCCGTGGCCGAGATGGCCCGGCGCTATGCCCGGCTGTGCCGGGTCTGGGACGAGGCGCGCAGGCTGCGGTGGCGGCGTGAGGGCGGGACGGGCGGCGGCGCAGGTGCAGCCCCAGGAGACCACATGAGCGAGACGATCCGGCTGACCGCGGCGCAGGCGATGATGCGCTGGCTGTCGGTCCAGATGACCGAGGGCATCGCCGCGGCGCAGGGCATGGAACGCTCACGATGCAGATGACAAGGGCTCCGAACGCTTCATCGAGGGGGTCTGGGCGATCTTCGGCCATGGCAACGTGGCCGGGATCGGCGAGGCGCTGCACGGCATCGGCGCGCGGCTGCCGACCTGGCGCGGCCAGAACGAGCAGACCATGGCGCATGCGGCGATCGCCTTCGCCAAGACGAAACGGCGGCGGCAGGCCCATGGCGGTGACCGCGTCGATCGGGCCGGGATCGACCAACATGGTGACCGCGGCGGCGCTGGCCCATGTCAACCGGCTGCCGGTGCTGTTCCTCTGCGGCGACGTCTTCGCCAACCGCCGGCCCGACCCGGTGCTGCAGCAGATCGAGGATTTCGACGACGGCACCGTCTCGGCCAATGACTGCTTCCGGCCGGTGGTGCGCTATTTCGACCGCATCACCCGGCCCGAGCAGCTGATGACCGCGCTGCCCCGGGCGCTGGCGGTGATGACCGACCCGGCGAATTGCGGCCCGGTCTGCCTGGCCTTCTGCCAGGACGTCCAGGCCGAGGCCTTCGACTGGCCGGAAGCGTTCTTCGCGCCGCGGGTCTGGCGGATCCGCCGGCCCGAGCCCGACCCGCGCGAGCTGGCCGAGGCGGTGGCCGCGCTGAAGGCGGCGAAGCGGCCGCTGATCGTCGCCGGGGGCGGGGTGATCGGGGGCCGAGACGGCGCTCGCCGCCTTCGCCGCCCGCCACGCCATCGGTGATCGAGACCAGGCCGGAAAGTCCTCGCTGTCCTTCGAGGATCCGATGAACTTCGGCTCGCTGGGTGTCGATGGGTCGGCCTGCGGCGAATGCGCTCGCCGCGGCGGCGGACCTGATCGGCCTCGGTACGCGGTTCCAGGATTTCACCACCGGCTCGCCGCACGCTGTTCGCGCCCGGGCGCCGGCTGGTCTCGATCAACCTGGCCGGCTACGACGCCACCAAGCACGGCGCGCTGCCCGTCGTCGGCGATGCGCGCGTCGTGCTGGAGCGGCTGGGCGGGCTCGGCGCCGCGCGCTTCGGCTGGGCCGACCCGGCCGCGCGGCTCGCCTGGCAGGACAGCGTGCGCCGGGTTGCGCGGCGCCGAACCGAGGGGCCTGCCCTCGGACGCCCAGGTGATCGGCGCGGTGCAGCGGGTGGCGGGGGAGAACACCGTGGCGATGTGCGCCGCCGGCACCATGCCGGCGCGCTGCAGGTGCTGTGGCAGGCGGCGCGGGGCGGCTATCACATGGAATACGGCTATTCCTGCATGGGCTACGAGATCGCCGGCGCCATGGGGATCAGGCTCGCCGCCCCCGGAGCGCGAGGTGATCTGCTTCGTCGGCGACGGGTCCTACATGATGGCGAATTCGGAACTGGCCACCGCGGTGATGCGGCGGATCCCCTTCACCGTGGTGCTGACCGACAACCGCGGCTACGGCTGCATCAACCGGCTGCAGCAGGAATGCGGCGGGGCCGCGTTCAACAACATGTACAAGGACAGCAACGTCGCGGTGCAGCCGGCGATCGAC
>JBGAOK010000168.1:0-3037 GCA_044221805.1 Meridianimarinicoccus sp.
ACAGCCGAGACGGCAGGCAGGGGCATCCGATGACATGGTGGAGCGACTTCCCGGCGATGGAGCCGGCCCGGCTCACCGCGCTGAAGAAGGCGATCGATGCCGGCTTCCTGGGCTTCACCCGCAGCCACGGCGCCGCCATCGAGGCGGTGTTCGAACCGCTCAAGCAGTTCCTGATCTTCGCCGAGCGCACCGCGGTCGGCGCGCCCTGGCCGGTGGTGCTGGCGGTGCTGGCCGGCGTCGCCTGGGCCGCCGGGCGGTCATGGAAGGTCGCTGCGGGGGCGGTGCTGGGATTCTGCCTGATCGGCTATTTCGGCATGTGGGAGGACACCATGAAGACGGTGGCGATGATCCTTGTCGCCACCATCTGCTCGGTCGTCATCGGCCTGCCGATCGGCATCCTGATGGCCCGGGTGAAATGGGTCCGAACCCTGGTCACGCCGGTCCTCGACGTGATGCAGACCATGCCGTCCTTCGTCTACCTGATCCCGGTGGTGATGCTTCTGGGCATCGGCAAGGTACCCGGGCTGATCGCGGTCATCGTCTATGCCCTGCCGCCGATGATCCGGCTGACCGATCTGGGCATCCGGCTGGTCGATGCCGAGACCATCGAGGCCGCCGAGGCCTTCGGATCCTCGCCCTGGCAAACGCTTCGGGACGTCCAACTGCCGCTGGCGCTGCCGACCATCATGACCGGGGTCAACCAGACCCTGATGATGGCGCTGGCCATGGTGGTGGTGGCCTCGATGATCGGGGTGCAGGGGCTGGGCCAGCCGGTGCTGAAGGCGATCGCCAACCAGTATTTCACCCTCGGCCTGTTCAACGGCTTCGCCATCGTCGGCGTCGCGATCATCTTCGACCGGATCAGCCAGGCCTTCGGTCGCCGCCTGCAGCAGAGCCGCGAGGCCGCCCATGGCTGAAGCCGCGCCCGACGGCGCCCCGGGGATCGAGCTGCGCCACCTCTACAAGATCTTCGGCCCGCGCGAGGCGGCGCTGTTCGAGGCTGTCCGCGCCGGCATGGGCAAGGACGAGCTGCTGGCCCGGCATGGCCATGTGCTGGGGCTGAGCGACGTGTCGCTCTCGATCGCGCCGGGCCGGATCCAGGTGGTGATGGGCCTGTCGGGGTCGGGAAAATCGACGCTGATCCGCCATGTCAACCGGCTGATCGACCCGACCGCGGGCGAGGTCGTGGTGGGCGGCACCGAGGTCACCGCGCTGTCCGCCACCGGGCTGCGCCACTTCCGGCGCAGCGCCACGGCGATGGTGTTCCAGCGTTTCGGCCTGTTGCCGCATCGCAGCGTGCTGGACAACGTCGCCTATGGCCTCGCGGTGCAGCGGATGCCGCGGGACGACCGGCACCGGCGCGCCGACCGCTGGATCGCCCGGGTCGGCCTCAGCGGCTACGAGGACCGCTTTCCCAGCCAGCTCTCCGGCGGCATGCAGCAGCGGGTCGGGCTGGCCCGGGCGCTGGCCAACGACGCGCCGGTCCTGCTGATGGACGAGGCGTTCTCGGCGCTTGACCCGATGATCCGGGTCGACATGCAGACGATGCTGCTGGACCTGCAGCAGGAGATCGGCAAGACGATTGTCTTCATCACCCACGACCTGGACGAGGCGCTGCGCCTGGGCGACCGCATCGCCATTCTGAAGGACGGCGTCATCGTCCAGAACGGCACCCCGGAAGAGATCGTGCTGACCCCGGCCGACGCCTATGTGTCCAGCTTCGTGCGCGAGGTGAACCGGGGACGGGTGATCCGGCTGGGCCGGGTCAGCCGCCCGGTGAACGGCAGCCGCGAGGGGATGCTGCCGATGCCGGCGAGCCTCTGCCTCGAGGACGCTGCCGCCCGGCTGACCCGTGCCGGCGCCGGGACCGCACTTGCGCTGGACGCCGCCGGCGCGGCCATGGGCTGCGCCACGCTGGGCGATGTGGTCGCCGCCATGGTCGACCGCCCGCCGGCCGCAGGCGAGCCGCAGGGCCGCGACGCCGGCATGTCCCGATCCGGGCCGGCCAGTCGCCCGGTCTGAGTCGCGCCGGGTGCGCCGCAATCCACCGGCCCGGCCGCGGCGGCCTTCCTCGCAACCGGCCCCGCGAGACCGGACCGTTCTCTGGCCTGGTGCTGCAGAGTGACGGGCTCCGGTCGACCTTGGTTGGCATGGTGCGGAACGCATCCCCGACCGGAGAGACGCCGGCGGGGATCCGGTGCTCCGGGGCGACCTGCCCTTCCGCCAGGAGGTCGACCGCTTCGGCCGCCATGTCATCCCCGGCGTCAGCACGGACCTTTCGGACCTTCGCCCGGTTCCCCGCGCGCCGCGCCGCGGGCAAGTTCGCCGCCGGGCGCGGCCCTGAGCGGCGGCGCCGGGCTCAGGTGGCGAGCACGCCGCCCAGAAGCGTGACCGCGACCACCACAAGCCAGCTCGCGGCGAGGCGCTGCAGCAGGAACAGCCGACGCTCGCCCGCGCCGCCCAGCCGGGTCAGCGCGCCGGATCCCCCCCAGATCAGCGCCACCCCGACGACCAGCGCGCAGAACAGCCCGAGCCGCGGCAGGAAGTTCGGCGACCCGGCTTGCGGCAGCAGGACCAGCGCGAAGACGATGGCTTTGGGGTTCAGCACCGTGGTGACATAGACCCGGCGGGCCGAGACGGGCGTCCCGGCACCCTCAAGGGCGCCGGCGCGCCAGAGCCGCAGGGCAAGGACGAGGATCCACAGCGCCGCCGCCAGCTTCAGCGCCACCGCCGCGTCCGGAAACGCCGAAAACAGCGGTGCGCCGATGAAGGCGAGCGGCAGGATCGTGGTCAGGTAGCCGGCCAGTTCCGCCGGCAGCATCCGCGCAGACCCCCTCAGCCCGCCCGCCGCACCGGCAAGGGCGATCAGCGTGTTGGTCGGCCCGGGCGCCAGCAGCAGCGCCAGAACGGCAGAGGCGAAGGCAGCAAGGGACATGGGCGGAGGAATGCCGCGGAAGCCTCCGGCAGGCAATGCGGCCGATTGCCGACAGGCGTCGGCCCCGTTCTCTGCCCCGTTCTCTGCTCCGTCATCCTCCTG
>JBGAOK010000049.1:0-24814 GCA_044221805.1 Meridianimarinicoccus sp.
CCGTCCGCGGGGACGGGGCCGTGATCGCAGTCCCTGACCGCGCGCCCGGGATCCGGGCCGCGCGATGGGGATCGCCTCAGTAGGACAGCCGGCCGAACCAGGCGTCCACGGTGTCCTGCAGCGACGTGGTCTCGGGGTCGACCCCCGCCCGCGCCGCAAGCTGACGCTGGCCGCCGTTCACGCCGGCGCTCTGGGTGCTCACGTTCTCGCCCTCGTAGAGCGATTCCAGCGCGGCAACCTGGGCGCCGTCGCCGTCGTTCCTGGCCGCCTTGATGCGGGCCAGTTCGGCGGTGGTATAGTCGTTCGGGTCAAGGCCCAGATTGGCCGCAAGCTGGGCATGGCCCGGCTCGACGCCCACGCTCTGGGTGCTGACACCGGTGCCGTCGAACAACACCTTCAGGGCGGCCACCTGCTCGGCATCGCCGGCGTTCTGCGCGGCCTTGAGGCGGGCCAGTTCGGTCTGCGAATACTGGCCCGGCGCCACGTTCAGATGGGCGGCGATCTGGTCGGCGGCAAATGCGGGGGCGGCAAGGCTAAGCGCGACCGCGGTGGTCAGGACAAGATGTTTCATCTCATTACTCCATTGTTTCGCCAGATTATTTCTGGCGAGGACAGGTCCGGCGCAGCGTCGGCGCCTGTGACCCAGACATGTGCATCGGGGTGCGGCTTGGCAGCCCGCGATTTTCGGCGTCTGATCTGTGCCTTTTTGCGACTTGTTGACGATATCACGTGATTTCAGTCTGTTGCGCGGGGTTCGCTGGCAGTTCCGGACACGACGGCTTGATGGTTTCGTGTGCCGGCGTGCCGCGATTTTCGGCAGTTGGCGGTAGCGGAGCCCGAAGGCCCCGCCCCGACCGCGACTTGGTCCGGTCAGTTGTTACCGGGGTCGGTGTGGGTTTCCACCCAGATCCGCGCGGTTTCCTGCAGCGAATGGGCGGCCGGATCGACCCCGCATTCGCCGCCAGCTGCCGGTGGCCGGGAGCGATGCCGGCGCTCTGGGTCGACATCGCCGCCGCGCTGCCGCGCTGCAGGAAGCGGATCCGCGCCTCGTCCCCGTCGCGGACGGCGGCGCGCAGCATCACGATCTCGGCGAGGGAATAGTCCTGCGGGTCGACGCCGGCATTGCCGGCCAGCTGGGCATGGCCCGGGGTGATCCCGGCGCTCTGGCTGCTGACCGTGTCGCCGCCGAACATCGCCATCAGCGCGGCCATGCGGTCGGATTCGCCCGGACCGGTGTTGTCCTTCACCGCCTTCAGGCGGGCCAGTTCGGTCAGGGAATAGGTCCCCGGCGCAACGCCCAGGTTGCGGGCCAGCTGGTCGCTGGCCAGGGCGGGGGCGGCGGCAGCGCGCGTGGCGGGTTGTGGATGAGGGTCTTCATGGTGGTTCTCCCGGTTGTGCCAGCCTTCTGCTGGCGGCTGTGATGTGCGGCGCAGGTCAGCCTGTGCCGTGGTCCCTGTCCCGGGCCTGCCGCGCAGGCGGCGGTCCCCGGGGTCTTCCGTGCGCGGGCGCCGGTGTCTGGCGTCCGATATTCCCGACACGTCCGCCGGTGGCGGATCCGGTTCAGCCTCACGGGAACTTGAGAGGCGTCCGGCAGATCCCGCCGCCCAGAAGGCCGCACGGGACCGGGCCCGGTCCGGCGGCAAGGCCGGGCCGTGCGAGGGCAGGCCGTGGCGGCCATGGCCGCCAGCGGGTCGGTCGGCACAGGTCTCCCCCCGGGCTAATCGGCCCGGTCTGCCGCCCAGGGCGGCCGCCGCCGGACGCACTGCACCGCCGCCGGACCCAAGGAAGGCCGGTCACGCCGCAGCGCCGCCGCGCGGAAACACCTGTCGGAAGGGGTCGGCCGGCGGGATCCGCAGATCCCGGCCAGGCCGGATGGACCGCCGGGGCATTCAGGTCCGGTGCCGCCTCCCGTCGGCACCGGCCTGCCCCTGTCCCGGCCCTGTCGGCCGGTCGGCGATCTGGGGGGGACGTATCACCGGGGCGCGGTCACGGGAATTCCCCGATCCCCGACCTTGACGCGCGCGTCAATCTTGGGGCGGCGCCCCGAATCAACAGGGGGGCCCGAAGGCCCCCCTGCCTGCCGATCCTTGCAGGACCGGTCGGATCACATGGTCAGCGCGGGGATGATCTGCTTCTTGCGGCTCATGATCCCGGGCAGGACGACGGTGTCGCCCTCGACCTTGGCGCCGAAGCTCTTCTCGGCGACGGTCTTCACCAGGTCGTTCGGCACCAGAAGCGTGGCCTGCTCCCGGATGATGTCCACCACGAACAGCAGCACCTCGTCCACGCCGTCTTCCTTGGCGACGGTCTTGAACGATTCCATCAGGCTGTCCTTGCGCGACAGCGGGATCTCGGGCGCGGTGGTCTCCAGCACCGAGACGCGGAAGTTCTTGCCGCCGACCTCGTACTTCTTGCTGTCCATCCGGATCAGCTCGGCATCCGAGAAGGCCGAGACGTCGGATTTCGCCGCGAACAGCTCGGCCGCATAGGCCGGGATGTCGATGCCCAGCTCGGCCGCCAGCTTCTCGGCCAGCGCCTTGTCCACCGGGGTGGTGGTGGGCGAGCGGAATTCCAGCGTGTCGGACAGGATGCACGACAGCATCGCGCCCTTGATCGCGACCGGCGCCTGCGCCACCGCATCGCCCATCAGACCGGCCATGACCGTCACGGTGCAGGCCAGCGGGCGCACGGTGATGTCGATCGGGCCCTTGGTCTCGATCCCGCCAACCAGCTTGTGGTGGTCGATGATCTCGAGGATGTCGGCATCATTGATGCCCGCGGGCAGTTCCGCCGGGTTGTTGGTGTCGACGATCACGACCGGCTCGCCGGCGGCGACGCCCGCGATGATCTCGGGCTTGGGCAGATCCCAGCGCTCCAGCATGAACAGCGCCTCGGTGTTCGGCTCGCCCAGAAGCTTGGCTTCGGCCGGGGTGCCCTTGATCTCGCTCAGGTACCACGCCCAGACCAGCGGGGCGCCGGTCGAGTCGGTGTCGGGGGCCAGGTGGCCGAAAACCTTGATTGTCATTGCATCTGTCCGTTCTGTCGGGCCATCGTCACTGCCCGGGTGTATAGTCGCGCCGCACCCGCAGAGTCACCTGCCGCGCGCAGGGGTGTTTCGCCGCAGCATGGCGACGGCACCCGTATCCCGGTCGGATTGGCATTGCCGCGGCGCAGTGTTAAGCCACCGCCGAACGTCACGATTCCGTCATTGCGACCAGGGGCACCGCGCATGCCGATGATGAAAGAGCCGAAGCTGATGGCCGGCAACGCCAACCGGCCGCTGGCCCAGGCGATCGCGCGGCGGATGTCGATGCACCGCGGCATGACAGTCAACCTGGTCGATGCCCGGGTCGAACGCTTCAACGACATGGAGATCTTCGTCGAGGTGTTCGAGAACGTCCGCGGCGAGGACATGTTCATCATCCAGCCGACCTCGAACCCGGCCAACGACAACCTGATGGAACTGCTGATCATGGCCGACGCCCTGCGCCGGTCCTCGGCCGGGCGGATCACCGCGGTGATCCCGTATTTCGGCTATGCCCGGCAGGACCGGCGCACCAAGGCGCGGACCCCGATCTCGGCCAAGCTGGTCGCCAACATGATCACCCAGGGCGGAATCGAGCGGGTGCTGACGATGGATCTGCACGCCGCCCAGATCCAGGGCTTCTTCGACCTACCGGTCGACAACCTCTATGCCGCGCCGATCTTCGCGCTGGACATCCAGTCGGCGTTTGCCGGCCGGCTGGACGAGCTGATGGTGGTCTCGCCCGACGTGGGCGGCGTGACCCGCGCGCGCGAGATCGCCCAGCGCATCGGCTGCCCGCTGGCCATCGTCGACAAGCGCCGCGAGCGCCCCGGCGAGGTGGCCGAGATGACGGTGATCGGCGACGTTTCCGGCCGGACCTGCATCATCGTGGACGACCTTTGCGACACTGCCGGGACGCTCTGCAAGGCGGCCGAGGTGCTGATGGGCGCCGGCGCGGTCGAGGTCCATTCCTACATCACCCACGGCGTGCTCTCGGGCCCGGCGGTCGAGCGCGTCACCAACTCGGTGATGAAGAGCCTCGTCATCACCGATACGATCCAGCCGACCGAGGCGGTGAAGGCCGCGCCGAACATCCGCATCGTGCCCGTGGCCCCGGTCTTCGCCCAGGCGATCCTGAACATCTGGAACGGTACCTCGGTCTCGTCCCTGTTCGAGACCGAAACCCTCGTCCCGATCTACGAAAGCCTCTACTCGGTCGTCTGACCCCGCCTGCCAAAGGCCTCGCGCGCCCCGCCTCTGCCCTTGCTCGACGCCGGGGCGGGGCTAGGTTTCCCTGACATCCGACCAGGACAGGGAGCCCTCCGATGACCGCCGAGACGAAAGACCCCGCTACGCCCGCCCCGGGAAGTGCCCGCAAGAAGGCCAGCGACTTTCACCCGCGCATCCTCGAGATCTTCGACGGCTATGTGCATGGCAAACTGACCAAGCGCCAGTTCATGGAACAGGCCGGCAAGTACGCCGCCGTCGGC
The DNA here is from genome assembly GCA_044221805.1 of Meridianimarinicoccus sp. Lineage (GTDB taxonomy): Bacteria > Pseudomonadota > Alphaproteobacteria > Rhodobacterales > Rhodobacteraceae > Meridianimarinicoccus. Next base: position 4,516 of record JBGAOK010000049.1, read on the forward strand.
GTCACCGGCGCCATGCTGCTGGATCAGCTCAAGCCCGACTACGCGCTGGCCCAGCAGGTCGCCCCGGACGATCCCGCGATCGAGACCGTGACGGTCAGCTACGAAAGCCCCGAAGGCAACGGCACCATCAAGGGGCTGATGGCGCGGCCCGCCGGGGTCACCGGCAAGCTGCCCGCGGTTCTGGTCGTGCACGAGAACCGCGGCCTGAACCCCTATATCGCCGACGTGACCCGCAGGCTGGCCAAGTCCGGCTATCTCGCCTTCGCGCCGGACGGGCTGACGCCGCTGGGCGGCTATCCCGGCAATGACGAGCAGGGCCGCGAGATGCAGGGCCAGATCGACCCGGCCAAGCTGATGCAGGACTTCTTCTCAGCCTACGAATTCCTGCGCGACAACCCCGACAGCACCGGCAAGGTCGGCTGCGTCGGCTTCTGCTACGGCGGCGGGGTCTGCAACGCGCTGGCGGTGGCCTATCCCGACCTTGCCGCTTCGGTGCCGTTCTACGGCCGCCAGCCCGCGGCCGAGGATGTGGCCGCGATCCAGGCGCCGCTCCTGATCCACTACGCCGAGATGGACGAACGCATCAACGCCGGCTGGCCGGCCTATGAGGCCGCGCTGAAGCAGAACGACAAGGTCTACGAGGTCTACGTCTACCCCGGCGTGAACCACGGCTTCCACAACGACACCACGCCCCGCTATGACGAGGCGGCGGCGACGCTGGCCTGGGACCGCACCATGACCTTCTTCGACGCGAACCTGAAGTGACTGGCCCGGCCTGAAGCAACCGGCCCCCTGCCTCGGGGGGCTGGTCAGTGCCCCTGTTCATGGCGCGGTTCACGCCGCGATTCACGGCTCGCGAACGAAAAGCTCGGCCCTGGCGTGCCGCGCGGTGATCTCCCCGGCCTTGGTCCAGCCCGCGACGGCGTCGAAGCGGCGGTCGCGGGGGAACTCGCCGGGCCGCTCGGGCCAGGTCACGACCCAGACCCGGCCCGCCGACCCGGCCGCGGCGGCGGCCCAGTCCGTGGCCACCGCGTTCTGCGCCGGCAGGTAGTAGAACAGCGGCGAGTCAACCCAGTGTCGCCGCCGAACGAACAGCAGGTCGCGGGGCAGCATCTCGGCCTTCATCGCCACGGCAAGGGTGCGATAATCCCGCGGCGAGTTGGGCCCGAGGCCGCTGAAGACAACGCTGCCGGCGAAGAAGGCCGCGATGGCGGCCGTTCCCCCCCACAGCGCCCGCCGCCCGGGCAGGAAGACGGTCAGACCGGCCGCGGCCAGCAGCAACAGGCTCGGAACGAACACGACGAAGGCCCGCGCCGCAAGAATGTTGACTGCGAAGGACAGGGCCACCAGTGCCACCGGCGCGAGAAGCCCGGACAGCAGGAACAGGCCCGCCACCGGGTCGAGCCGGCGCAGGGCCGGACTCAGCGACAGCAGTTTCGCCAGAACCAGCATGGCACCCGGTACCGCCAGCGCCAGCAAGGGCATCAGCGCCGTCACCGCAATCGGCCCGTTGCGGTACTGCGCCAGACTCGCCAGCCACAGGACCGTCGCCGCCGACGCCAGGGCCAGACCGACCCGCAGCCAGACCGCGACCGGCCGTTCGTCCAGCCGCGGCGTCAGCGCCACCGTCGCCCTGAGCCCGCCCGCACACAGGATCAGCATCAGCACGATCGCCGCCACCGTGACCGCCAACGGCGCCACCAACGGCGGCTCCGCGAACGGGTTTCCACGAAAGAGGAAGCCGAAGCCAATATACTCGGTCAGGAACGGGACCGCCTTGGCCTCGACCGCGTCCCGCCGCGCCGTGTAAAGCGCGTGGGCAAATTCCGGCGTCCCCAGGGCGATGACCAGGCCGTGCAACTGGCTCAGTCGCAGGCCCTGCCACAGCCGCCCCGGCGTCAGCGGCACCGCCAGCGCGGCCGGGTCGCGCTGCAGCACCAGCGCCGGCCAGACCATGTGCACCGCCAGCACCACCCAGCTGAGCTCGGTCAGGTTCAGCGCCGCCGCCATGCTCAGAACATAGCCCGCCTCGCCCCAAGGTCGCCGCCGGTCGCCGGTGATCTGCAGCAGGAACCAGGTCGCCAGCAGCACGAAGAAGGTCCCGGGCACATACATCCGGGCGGCTTCGCTCCAGATTATGTGGAATCCATGCAGCGCCAGCAGCAGCGCCGCCACCGCGCCCGCGGCGGGGCCCCAGACCCGCCAGCCGACCGCCCCGATCAGCAGGATCGAGCCCGTGCCCAGGATCGCCGCCGGCAGCCGCAATGCCACCGGGCTGACGCCGAACAGCGAACTCCAGCCGAACATCGCCATGTAATAGCCGACCGGATGCGGCTCGTCGTGGAAATGCCAGCGCAGGGCGTCCAGGAAGGTCAGCCGCGGCGGCGGCTCCGAGATCTCCGCTGGCAGCGGGATGCCGGGAATGTAGACCTCGGGATGGGTGATCCCTTGGTGATCCAGCCCCCTCAGCCGCAGGATGGCGCCCGCCACCACCGCCAGAAGAAGGACGCCCATCCAGATTCGGCGATCGGCCAGGCCATAGTCTCGACGCGCCATTATCAGCCTCCCGGTCCGGCCCGATGTCCGTTTCCGCATGGCTAGCAGAAGAAAAAATATCAGGAAACGAGCATGTGATCCTTTGGAATTCGCCTCAGCCTTGGGCCGCGACCGTCATCGCCTTGATCGCCGCCGCATGGGCGGGCGTCGCGGCCAGCGTCGCCGCGGCCAGCTCCGCCACCGCCGCGTCCAGCCCGTCGCGCGGCACGATGCGGTCCACCAGCCCGGCGCCCAGCGCCTCGTCGGCGGTCAGCTTGGCCCCCGCCATCAGGATCAGCCGCGCCCGCGCCGGCCCGACCAGCGCCACCAGCCGCCCCGGATCCGAAGGCTGCGGCAGAAAGCCGAGGCTCATCACCGGATAGAAGAACTTCGCCTCGGGCACCGCGATCCTGAGGTCACAGGCCAGCGCCATGCCGAAGGCACCGCCCGCCAGCGTCCCGTTCAGCGCCGCGATGGTCAGGCAGGGCAGCGCGGCAACCGCCCCCGACAGCCGTTCCCAGACCGGATCGGTGGCCAGCCCCGCCCGCGCCGCCTCGATGTCGGCGCCGGCGCTGAACACCTTGCCGGTCCCTGTCAGGACGAAGACCTTCGCCGCGCCCTTCGCCGCCTCGGCCATGTCGGCGATCTCGCCCAGCATCCCGGGTGTCAGGGAATTGGCCTTGTCCGGCCGGTCGATCGTCACCCGCCACAGGGCGCCGTCTTGCGCCAGCCGGATCATGCCGCCAACCCGATCCGGCGCAGGATCGCCGGGTCCCTGAGGCTCACCTCGGTCCCCACCAGATCATCCGCCGCCGGGGTCGCCAGCCAGACCAGCGCCCGCGCCGGCCAGTCCGGCGGAATGTGGTCGGACCAGTCCAGCTGGCTGACCGGGTTCACCCCGCTGTCGCGGATCACCGCCTGCATGTCAGTGGCCACCGTCCCCGGGCTCAGCCCGATCGCGCGGATTCCGTCCTGCCGGGTTTCCAGATCGAGACAGCGCAGCAGCATCGCCGCCCCCGCCTTCGAGGCGCAATAGGCGCTCCAGCCCTCCAGCGGATGCGAGGCCGCCCCCGACGACACCGTCAGGATGGTGCCGCCCCCCGCCTCGAGCATCACCGGCAGCGCCGCGCGCAGGCCGTGATAGACCCCGGACAAATTGATCTCGATCAGCTTCGCCCAATCCTCGGGGTCCGAGGCCGCCAGTGGCGTGATCGGCTCGATCACGCCGGCATTGGCCACCAGCACGTCCAGCCCGCCGAATTCCCGCACCGTGGCATCCACCGCCGCCTCCATCTCCCAGTAGCGCGAGACGTCGCAGGGGATCGCCAGCGCCTGGTCCGCGCCCAGTTCGCCCGCCAGATCAGCGATCTCGTTGCGCGACCGCGACACCAGCGCCACCTTCGCGCCCGCGGCGGCAAAGGCCCGGGCCGCCGCCGCGCCGATGCCGCGGCTCGCGCCGGTGATCAGTACGGATTTCCCTACCAGAGCGCTCATGTCCCATTCCCTCCGGGCGCAGGCCGCGCCACTGCCGGTCACGCGGGCCAGACTGGCCCAGCCGCGCTGCGACTGCAATCGCCCGCGACACCGCATCATTTCTGCGCGAGGATCCGATGCCCCGTTTCGTCCCTGCTGCACTTCTGTGCGCCGTCCTGATCCCGGTCGCCGTCCCGGCGGGCGCCGATCTGACGCCTGCGGGACTGTGGCAGCAATGGCAGCAGACGACCACGGCCGCCGGCGGCAGCCTGACCGCCGCCTCGGTCACCGAATCCGTCGGCGCGATCACCCTGTCGCAGCCCCGCCTTGCGGGTCGGTATCACGGGATTCCCGCGACGGTCCGCATGACCGAGATGCGGCTGGAGCGGACCTGGGGCAGGAAGCTGCGCATCCGCATCCCCGGCGGCCAGTCCTTCGAACTGGACCTGCGCCCCGAAGGCCGCGAGCCGATCACCGGCACCTTTCCCTATTCCGGGTCCGACCTGACCTTCCTCGTCACCGGCGCCCCCGGCGCGCTGGCCTATGACCTCGAACCCGCCGACATCGTCATCGAATCCCCGACGCCGCCCCCCGGGGGACCGGCGGAAGCGCCGGCGCCCAGCTTCCTGAACGTGCCCGACCTGACCGGCCATTTCACCGCGGGCGGCTCCCGCCTCGTGGCGCGCGAGGCGACCTATGGCCTCGCGCAGTCCGACCCGGACAGCGGGATCGGCACCTTCCATACCGGCCGGGAGACCCGCCCGGCGCTGACCGTCGAGACGGTCGCCGAGCCGGGGCCATGGCAGGACGCCACCCGGATCACCTTCACCAGCGAGGCCGCCGAGCATACCCTGCACACCACCGCCCCGGACGGCAGCACGACCCGGCGGCAGGTCACCCGCGCCGGGGGAACGGCGGCGCTGACCGTCTCGCCCCATCAGGCCGGCCTGCGCTGGCACGACTCGGCGTTCCACCTGACCATGGTGCCGGACGCGCCGGATGCGCCGAGCTATGGGGTGATCGCCCAGGCGGTCGACATGGACGCCGTCCTTCCCATCGCCAAGGCCGGCCCGGACCAGACCGCAACCCTGGGCGCGGTCATCGACGGGCTGACCCTGCGGCCCGAGGACTGGGCGGCCCTCGACCCCGAGGGCAAGCTGCCGCGCGACCCCGGCAGCGTGGTGCTCGATCTGGACGCCGTCCTCGACCTGACCGCCGAACCGGCGCTGCCGGATTTCACCCTGAACTTCGAGTTCAGCTCGGTACAGCTGCACCGCCTCGATGTCGCCCTCGCCGGCGCGACGCTGGCCGCCAGCGGCAGCTTCGACTTCGTCCCCCCGCCCGAAGACGACGGGTCCGGCTCCCGCACCCCGGTCGGCGAGGGCCAGGCGACGGCAACCGGCCTGACCGGCCTGATCGGGCTTCTGGCCGAGGCCGGCGTGCTGACGCCGGATCAGGTGGCCGGCCTGACCATGGCGATGATGATGCTTGCCGAACCGGGCGAGGGCGACAGCTTCTCGAGCCGGGTCGTCTTCGACGCCGACGGCGCGCTTTCGGTGAACGGCAAGCCCCTCGCGTCCCCGACACCCTAGGCCCTTGCCATGGCGCGGCCGCGCCCCGATCATCGGTGGCGCATCCGGGCCCCAGGGTCCGGACCCCCAGCAAGGCCCGGCCCGCGCCATGACCACCTCCGGACCCAAACCGGCAACCGCCGCCGTCCCGGGCCTCCGCGCCCGCCTGCGCGACCTCTACTACGCCGACACGCCGCCGGCCCACCGCTTCCGCTATGGCGTGCTGGCCTTCGATCTGGTGACGATCGCCTTCGTCATCGCCACCTCCTTCGTGCCGCCATCGCCGATGATCGAGGCGCTGGATTCCGTGTTCGGCATTCTCATCCTGGCCGACTTCGCGGCGCGGCTGGCGGCCTCGCCGAACCGGAGGCGGGATTTCCTGACGCTCACGACCCTTGCCGATGTCGCCGCGATCCTGTCTTTCCTCGCCCCCGTGGCGGGCGAGGGGCTGGGCTTCCTGCGCATCCTCAGGACGCTGCGGCTGCTCAGGACCTATCAGCTGACCAGCCGGCTGCGCGCCGATTTCCCGTTCTTCCGCCGGCACGAGGACGTGGTGATCGCCATCACCAACCTGATCGTCTTTCTGTTCGTGATGACCGGGATCATCTACGCCAGCCAGCACCGGACCAACCCGGACATCGGCAATTACGCGGACGCGCTCTATTTCACCGTCACCACCCTGACCACCACCGGCTTCGGCGACATCACGCTTCACGGCACCACCGGGCGGATGCTGTCGGTGGAGGTCATGATCTTCGGCGTCACCCTGTTCCTGCGGCTGGCCCAGGTGCTGTTCCGCCCGACCAAGGTCCGCTATCCCTGCGACGACTGCGGCCTGTCGCTGCACGACCCCGATGCGGTCCATTGCAAGCACTGCGGCGCTCCGGTCCGTATCCCCACCGAAGGCTTCGGCTAGGCCTTTCCCGCCATCCATCGGGACCTGACGGGAGCCTCTGTGCGCCTTCGCGCGACTTCCGGCACACCGCCCCGCCAGCCTCGCCTCGCCGCACAGAGCAGCACCGGGCCACAGGGGTGCGCCTGGCGCGGGCAGGCAGCGAACCGGGTCTGCGCGCCAGCGCGCTATCCCCGCGCCGCGGCTTGCACCCGCGCCGCTTGCGGTCTACCTCGGACGGAGCCTCTGCCGGAGCCCAGAATGCCCCACGACCCCGCCTCCCTCACCGCCGCGCTGCTCGACGCAGCCAGGGCTGCCGGGGCCGAGGCCGCCGACGCCATGGCGATCATGGCGACCTCAGTCTCGATCGGCGTGCGCGAGGGAAGGCTCGAGGAGGCCGAGCGCGCCGAAGGCACCGAGATCGGGCTCCGCGTCCTGATCGGCCGGCGCCAGGCCTGCGTCTCGGCCTCGGACACCAGCGCCGCGACCATGGCGGCGATGGCCGAACGGGCCGTCGCCATGGCCCGCGAGGCGCCCGAGGATCCCTTCATCGGCCTTGCCGACCCGTCGCAACTGACCCGTGCCGCCGACGCCGCGGGCCTCGAACTCGCCGACCCGGCGCCGGAACCCGCCCCCGCCGCGCTGGAAGCCGCCGCGCGCGCGGCCGAGGCCGCCGCCCGCGCCGTCCCCGGCATCACCCGCACCGACAGCGCCGGCGCCGGCTATTCCCGCCGCCATGTCCATCTGGCCGCCAGCAACGGCTTTTCCGGCGGCTACGAACGCACCGGCCACGGGCTCCACGTCACCGCCATCACGGGCGAAGGCACGACGATGGAGCGCGACCATTACGGCGACAGCCGCATCTTCGCCGCCGACCTGCTGCCCCCCGCCGAGATCGGCCGGCTCGCCGCCGAACGCACGCTGGCCCGCGCCGGCGCCCGCCGGCCGCCGACCGGGCGCTTCCCGGTCCTGTTCGACGAACGCGTCGCCGCTTCGCTGGTCTCGCACCTGCTGGCCGCGGTCTCGGGCAGCGCCATCGCCCGGGGCGCCTCCTGGGCGCGCGACCTTCTCGGCCAGCCGGTGCTGCCCGCGGGGATCGACCTGATCGAGGATCCGCTGCGCCGCCGCGGCCCCGCCTCGCGCCCGTTCGACGCCGAGGGCCTGCCCACCGCGCCCCGCGCCATCGTCCGGGACGGCATCCTGATGGGCTGGACCCTCGACCTTGCCACCGGGCGCAAGCTCGGCCTGCCCTCGACCGCCTCGGCCAGCCGCGGCCCGGCCTCGCCGCCCTCGCCCTCGGTCTCGAACGTCGCCCTGACGCAAGGCGCGCAAAGCCCGGCCGAGCTGATGCGCGAGATGGGCAACGGCCTTCTGGTCACCTCGATGATCGGCGCCACCATCAACCCGACCACCGGCGACTATTCCCGCGGCGCCGCCGGGCTCTGGGTCGAGAACGGCGAGGCGACCCATGCGGTCAACGAATGCACCATCGCCGGGAACCTGATCGGCATGCTGCGGACCCTGATCCCCGGCAACGACGCCCGGCCGCATCTGGCCAGCGTCGTGCCCTCGCTGCTGGTCGAAGGCCTGACGATTGCCGGCGGCTGACCCGCCCGATCCCGATGGCGCCGACCTCGCGCTCTTGACCGAGGCGGCGCTGGCCGCCGCCGATATCGCCCTGACCTTCTGGGGGAACAGCCCCGGGTCTGGCACAAACCCGGCGACGACGGCCCGGTGACCGAGGCCGACCGCGCCGTCAACGCCCTGCTCGAAGACCGCCTGCGGCGCCTGCCCGGATTACGGCTGGCTGGCGAGGAAAGCCCCGACGATCCCGCCGCCCGCCGCGCCGCCGCCCGCACCTTCCTGATCGACCCGATCGACGGCACCCGCGCTTCATCGCCGCCGAGCGCAGCTTTGCCCACGCGCTCGCCGTGGCCGAGGGCGGAGGCGACCGCCGCCGTCGTCTACCTGCCGCTGAAGGCGCGCTTTACGCCGATGACCCGACTGGCCCTGCCACCCTGAACGGCACCCCGATCCGGGCGAGTGCCGCACCCGCCCCCGCCGCCGCGACGGTCTTGACCGCCGACCGGCAAGGCCGGCACTCGAACGAGCAGATGTTTACGGCACCCCGCCGCCCTTCCAGCGCGTCTACCGCCCCTCGATGGCGCCGCGCCTCTGCTCGGTGGCCGAGGCCGCTTCGACGCCGCCCTGTCGCTGCGCCCCTCAGGGAATGGGACCCGCCGCCGGAGACCTCATCGCCCGCCGCGCCGGCGCGGGTCACCGACCGCCACGGCCCTGATCCGCTACAACGCCGAAGACCCCGCGCCGCCGGCATCATCGCCGCCGAAGCCTCGGTCTGGCAGAACCTCCCGCGCCGGACTGGAAGGGGTAACCGCTGTCGAGGCCCGGCGCGCACGCCTCCCGCCTTGCCACGGAAAGGACTTCGGGTAGTGTCTCAGTTTTAAATCTGGCGGGGTTGACGAGGGTGCGTTTCGCTTGCGCTCCTATCTGCTTAACAGGAAGCACAGAAGGAACCGCGTGCCAACAGGACCGAACGGCGAGAAGAGGCCGGCCGATGTTGTCGGACTGGCCGTTGCCGTGGCGGAGATCGCAACGGTGAAGCCGTGGATACGCCTGATGATGATGGGCCAAGGACCCGCGGCTAAGGCGCTTGGCAAGACAGGCGGGGAAGGCTCGGGCGGCAGCCTGTGCGTCAGTCAAGCCGCCAGTTTGAAGTTTTCGGAAGGGGGTCGGTTTCTGAGGATGGCCGGTTGATGATGTGACCGCCCCCGACGGCATCGATGTGCCACGGTGGGTCTGCGAGGAACCACAAAGGGGACGGTCATTTCGGAGATTATCACGGTGGGGCTCGATCTGGCGAAGACCGTGTTTCGGAGTTCACGGGGCTGACGTGGCGGGCCGGTGGCGCTGCGCAAGAAGCTGAGGCGGGATCAGGTGCTTGCGTTCTTCAGCCAGCCGCTGCGCTGCATCGTCGCGATGGAAGCCTGTGGCGGCGCACATTTCTGGGGCCGCGAGATCGGGAAGCTCGAACATGAGGTGCGGCTCATCCCGCCCGCCTACGTCAAGCCTTTCGTCAAGCGCCAGAAGAACGATGCGGCCGATGCCGAGGCGATTTGCGAGGCCGCGCAGGGGCGCGCAGAAGATGACGATGCGCTTGCGCCCGTGAAGCGTGCAGAGACGCAAGGGGCTGCGATGGTGTTTCGTATCCGCGAACTGCTGATCCGGCAGCGCACGCAAGCGATCAATGCGCCTGCGCGGCCATCTGACAGAGTTCGGGCAAATCGTCCCGCAAGGAGCAGCGAACGCCGTAAAGCTGATCGCCATTGTCGAGGATCCCGACAGCGGTCTGCCCGAGGATGCCATCGGGACGCTCAAAGTCTTGGTCGGAGCCCTCGCCCATCTGGAGGCAGAGATCGGGAAGCTTGATGCCGAGATTGCCCGTCGGGCGAAGGAGAACGAGGTGGCGCGGCGGCTGATGACAGTGCCGGGCATCGGGCCCCTGATCGCCACGGCCATCGCGGTCTTGGCCCCGCCGTTCGAACATTCCGCAAGGGACGACTTTGCGGCCTGGGCTGGGGCTGGTGCCACGACAGCATTGACCGGCGGCAAGCAGCGCCTCGGGGCCACCACGAAGATGGGGGAACGGTCCCCAGTTCAACAACTACGGCGGCCAGCAGTTCAACGCGCCCGGGGGAACCCAGAACTTCGGCAGCATCCCCGGCAAGACTGACGAGTGAACCATTTCGAGAACCACGGCGGAACGCAATACAACGCCCCGGGCGGGACGCAGAATTTTGGCATCCCGCCCGATCAACTGCCCGCGTTGATCGAGCAGGCCATTGCACCCCTGGCCGAACAGGTGAAAGCGGCAGGAGTCAAGGAGCAGACCATTCGCGTTCTCGCCCAGCGGGTTACAGAGAATGTGCAGGACTGGGACGAGGCCGTCCGCGCGCTGGAAGACTTCGTCACCATTTCAATAAGGGTGAAGGAGGAGGGTCGCCACGGAACCAACCTCGGCGATTTTGTGGACGAAGTCTTGCGCCGGACCGCGGCCCTCTCCGCCGAAGGCAAGCAGAAGGAAGCAATTTCCGAACTTGACGAAGCGCTGGCGCGCGAGGAAGCCGAATCCAGGGCCCGCACCCTGCGTCTGCTTTCCGCCGCCGTCGACCAGCACCTTCTGGCCTTCGACGCCATTGGCGCCGCCGAAAAGCTCGCCCGCCGCGTCGACCTAGAGACCCCCGACCCCGCCGCCCGCTTCGATGCCCTGCGCGCGGAACAGGACATCTGGTACGTCCGCGGCCGCGACAGGGGGCTGCGGCTCGACCTCGACGTCGCCAGCGCCCTCGCCCGCATCGCCCTCACCCGCGCCACCAGCGCCGACCAGCGCGGCGCGGCGCTGAACGATCTCGCCATTGCGCTCCAGGCCCTCGGCGAACGCGAGGCCGGCACCGCCCGGCTCGAGGAAGCCGTCGCCGCCTACCGCGCCGCGCTTCAGGAATACACCCGCGACCGCGTACCGCTCGACTGGGCCATGACCCAGAACAATCTCAGCAACGCGCTCCAGACTCTCGGCGCGCGCGAGACCGGCACTGCCCGGCTCGAGGAAGCCGTCGCCGCCTATCGCGCCGCTACGGAAGAGCGCACCCGCGACCGCGTGCCGCTCGACTGGGCCATGACCCAGAACAATCTCGGCAGCGCGCTCGCGACCCTCGGCGCGCGCGAGACCGGCACCGCCCGGCTCGAAGAAGCCGTCGAAGCCTTCCGCGCGGCGCTGGAAGAACGCAGCCGCGACCGCGTGCCGCTCGACTGGGCCATGACCCAGACCAATCTCGGCAACGCGCTCGCGATCCTCGGCGCACGAGACCGGCACCGCAAGGCTCGAGGAGGCCGTCGCCGCCTACCGCGCCGCGCTGGAGGAAGTCACCCGCGACCGCGTGCCGCTCGACTGGGCCATGACCCAGAACAATCTCGGCGCCACGCTCCAGACCCTCGGCGCGCGCGAGACCGGCACCGCAAGGCTCGAGGAGGCCGTCGCCGCCTACCGCGCCGCGCTTCAGGAATACACCCGCGACCGCGTGCCGCTCGACTGGGCCATGACCCAGAACAATCTCGGCAACGCGCCCGGGCCCTCGGCGCGCGACCGGCACAAGGGCTCAGCCGTCAGCGCCTGCGGCGCCGCGCTGGAAGAACGCACCCGCGACCGCGTGCCGCTCGACTGGGCCTTCACGCACGGCAGCATGTCCAACCTCCACCTTGCGCTCTTCGACAAGACCGGCGAAGCGGCGGAGCTTGACCTTGCCCAGGCGGCGCTCGACGACGCGCGAGAGGTGTTCACGGAGGCGCAAGCCAGCCAGTACCTCGCCATGGCCGACACTCTCCAGACCGAAATCGACGCCCGCCGCCGCCGCTGAGGGGGGCGTCTTCCCCTCCCACGGGACTCCTACGGGACTCCTAAAGGACTCCTACAGGGCCCCGGGTGTCCTTGACCCCCCCGCGCAAATCGCCAATGGTCGCCGCGGATCATTCACGAAAGGCTTGCCCATGGCCCAGCGGCTCCACCTCGTCTTCGGCGGCGAACTGGTGACCCCCACCAAGACGGTGTTCAAGGACGTCGACAAGATCGACATCGTCGGCATGTTCCCGGACTACAAATCCGCCTACGACGCCTGGAAGGCGGCGGCGCAGCGCACCGTGGACGATGCCCATACCCGCTATTATATCGCGCATATTCATCGGCTTAGGGATGAATCCGAAGCGGGATCGGCGACCGAGGAACTGGGCGCCTAGGGCCCCGGTCCCGCGCCCTCGATGGGCTTTTCCCCCGCGCTCTGGCTCTATCTGGCGCTGACCGCGCGGGGCGCCGGCCATGGCCGGCGGGTGCTGCGCCGCCGCCTCGCCCAGGGCCGCGAGGACCCCGACCGGATCGGCGAGCGCGAAGGCATCCCCAGCCTGCCCCGCCCGGACGGACGGCTGATCTGGTTCCACGCCGCCTCGGTCGGGGAAAGCCTTTCGTTACTTGAGGTTATCCGCCGTCTGGGCGAGCATGACAAGGCGCTGAACTTCCTGATCACCACCGGCACGGTCAGCTCGGCCGGCATCCTCGCCGCCCGCCTGCCCGACCGTTGCCAGCACCAGTTCGTCCCCCTCGACATCCGCCCCTTCGTGCAGCGCTTCCTGGACCATTGGCGCCCGGATCTGGCGGTCTGGACCGAAAGCGAGTTCTGGCCCTGCCTGATCCTCGCCACCCAGTCCCGCGGCACGCCGCTTGTGCTCGTCAACGCCCGGATGTCCGAGCGCAGCGCCCGGCGCTGGCGCTGGCTGCCCGGCGCGGCGCGACGCATCCTCGCGGCGTTCCGGGCCGTGCAGGCCCAGGACGACGTCACGGCCGCGGCGCTCCGCCGGCTCGGCGTCGCCCCCGACCGGCTTGCCGTCACCGGCACCCTGAAGGAGGGCATGCCGCCCCTGCCCTGCAACGAGGTCGAGCGCGTCCGCCTGTCGCGCAAGATCGGCGACCGGCCGGTCTGGGCGGCGGCCTCGACCCACCCGGGCGAGGAGGTGGTGGTGGCCGAAGCGCAGGCGAAGGCCTCGCAGTCGGTGCTGCGGCTGATGGTCATCCTCGCCCCCCGCCACCCGGAGCGCGGCGACGAGATCGCCGCCAGCCTGCGCGCCCGCGGCTTCAACGTGGCGCAGCGCTCGGCCGGACAGGACCCGCAGCCCGAGACCGCGATCTATCTGGCCGACACCCTGGGCGAGTTGGGCCTGTGGTACCGGCTGGCGCCGGTCAGCTTCGTCGGCGGCTCGCTGGTGGACCGGGGCGGCCACAACCCGTTCGAACCGGCGGCGCTGGGGTCGGCGATCATCCACGGGCCCCATGTGCGCAACTTCGCCGACATCTATGCCCGGCTCGACGCCGCTGGCGCGGCGCGGCAGGTGCGCGACGTCGCCACTCTGATCACCGCCGTCACCGACCTGTCGCGGCCCGACCGGCGCGCGCCGATGGCCTATGCGGCGTGGGAGCTGAGCTCCAGCGGCGCCGACGTGACCGACAAGGCGCTGGCGCTGATCCTCGACCACCTGCCCGGCCCCGGCGGGGCAGCCTGATGCAGCCGCCCGGCTTCTGGTCCAACCCGCCCGACCGGCCCGGTCTGGCCGCGCGGCTGCTGGCGCCGCTGGGGGCGGTCTATTCCGGGGCGACGGCCCGGCGGCTGGCCCGGGGCACCCCGTTCCGGGCCGACATCCCGGTGATCTGCGCCGGCAACCTGAACATCGGCGGCACCGGCAAGACCCCCACCGTGATCGCGCTGCTGGAACGGCTGCAGGCCCGCGGGATCGCGGCGATGGTGGTTACCCGCGGCCATGGCGGGCGGCTGGAGGGACCGGTCGCGGTGGATCCCGCCCGCCACGACGCCGCCGAGACCGGGGACGAACCGCTGCTGTTGGCCGCCTTCGCGCCGGTGATCGTGGCCCGCGATCGTGCCGCCGGGGTGCGCACCGCCGAGAAGGCCGGCGCGGCCTGCGTGGTGCTGGATGACGGGTTCCAGAATCCGTCCGTGGCCAAGGATCTCTCGATCGTCGTCGTCGATGCCGCGGTCGGTTTCGGCAATGGCCGGGTGATCCCGGCCGGGCCGCTGCGCGAAGGCGTGGCCATGGGGCTGGCCCGGGCCGACATGGTTCTGGCGATCGGCAGCGCGGCGGAACAGGACGGCTTCCGCCGCCTCTGGGGTCCGGCGCTGCCCGTGCCCCTGCTGACCGGGCGGCTCGAGCCGCTGGCCACGGGGATGGACTGGAACGGGCTCCGGACGCTGGCCTTCGCCGGCATCGGCCGGCCCGAGAAGTTCTTCCGCACCCTGCGCGATCTGGGCGCCGAACTGGTCGAGGCGGTGGCGTTGTCCGACCACCAGCCGCTTGCCCCGGCGCTGCTCGCCCGGCTCGAGGCCGACGCCACCGCGCGCGGGCTGCAACTGGTCACCACCGAGAAGGACGCGGTGCGCCTGCCAGCTTCCTTCCGCCCGAAGGTGCTGACCCTGCCGGTGCGGCTGCGGCTGGACGACCCCGCGCCGCTGGATGCCGCGCTGGACCGGCTCTGGGGCTGACCGGCGGCGAATGCCCCGGGCTATTGCAGCTTGTCGTCCAGCACCTTGGCGAATTCGGCGTAGGACATGTTCGAGACCTTCTCGCCGTTGATGATGAAGGACGGCGTGGCCTCGACCCCGTCCTTCAGCTGATTGGCGTTGTACCAGTCGACCAGCGCCGTCGCCGTCGCCTCGTCGGCAAGGCAGGCGTTCAGCTCGGCGTCGGTCATGCCGGCACTGCGGCCGATCTTGCGCAGGTTATCGGCCGTGGCGGCGGGATCCTGGCCGTTCAGCCACTGCTTCTGGTCCTTGAACAGCATCTCGGCGATGCCGAAGAAACGCATCTCGCCGCCGCAGCGCGCCACCATCGAGGCCCAGAGCCCGTAGCGGTCGAAATAGACCTCGCGCAGGATGAAGCGGACCTTGCCTGTGTCGATGTAGGCCTTCTTGATCTCGGGGAAGACCTCGGCTTCGAAGGCGGCGCAATGGGGGCAGGTGAACGAGGCGTATTCGATCACCGTCACCGGCGCATCGGCCTTGCCCATGGCCATGTCGACGATTTCCACCTTCGCCGCGGGCGCATTGGCACTTGCGGGGGCGTCCTCGGCAAGGACGGGGGCGATCCACAGGGGCGCGGCAAGCGCGGCGGCGACGAAGGCGGCGCGGGCGAGAAGGGTCATGTCAGTCTCTCTTGGGTTTCGGGCGCATCAGGATGCGGGCGCCGAGGCCCGCAAGCGCGGCACGGAGGTCTGGATCGGTGATGCCTTCGGTGACGTCAAGCGCCGCCCGTTCGGCCTCGGCAGGTGGGGCCGCGGGCGTGGTGACGCGCGGTGCCCCGTAGGCGGCCGCAGCCTCGCCGAAACCAGCCGCGCCGGCGGTCTGGGTGATGCGGATCTGGCTGATCGCGGTGTAGCCGTAGCAGGCATTGACCCGATCGCGGATCGCCGGCAACTGCGCCTGCAGCATCGGTCCGGCGGCGCCCCGCGCCAGCAGGGTCAGGGTGGCGCCCATGCCGGTCCGGCCATAGGCAACCTTGACGGGCCGGCACAGCCGCGCCACGTCTTCACCGACCACTTCGGCCCAATGGGTGACGAGGCGGCTGACGGTGAAGCCGCGGGATTCGCTGGCCTTCCAGATCTGCGGCTGAACCAGACCCCCGGCCCGGGCGAAGCCCTTGCCGCGCGGACCGGACCCGCCGCGCCCGGATCGGTACTGTGTCATGCCGCCCCGCCAGTCATCCCGCGTCACTCTAGCCAACGGCGAACGGGGGGCCAGAGCTTTGTGATGGGGAGCGTTGAAACTTGCGTGAGGCGGCGGGCGAACTTCTGGACTGGTACGACCGCCATGCGCGGGTGCTGCCCTGGCGGGTGCCGCCAGGGAGCGGCGGGCGCGCCGACCCCTATCGGGTCTGGCTGTCGGAAGTCATGCTGCAGCAGACCACGGTCGCTGCGGTGGGCCGGTACTTTGCCGCGTTCACCGGGCGCTGGCCGACGGTAGCCGCGCTTGCCGCGGCGCCCGACGAGGCGGTGATGGCCGCCTGGGCGGGACTGGGATACTACGCCCGGGCGCGCAATCTGCTGAAATGCGCCCGTGTCGTCGCCGGGGCCTATGGCGGGGTCTTTCCCGACACCCGCCAGGCGCTGATGTCCCTGCCGGGGGTCGGCCCCTATACCGCGGCGGCGATCGCGGCGATCGCCTTCGACCGGCCCGAAACGGTGGTGGATGGCAATGTGGAGCGGGTGATGGCCCGGCTTCATGCGGTCAAGACGCCGCTGCCGGCGGCCAAGCCCCAGCTGCGGGCGCTGGCCGCGACGCTGACCCCGCTGAGGCGGCCCGGGGATTATGCGCAGGCGGTGATGGATCTGGGCGCGACAATCTGCACCCCAAGAAAACCGGCCTGCGGCCTTTGCCCCTGGTCCGGGCGTTGTGCCGCCCGGGCTGCGGGGATCGCCGCCGACCTGCCGCGCCGGTCGCGCAAGGCAGCGAAGCCCCTGCGCCTTGGCCATGCCTTCGTGGCGCGTGCCGCCGATGGCGCCTGGCTGCTCGAGCGGCGCCCCGACCACGGTCTGCTTGGCGGCATGCTGGGTTGGCCCGGGTCGGACTGGGCCGAGGCGGAACCGAATGCCGTCCCGCCCCTTCCCGGGAACTGGGTGCGGCTCGACGGCATGGTCGAGCACACCTTCACGCACTTCCACCTTAGGCTGAGCGTCTGGTCGGCGTGCCTGACCGAAGTCGCCGAACTGCGCCAAAGCGGCCTGGTGGCCGTTTCGGACCTGGAACCTGACGATCTGCCGAGCGTGATGCGAAAGGTACACCGACTGGCATCGGAATGGCACCTTGGCGCCACAGTCTAAGCGCCGGGGCAACCCGATCGTCACCCGGCTTCACCTCGCCGGAGAAGGAGGAAGCCGTTTCGGGCTTCCTTCAAGCCTTTTGCGTCAGGCCGCGACCACGGATGGGCGGGACGAAGGCTTTACCTCGCCCTTGTCCTTCTTCAGCTCGAACTCCTCGTGGTAGGAGCGTTCGACGTTGACCGACCACAGGTCATGGTTCGCACCCAGGATGTTCTGCGCCGCGAACATCGCCGACAGCATCGAATGGTCCTGGTTGTTGTAGCGGTGCAGACCGTTGCGGCCGACCGTCTGGAAGTTCTCCAGCGTCTCGATCCATTCCCGGATGGTCGTCAATGCCGCCTGATACTCGCCGTCATACACCGGATAGGCTTTCGGCTGCCGGATGATCGCCGCGTCGATGACGTGCTCGCGGCTGGACAGGCCCAGCTCTTCCAGTTCGCGGCCGGCAAGCTCGCGAAGCTCCGCGTCCGACGAGGTCCAGAGCCCGTCGCCCTTCTGGCAGAAATACTCCATGCCGATCGAGGCGGTGTTGGGATCGGGCACCATTTCCGGCGACCAGGCGCTGAAGTTCTGAATCCGCCCGACCTTCACCTGCGGGCTGTGGATGTAGATCCAGTTGTCCGGGAACGGATCGGCCTGGTCGAGAACCAGGGTCACGATCAGGAAGTCCCGGTATCTCAGACGGTCCGCGGCGGCTACGACTTCAGGCGGCGGCGGCGGATCGAAGGCGTGGATCAGGTCGCGCAGGGCCATCGAGTTGATGAAATGATCGCCCTCGACCCGCTCGGTGCCCAGATCCTCGCCGGCTTCGTTCCAGCGGCGCACGTCCACGGCGGTGACGCGGTTGCCGTCGCGATACACCTTGTTGACCTCCGCGCGCATGTGGACTTCGCCGCCGCGCTGGTCAATCAACACTTGGGTCTTTTCCCACATCATCCCGGGTCCGAGCCGCGGGTACTGGAATTCCTCGATCAGGCTGGTGGTATCGTTCGCGCCCGACAGCGCGTTCCAGATCGCCTTGAACAGCGAAAGGTTCTTGATCCGCTGTGCCGCCCAGTCGGCCCGGATCTCCTTCGGGTTGATGCCCCAGACCTTCTCGGTATAGCTGCGGAAGAAGTGCATGTAGAGCCGTCCGCCGAAGCGGTTGATCACCCACTCCTCGAAGCTGTCCTCGTTCTTGTTCGGGCGCACCTGCCATTTCAGGTAGCTCACGATGATCCGCATCGACTCGTAGGGACCGATGTTGGTCAGCGCGTTGAAGATCTTGAGGGGATAGTCGAAGTAGCGGCCGCGGTAATAGATCCGGCTTTGGCGCGGGCGGGTGATGAAGTCGTCGCCCAATACCTCGTGCCACATCGCTTCCACCTCGGAAACCTTGGTGAAGAACCGGTGTCCACCGATGTCGAAGCGATAGCCCTTGTGGGATTCCGTGCGGGCGATGCCGCCAACCAGATTCGAGCCCTCGAACACGACAGGCTTGTGGGCATCGCTGAGCTTCTGCAACTCATAGGCCGCCGTAAGCCCGGCCGGTCCTCCTCCGATCACAACCACTGTCGATTTTGACGAATTTTCCATGACCACTTCCGGCGACCTCGACAACAAAAGCTCTCAAGATGTCATACTACAACCCTTCGCAGGAAACCTAGCAGTCTAAACCGCCCGAAGGTAAACTTCACTTAAATAACTGAATTCTGACACAATCTCTCTCTCGTTCCAGCTTTTGGCTTCTAGTTCAAGTTGCACCTGCAGCAGAGCAATGCGGTGCCGAGCGAATCGGCCACCATCAAGACCTCGCAAAGGTATCGCGGCGCCACGGCAGGCCTCCGCCCAGACCGCCTCTCCAAGGGGAAAATCGCACAGATTCTGGCCACTTCTCGTCTCCCCGCTTCTGCCTTTCGGCGGTCAGGACCAGCCCGTCGGTTGCCGGGCGGGGGATGCCCGGATCAGACTTTCACAAGCCTGCGGCGGTCGATCGAGATCCCCCTCCCGTCGAACACGTTCCGGCTGTCGAACACCAGCGGCACCCGGCTGCCCACCAGAGCATAGTCGACAACACTGTGGTCGGTGGTCACGACCGCCGCGTCGTACCCGTCCAGTGTCCCGGCATCGAGCGCGACCGACATGCGGCCGGCCAGGTCGGCATGGTCGCGGGTCATCGGCATGACCGGGAAGAACGGGTCGTGATAGTCGACCGTGGCACCGCGCGTTTCGAGATGACGCAGGATGGTCAGGGCCGGGCTGACCCGGGTGTCTTCCACATCCTTCTTGTAGGCTATTCCCAGCAGCAGGATGCGGGCGCTTCCGGCAGGCTTGCCAAGCCGCGTCTCGATGTCGGCGATCACCCGGTCGGCCAGGCGGATCGGCGTCGCGGCCGAGGACGCTCGCGCCAGATCCACCATCGGCAGGGCGCTGCCCACGTCCTGGGCGCGCCAGGACAGGTACACGGGCGAGACCGGGATGCAGTCGCCGCCGATTCCGGGGCCTGGATAGAAAGGCATGAATCCGAAGGGTTTCGTCGCGGCGGCCGGGATCACCTCCCAGATGTCGATGCCCATCGCCTCCAGCCCGACCTTCAGCTCGTTCACGAAGGCGATGTTCACCGTTCGGAAGCTGTTCTCGACCAGCTTCACCGCCTCGGCCACCGCGCAGGAACTGACCGGCACGGCCCGCGTCACGAAGCGTTCGTAGAACAGCCGCAGCAGTTCGCGCGAGTCGTGATCGTCGGCGCCGACAATCTTAGGGATGTTGTGGGTGTGGTGCACGGCATTGCCCGGATCCTCGCGTTCGGGCGAGAAGCCCAGGAAGAAATCCGTGCCGGCCTTCAGTCCGCTCTGTTCCAGGATCGGGCGCAGCACGGTCTGGGTCGCACCCGGCCAGACGGTGCTTTCCAGCACCACGAGCTGGCCTGGCCGCAAGTGCGGCGCCAGCGATTCGGCGGCGCGGCGCACATAGGTCAGATCCGGATTGCCGGAGGCGTCGATCGGGGTCGGCACGCAGATCAGGATGACGTCAACGCCCTCGATAACCGAGAAGTCGTCGCTTGCCCCGAAACGGCCCGACGCCACCGCGTTCGCAATCCGGTCCGCGGCCAGGTACGAAATCACCTGTTCACCCTTGTTGATTGCCGCCACCCGGCTTGCGTTCAGGTCCACGCCTGTCACCCGAAAACCGTGCTCGTGCACCGTCAGGGCCAAGGGAAGGCCGACATACCCAAGGCCGATCGTCGCCACATGCGCCGTGGTCTCGACAATCTTCGCCCGGGTATCGGCGGCAAGGGAAAAGGTGGAATTCATCTCGGCACACCCTTGAATCTACGCACCATCGCGACGGTCACATGCAACGCCCGTGTAGCACCCAAATACTGACAGAATCCAACCGGCC
>JBGAOK010000169.1:0-2884 GCA_044221805.1 Meridianimarinicoccus sp.
CCTGCATCGTGGCATGCAGCTGTTCCAGCCGCGGCGCCAGCGCCTCGGCCATGGCCTCGCTCAGGGTCTCGACCGCGGCGTGGATCGCATCGGGGTCGGGGGTGGTGCCGGCATCGTGCAGCGACTGCGCCAGATCGTCCTCGCCCGGCAGGCGCAGCACCAGCGCCCGGAAGGCAGGGTCCAGCGTCTCGTCGGCCAGAACCGCCTCCAGCGCGGCGATGAACCCCGTATCGGGGCCGGCGCCGTGGCTGACCATGCGCGCCAGCCCGTCGCGGGCCAGGGTGCGGCCGGCCTCCCAGCGGTTGAACGGGTCGGTGTCATGGGCCAGCAGCAGGCGCAACTGCTCGGTCGGCAGCTTGTGGTCCAGGATCACAGGCGCCGAGAAGCCGCGCAGGATCGACGGCACCGGCCGCGCCTTCAGCCCCGCGAAGCGGAAGCTCTGGGTGCGCTTGGTCATCTCCAGAAGGGTGGTCGGCAGCACCTCGGTCCCGTCGCGGTCCAGCAGGCCGACGGCGATCGGGATCAGCATGGGCGCCTTGTCGGCCTGCCCGGGTGTGGCGGGCACCTGCTGGCGGAAGGTCAGGGTGCAGACGCCGTCGGACCAGGCCTCGGACACCGAAAGGCGCGGCGTCCCGGCTTGGGAATACCACAGCTTGAACTGCGTGAGGTCGCGCCCCGTCGTGTCCTCGAACACCTTCAGCCAGTCCTCGATGGTGCAGGCCTGGCCGTCGTGGCGGTCGAAATACAGCGACAGCGCCGCGGCATAGGCATTGTCGCCCACCAGCCGCTTCAGCATGGCGATGACCTCGGCGCCCTTCTCGTAGACCGTCGAGGTGTAGAAGTTGTTGATCTCGACGAAGCTCTCCGGGCGCACCGGATGGGCCAGCGGGCCGTTGTCCTCGCGGAACTGGCGGGCGCGGAGCGCGATCACGTCCTCGATCCGCTTCACCGCGGCGCTGCGTTCGTCGGAGGTGAACTGGCGGTCGCGGAACACCGTCAGCCCTTCCTTCAGCGACAGCTGGAACCAGTCGCGGCAGGTGATCCGGTTGCCGGTCCAGTTGTGGAAATACTCGTGCGCGATGATGCTCTCGATCCGCTCGTAATTGGCATCGGTGGCGGTGTCGGGGCTGGCCAGCACGGCCGAGGAGTTGAAGATGTTCAGCCCCTTGTTCTCCATCGCCCCCATGTTGAAATCGTCCACCGCGACGATGTTGAAGACATCGAGGTCGTATTCCCGCCCATAGACCCGCTCGTCCCAGGCCATCGAGCGTTTCAGCGCGTCCATGGCGAAGGCGCATTTGCCCTCGTCGCCCGAGCGCACCCAGACTGCCAGATCGACATGGCGCCCCGACCGCGTGGTGAAGCTGTCGCGGAACGGGATCAGGTCGCCCGCCACCAGCGCGAACAGATAGGCGGGCTTCGGCCAGGGATCGTGCCATTCGGCCCAGCCCGGCCCCGAGGCGACCGGATTGCCGTTCGACAGCAGCACGGCGGCGTCGCCTTCGATGCGCACGAAGAAGGGCGCCATCACGTCGGGGCGGTCGGGGTAATAGGTGATCTTGCGGAAGCCCTCGGCCTCGCACTGGGTCGAATACATGCCGCGCGACATGTAGAGCCCTTCCAGCGCGGTATTGGCTTCGGGCGCGATCTCGACCTCGGCCTCCCAGACGAAGGGGGCGTCGGGCACGGCGCAGGTGATGCCGTCGGCGACCCGGGCCGGCGTGACCTCGACCCCGTCGATCGCGGCGCGGATCAGCGACACCTGCTCGCCATGCAGGTGGAACGGCCCCGGCGCCGCCGGGTTCGGCCGGAACCGGATGCGCGACAGCACCCGCGTTGCCGTCGGGGCCAGCCGGAAGGTCAGGTGAACGTCCTCGACCAGGAAGGCGGGCGGCCGGTAGTCGGCCAGCCGGACGGTCACGGGGGTCGAATCGCGCATGGCGGGCTCCTTGGCATGCGGCGCGGACAAGGGCGGCGGGGCAGGCTGCGCCCCATGCCGGTCCGCCTTGGCGGCGACGGTAGGCGCCCGCCGGGCCCGCCGCAACCCGCGCCGGAACCCGACACCGCAGCGGCACCGCCGCGCGGCGTCGGGGGGATCGCAGGCTCCTGACGGCAGGCTGTCAGGAGGGGGGTGATAGGAAACACCCATTGCCAAACCCGAAAGGACCCTCACCATGAGCTTCACTCCCAAGGACTTCACCGTCTGGATCGAGATCCCCGTGCGCGACCTGTCGAAAGCCGCCGATTACTATGCCACCGTCACCGGCGCCGCGCTGGTGGACGAGGTCATGGGCCCGCAGCGCACCTTCCGCTTCCCGACCGCCTCGGCACAGGGCGTGGCGGGCCACCTGTTCGAGGGCGAGCCCGCCCCCGAAGGCGCCGGCCCGATCGTCCATCTGGCCTGCGCCTCGCTGGAAGCGACGCTGGAGCGGGTGCGCCAGAACGGCGGCACGGTGATCTCGGACCCGATCGCCATTCCGGACGGGCGCTTCGCCTATACCCGCGACCCGGACGGCAACTCGATCGGCTTCTTCGAGGCCGCCTGACCCGGAAGGTCCCCGCCGATGCGCCGCGCCGACCGCCTGTTCCAGATCGTCCAGCTGCTGCGCGGCGGGCGGCTGACCACGGCGGCGCGGCTGGCCGCGCGGCTTGAGGTGTCCGAGCGCACCATCTACCGCGACATCGCCGATCTTCAGGCCTCGGGCGTCCCGATCGACGGGGCGGCCGGGGTCGGCTACGTGCTCAGGGAAGGCTTCGAGATGCCACCCCTGATGTTCACCCGGGACGAGATCGTCGCGCTGGTCGCCGGCGCCCGGCTGATCCGGGCCTGGGGCGGGGCAAGCATGGCCCGCGGCGCCGAGGAGGCGCTGGTCAAGATCGCCGC
>JBGAOK010000050.1:0-23822 GCA_044221805.1 Meridianimarinicoccus sp.
ATCCCGAAACCGATCCCCCTTCCGAAAAACCCGGACCCAAAGGCCCAAATCCCCGTCCGATCAACCCGTCCCGTCCCCAACCAGGCGTCGCCGCCCCGTCGGTGGAGCGCTAAATACGAATACTCACTCACAGGCGCAAGACCAAGAAACCAGAAATCCTTCAAGAAACTGGCAATCTACTGTTACAGAACGATTATTAGTGGAAAATCTGAGGTCGGACCCGGGCTTCCGGCCGATGCGCGGAGCAGATTTCGCGCCTTGGACGAGGCTGACGTCAGGTCCGGCGTGGCTGAATCAGCAGGGCGCGGAAGTCGTTCACGTTGGTCAGAGTCGGCCCGGTGACCACCTGATCCCCCAGCGCGGCGAAGAATCCGTGGCTGTCGTTCCGCGCCAGCGCCGCGGCCGGATCCCGGCCCAGTTCGCGCGCCCGCGCCAGCAGGCCCGGGCGCACCACGGCCCCGGCCACCTCGGCCGCGCCGTCGACCCCGTCGGTATCGCAGGCCAGCCCCCAGATGCCCGGGGCGCCCTCCAGCGCGATGGCCAGGGCAAGGCAGAATTCGGCATTGGGCCCGCCCACCCCGTCGCCGCGGCGGGTCACGGTGCATTCCCCGCCCGACAGAAGCAGGACCGGCGCCGCGCCCGGTGCCAGTGTCGCCTGCAGCTGGCGCGCCATCGCGGCCTGCCCGGCGGCCACCTCGCGCGCCTCGCCTTCCAGGGCATCGCCCAGGATGCGGACCCGGACCCCTTCGGCCCCGGCGATGCGGGCCGCGGCGGCCAGCGCCTGGGAGGGCGCGGCAATGACCCGGTTGCTGGTGCGGGACAGACGTGGCGCCTCGGGCGCCAGCACCCCGGTCGCGCCGTCCAGCACCCGCCCGACCGAGGCCGGCACCGCGATGCCGTAGCGCGCGAGGATCGCCCGCGCCTCGGCCGGGGTCGAGCGGTCGCCCACCGTCGGGCCGGAGGCGATCAGCGCCGGGTCGTCCCCCGGCACGTCCGAGATGATCAGGGCCAGCACCGGCGCCGGCCAGGCGGCGGCGGCCAGTTGCCCGCCCTTGACGCGGCTCAGGTGCTTGCGGACAATGTTCATTTCGCCGATCGGTGCGCCCGACGCCAGCAGCGCGTCGTTCACCGCACGCTTCTCGTCGAGCGTGATCCCTGCCGCCGGCTGCACCAGCAGGGCGGAGCCGCCGCCCGAAATCAGCGCCAGCACCAGGTCGCCATCGCCTACCTCGTCCAGCAGCGCCAGCATCCGGGCCGTTGCGGCAACGCCGCGCGCATCGGGAACCGGATGTGCTGCCTCGACTATCTCGATTCCCCGGGTCGGCCGGCCATAGCCGTCGCGGGTGATGACCAGCCCGTCACAGGGGCCCCAAACCGATTCCACCGCCTCGGCCATACGGGCCGAGGCCTTCCCGGCGCCCACCACGATCACCCGCCCGGCGGGCTTCGGCGGCAGCGCCGCCGGGACACAGCGCATCGGGTCGGCGCTGGCGACCGCGGCATCGTACAGACGGCGAAGGAAGGCGGCAGGGTCGGCAGTCAGGGGCATGGTTCGGCTCACCACGGATTGCCGGGACCGGGGTCGCGGTCCCGTACCTGATGATCCTGGCACAGGCGGGGCCGCCGGGTCACCCGGCGATCCGCCTGCGCCAGTGTCCCGGTCGCGCTCAGCTTGCGCGCACCACCGCCGGCGGCTGCCAGCTGCCCTTGCCGGGCGGCAGAATCGATGGCTCCCCGACCCGCGGCCAGTACAGGCGCAGCACCATGTAGATCGGCCCGGCCGGCGCCGGCAGCCAGTTGGCTTCCTTGTCCGGCCCCGGCGATTCGTGCTGGATGTAGAGGGTCAGCGACCCGTCGGCATTCTTCGTCAGGTCCGGCAGCATGGGCGAGTTGATCAGGTAGCGGTTGATCGGGTTCTCGATCAGCAGTTGCGTCTTGCCGTCATACATGGTGATCGACCAGAAGGCATCGACGGGGGGCAGCTCATCCTTGGCGAAGGTCAGCGTATAGCCGTGCTTCGACCCGTCGAGCACGGTCCCGTCGGCTTCCCAGCGCGTCATCGGATACATCGCCTCTTCCGCGATGTTGCCATAGATGCCCGCCTGCGCCGCTGCCGCCCGCAGCAGCCAGTCGCCGTGATAGAAGGCGGCATCGCCGAAGGCCGATCCCACCGACCAGCCGTTCATCTTGGTGCCGATCGCGACGGCTGCCGCATCGACCTTGCGCTTGCCTTCCAGCAGGCCGGTCAGAACCTCGGCCTTCTGCTCGACCGGCAGGTCGCGGAAGTTGAAGGTCTTGCCGGGACCGACGCCGATGCTGGCCAGCTGGGCACGGATCCCGGCCTCGTTCGGCTGGGCCGGCGCGAACTGCAGCGCGAAGTCGAGGAACTCGAAGAATTCCTCCTTCGCCAGATCCTTGGTGAAGACCGGGAAATCGATCTCGGGCGCCGCGGCCGGCGCCGGCTGACCCAGGAAGGCCGACAGCGGCTTCGCGGCATACTGGGCCTGGATCGTCTTCACAGCGTCGATGTCGTCCGGCGCGAACAGCTGGGTGCGGAAGATCACCAGCGAGAAATCGGTCGTCGACACGAAGACCTCGCGGATACCGTCCGGCTTCGTGCCGCTCCAGCCGGGGCCGACCACCAGGAAGTCGCCGGCCTCGTTTCCGGTCGCGCGGCTGCCGATGTAGCCATAGGTGTAGGTGTTCCCGTCCACCAGCTGCACCGAGTAATAGCGCTTGGTCTCCACCGCCGGGACCGAGATCACCATCGGTTCGGCCCGCAGGTCGAGCCAGAGCATGGAATAGGGCGTATCGCTGTTCGGGGTGACGATCGCCGTGTCCTTGTAGGTGAACACCCGCCCCTCGTTCGCAATGGTGTTGAACGGCCCCTTGTACTGGCCCGATGTCTTGTCGAGGACGAACTCGTACATCACGCCGTAGTTCATCACGATCGGCAGGCCGTAGATGTAGCCGGCCTCGGCGATGTCCTTCGCCGCGAAGAAGCCGGGCCGGGGCACGGGGCTGTCGGCGGCCAGGCGCCGGGTGCCGATCGCCGGCAGGGCAAGGGCGGCGGCGCCGGCCTTCAGAAGGCCGCGTTTGGTGAACATGGGCAGGATCCTCGTAGTATGGGCCGACAGCGGGACATGGCTCGGGACCGCCACGGCCGTGTGGCGTGCGGGCGAAGCCTCCGCCACGGCAATAGCAGCCCGGGTCGAGAGGGTCTTTTCCGCAGGCGACAGGCAGGGAACATCCCTCGCCCCTCAGATGGCCAGGACCGAGGCCAGACCGGGATCGGCCCGGCGCAGGAAACCGTGGCCGATCCCCGCAAGGCCCAGGAACAGGCCGGGGCTTTCCCGCTCGGGCAGGATCCCGCAGGGCCAGGATCCGGTGCCATAGCGCGCCTCGACCTCGGCCAGCGCGTCGGCGGCGGTAGCGGTCCAGTCGGCGCGGCCCAGGGCCGTTGCGGCGATCTCCAGCACCTCGGCCAGCCCGAACACCCCGTGGCACAGGCAGCAATCGCATAGCGGCGAAGCCAGATCCGCGGTCAGCTTCGCGGCAATCGCCGCGGAGGCCGGAACCGCCGGCGCCCAGCCCGGCCCGGCGACGGCCAGCCCCGCCAGAAGCGACCCCGCACTGCCGTTGCACCATGCCAGCATCGCCGGCGCCCGGGTCTCGCCCGCGGCCGCGGCCCCGGCTGCATCGCGGGAATGTGGGCTACCGAACCGGTTCAGGCGCAGATCGGGCCAGTTCCCGGATGCGGGATCGAATCCCTGGGTCTCGTAGGCCAGCGTGCGGTCCGCGGCGGCCTGGAACCCGGCATCCCCCGTCGACGCCGCCAGCCCGGCCAGCGCCAGCGCCATCCCGGCATTGCCATGGGCCAGCCCATGCAGCGGCGCGGGCGAGGTCTCGGGGTCGTGAGGCCAGGTCAGGCCATCGGGCGCCTCGACCGAGCGTGCCAGCAGGGCGTGGCCCTCGGCCTCGGCCAGGGATCGGGCCTCGGCGCCGCCGGACGCCAAAAGAAGCCGGATCGTCCCGGCCGATCCAGACAGAAGGTCGGGACCGGGTGACGCCGCGCCCTCCCGCACCGCGCGCCAGCGAGACAGGGCCGACGCCCCCAGTGCTGCCGCCTCGTCGCTGCCGGTGCGCCCGGCCAGATCCGCCGCCGCCCAGACGATCCCCGGCAGCCCGGTGATCCCGCCCTCGGCCCCCAGGCTGGCGCCGCCCTCGACCGCATGGCGCAAAGCGGCCAGCGCCATCGCCGCGGCCTCGCCATCGCCGGTGGCCGCGGCCAGCCGGCCTAGGAACAGCGCCACCCCCGCGGTCCCGGTGTAAAGGTCCGGCCCGGCCGAGGTCACCGCCCGGCGCGGGCCGGTCTCGGTCACGCCGACACCCCAGCCGACCCAGGTGGCGTGCCCGCCCTCGGCCATTGCATCGCGGACCAGTTGCCGGCCGATCCGTGCCGCCGCTGCCAGCGGTCCGGTCTCGGCACCGCCCGGGGCCGGGCGACGCCGCCCGGGCGCCGACAGGGCCGGAAGCTCCAGATCCGCGTTGCCGGGTTCCAGCCAGGGCCGGGCCGGATCGATCCCCTGCGCCGCCATCACCCGCGCCGCCAGCACCGAGGCCCGCCCGCCCCCCGCGGCCTGCAGGGTCAGCGCCTGCGCCAGCAGGCGGCTGCGGTGCATCCCGAAACTGTCGCCGCCGGGCGGGCAGTCGGCAATCGCGATCCCCGGCGCCAGCGCCCGGGTGAAGCGCGGGGTCCCCGGACCCAGGTCGAGATCGCCGGCCATCTCCAGCACCCGCGCCACGGCGAAGCCCGCCACCCGCCGCGGCAGGTAGACCACCGCGGCATCGGTCCGGCGATAGCCGCCGGCCTGCCGCGGCAGCTTCATGCTGAAGGCCACACGATCCGCATCGAAGCGCCGGGTGATCGCCGCAAGCGCCGCCGCCGCTCCCTCAGCCCCCAGCGCCAGATACAGCCGCACCCCCGCCATCATGTCATAGCGGTCCGGCACCTCGGCCCCGAAGGCGTGGTAGTACCCCGCCTGCATCGCATCCGACCCGGCCATCCGGTGCAGCCGGTGCCAGCGGTCGAACCCCGCCACCGGGCGCAGGTCGTCGGGGCGGGCCAGATGCAGCCGGTCGCCCGAGGCCAGCAGCACCTCGGTCGCGCTGCGCTGCGCCTCGCGCCACCAGCCCCGGACGCCGTCCCGGCCGGCATTGGCGGCGGCCAGATCCGGGGTCAGGTCCCGCTCGCCGTCCGTCACCGGGAAAGCGGCGCCCTCGGGGTTGCAGTAGAAGGCGGCATAGACCCGGTTGACCAGCGCCTCGACCACATTCGCCTGTGTCCGCTGCCCCGGATGGGTCGAGATCTGTCCCAGCGCCATGTCGATCCGGTCGCCCAGCCGGATCAGCCCGTTGCGGCCCGGCCGGAAGCCGTCCGCCAGCCGGTCGATGGCCGCGGCCAGATCCGGATCGAAGCGCGGCTCAGGGCGCATAGGCGGGGAACATCGCATCGGGATCGGTCAGTGCCGCCTTGGCCAGTTGCAGCATCCCGACATGGCGCGGCATCCGCGCCGCGTTGGACCGGGTATGCTCGATCACCGTCTGCAGAAGCCGTGCCCCGGTCATCCGGAACACCCGCCGCAGGAAGGCGCGGTCGGTGGCGCCATAGGCCGACAGGAAGGCGCGCACAAAGCCGTCGATCTCGTCGCCCGAGAAGCTGCCTTGCGCCACCGCGGCACCGATGCCGCCCTCTGCATCCAGTTCCAGCCCGTGCAGCCACAGGGTCAGCGCCGACTGCACGATCCCCGCCACATCCCAGGCCGGGTCGCCCACCGCCACCATGCTCCAGTCGATCAGCCAGGCGTGGCGCCCGTCGCGGTCGAAGACCACGTTTTCCAGCTTGGCATCGCCGTTGATCAGTGCCGTCCGGGTCCAGCCCGCGGCAAGTTCGGCCAGCGGCGCCGCCAGCCCGGGCTCGGCCCGGATGAAGGCGAAGTCGTCGCCAGCGATCTCGGCGGCATCTAGGATCCAGGGCGCCCGGTCGGGCACCGCGGACCCACCCTGGGCGAAGGCCAGCGGCTCGTCATGAAGCGCCCGGTAGGCCGCGGCGATCGGGGCGGCCAGGTCTTCGATGGGACCGCGATGCGCCAGCATCATGGTCCAGGCGTTGGCATGGCCGACCCGTTCCAGCACCAGCGCGTGAACCGCGCCGTCATACTCGGCCAGGCGCGGCAGGTGCTGTCTCAGCCGGTCGGAAAAGGCGCCGTCGGCCAAATCATAGACCGCCGCCTCGCGTTGCAGCGAAACGACGGCATGGTGCCGGGTCTCGCCCGGCTGCTTGACCACCCAGCCGGTCCCGTCCGGCCGGCGCACGACCAGCACCGGGCGGATCGAGTCCGTCCGGTAGACCGACAGGGGTGCATCGACCAGCGCGCGCACCGTCAGGTGCCCGCGCTGGACCAGATAGGCCGGAAGGTTGTCCGGGGTCAGGTAAATGCGTGCGGTCCTTCGCCAGAGGGCGGAAGGACCTGGCTCAGGCGGTTTCCACCGCCATGGCAACCGGCCAGAGCGCGGTCATCTCGGGGCCTTCGGGGCGGATCTCGCAGCAGCCTGGCCCCTTGGTCACGGTGGGCGAGCAGCAGTCATAGGACGCAACAGAACTCATGTTCGCCGTCGCTTCCATCCGGCGGCGCAGTGCAGGGCTGTCGGCCCGGTCCGCGACGGTGCCGACCTTGACCGATTCCAGCGCGCTCAGCGCCCAGTTCGTGGCGTGTTGACCCATGTCTCTCTCTCCCTGCAGATTCGGATCATTCCGAATTCTCCGAAACGGAGAGTGCCATTCACCAAGGTAAACGATCAAGGACTCTGTGTCGAAGGTCACGTTTTTCCGACCTTTTCCCGTCACGCGGCAGGGTCGCGCCTCCGGCCTAAATCCCGGCCCCCAGCGTCAATGCCAGGACGAAGAGCCCGGCCGCCAGTTGAAGGGTCGCGGCGACGCGCAGGCCGCTCCCGCTCAGCACCGCACCCCCGGCGCCGAGCAGGCGCCGCGCCGCGATCCCGCCGCCGATGGCCAGGCCGTTGAACAGGGCGGTGCCCAGTCCCATGGCGATCACCGCCGCCGCCCCGGCCAGCGGAATGCCGAAACGCCACGCCACCACCATCAGGAACAGCGCCCCGGTGCAGGGCCGGATCGCGATGCTGGCCACCATCAGCGCCAGATCCCGGGGCGAGGACAGCGCCGCGACCTGTTCCGCGGTCGGACCGTGGTTGTGACCGCAGCCGCAGGCCGCCCCGGTATCAGGATCGTGGGCCGCGTGGCCGTGGTAGTGGTCGTGCCCGTGCGAATGCCCGTGCCCATGGTCGTGCCCGTGGTCATCGCCATGGCCGTGCCCGGCTTCCAGCGCCCGGCTGCGCCACAGCACACTGAGCGCCCGCCAGACCAGCAGCGCCCCGATCGCGGCGATGGCCCATCGGCTGGCGGTAGCCAGCCAGCCCTCGGCCAATGCCGAGGCATCGGCCGAGCTCAGCGCCAGGACCTTCACCCCGACCGCCACCAGCAGAATCGCGGTCATCGCCTGGGCCAGGCCCGCCACCAGCCCGACCGCCAGCATCCGCCCCAGCCCCACCCCGCCGGCCAGTGCAGCCCCGCCCAGCAGCACCTTGCCATGGCCCGGCCCCATGGCATGGACGAAGCCATAGGCGCCCGACAGCAGGCACAGGCTGACCACCGCGCGCGGGTCGCCGGCCTTGATGGCGCGGATCGCCGCCGCCATGGCGTCCTGCACCTCGTGCTGGCGGTCTCCCGCCCAGCGGAACAGCGCCTGCCCGGCGCTGCCATCGGCCGCGACCGTGACCAGCGCCGCCAGCGCCAGCGCCAGCAGAACGGCCGGGATCAGTCGCATCGCAGCCGGACCTCGTCGGCGAAGCGGGCGCCGATCTCGGAATCGTCGGGGGTTTCCTCGGCCGACAGGGCCGACAGCGCGGCCAGCAACTCGGCCGAGGCGTCGTCGGGGCGGAACGGGATCAGATCTGCCCGACAGCCCGCCGGCAGGTCCGGCGCGGCCGCCGGCTGCATGGAGTAGGCGTAGTAATAGCCCGGGTCATAGAGCTTCAGGCTGACCTCGCCGCCCGCGAGCGGCAAGGGCTCGACCAGCGGCAGGTCGAAGGCGACCTCGACCCGGTCGCCGACCATCCTTGCGCTGGCATTCACCGGCCCCGCCAGCGCCACCGGGGCGCCGCCCCGCCACAGATAGGTGTCGCCGGCATAGTCCGGCGGCCAGTCGGTCTCGCCCGCGGCGACCGTTGCCAGATCGGCCGCGTCGAGCAGCCCGTCGCCGTCGGGGTCGAGCCCGAGCTGCTCGTAAAGCACCAGCGTGGTGAAGGCATCGTAAAGCCAGACGATGCGCAGCGCGCCCAGCCGTCCCTCGGCATCGGTGACGAAGCCGGCGCCGACATCGACGAAGACATGGGGATGCGCCCGGGCAGTGGCGGGCAGGAGCAGAAGCGGAAGGGCCAGAAGCGCGCGCAGCATGGCCCCCGCTTAGGCGCGGCGACCCGGCATGGCAATTCGCTTCGTCGACGGATCGGCGGCAGATTGCCGGCGGGGCCGAGAGGCGGCCGGTTGCCAATCCGCGACCCCGCCCGCACAGTCGCCGCAAGCGGCAAATCGGGAGAGGCTCGGGTGAAGCAACTGCTTCTGGTCCATACCGGCGGCACCATCGGCATGGTCGACACGCCCGACGGGCTGGCGCCAAAGGATGGTCTGGTGGAAGCCGCCATCGCGGCCCGCCTGGCCCCGGGCGTGACCCTGGCGGCCGAGGTGTTCCGCCCCCTGCTCGACAGCGCCGACCTGGGTCCAAGGCACTGGAACCGGATCCTCGACGGGATCGATGCCCGGCCCGATGCGCCGGCGATCGTCACCCACGGCACCGACACCATGGCCTTCACCGGCGCCGCCCTGTCGCGCGCCCTGGCCGGCAGCGGGCGGCGGGTGGTGCTGTGCGGCGCCATGGTGCCGCTAGGGATGGGCGGCGATGCCGAAGCCAATCTCGACCTCGCGCTCGCCAGCGCGGCCGAACCTGGCGCCGGCGTGGTGCTGGCCTTTGCGGGGCTGCTGCTGCCGGCGGCCGGGCTGGTCAAGCACCGCAGCCACGGGGCGGATTCGTTCCGGTCGGTGCCGCAGGCCGAAGCGGCGCCGCCGCCCCGGCGCCGCTTCGACCCGGACCGGCGGCTGGCCATCCTGACCCTGTCGCCCGGCCTGCCGCCGGACCTGCTCGAGGCCGGGCTCGGCGCGCTCGAGGGCGCGGTGCTGCGGGTCTACGGCGCCGGCACGGCACCGGCCGACCCGGCGCTGCACGCGGTCCTGGCCGCCGCGATCCGCCGCGGCACCCGGATCCGCGCGGTCAGCCAGTGCGAGACCGGCGGCCTGATCCCGGGCACCTATGCGGCCGGGGCGGGGCTCTGGGCGGCGGGGGTGGAACCCGGCGGCAGCGAAACCGCCGAGGCCGCGCTGATCCGGCTCTGGCTCGACTGACCCGAAGGGGCGGCACGGCCTGCCTTACCCGGCTCGGGCTCTGGCCTCTGGCGCGACCGCCCCGACCTGTCCTATCAGCGTTAGCGGGAACATGCCCGCCGGAGGGGGAGGATCACCATGCCAGACCGCCAGACCATCGGACCCGAAGCCGCCGCCGGCCACTGGCTGGACGATCCGGCCCACCGCGCCTTCCTGACCGCCGATGCGCGCCGGCAGCTGGATTTCTTCCGCGCCAGCCTCCGGCCGGACGGCGGCTTCGACGTGCTGGCCTGGGATGGCAGCGCCCTGCCCGACGGGCCGCAGGAGCTGCACACCACCACCCGCCTCGTGCATTCCTATGCGCTGGGGAAGGCCTTCGGCGATGCCGGCGCCGACCGGATCATCGATGCCGGGATGGACTTCCTGTGGACCCGGCACCGGGACACGCGGCACGGCGGCTACCTGTGGTCGGTCGGACGCGGCGGCGAGGGCGACGGGGTGAAGCTGGCCTATGGCCATGTCTTCGTCCTTCTGGCCGCCGCCAGCGCGCGCGACGCCGGCCACCCGGACGCCGACCGGCTGCTCGCCGATGTGGCCGGGGTGATTGAGACCCGGTTCTGGGATGACGACCGCGGCCTGCTGCGGGACGAGTTCGCCGCGGACTGGACGCCGTTTTCCACCTATCGCGGCATGAACGCCAACATGCACGGGGTCGAGGCGATGCTGGCCGCCTTCGAGGCCACCGGCGAACGGGTCTGGCTGGACCGCGCCGGGCGCATCCTTGACTTCTTCACCGGCGCGATGGCCCCGGCGCATGGCTGGCGCATCCCCGAACACTATACCGAGGACTGGCAGGTCGACCCGGCCTATCGCGGCAACCCGATGTTCCGCCCCGCCGGCACCACCCCGGGCCATTCGCTGGAACTGGGCCGGCTGGTGATCCAGCACTGGGACCTGTCCGGGCGCACCGACCCCGGCGCGCCGGACCGCGGCCGCCGGCTGATCGAACAGGCGCTGGCCGATGCCTGGCTGCCCGAGGGCGGCATCGCCTATACGCTGGCGCTGGGGGGCGGGGTCGACGTGCGCGACCGCTACTGGTGGCCGGTGACCGAGGCGATCGGGGCGATGGCCGCGCTGATCAAGACCGGCGCCCAGCCGGAGGACGAGGCCTGGTACCGCAAGCTCTGGGCCTTCGCCGACGCCCGTTTCATCGACCACGGGCCGGGCGGCTGGTTCCCCGAGATCGACCCGGCGGGCCTCCCCACCGCGCGGCAGTTCCACGGCAAGCCCGACATCTACCATGCGCTTCAGGCCGAACTCTTCCCGCTGGCCCCGGGGGTCGCGCGCTACGCGGCCGGGCTGGCCGGCCTGACCCGGCAGCCCTGATCAGGCGGCGCGGCCTTCCGCCTCGGGCACCTCACCCGCCGTGACGCTGCGCCGGATCGCGCTGGCATCGCGGCCAGGCGGCGCGCCGAACAGCCGGCGGTACTCGCGGCTGAACTGCGAGGGGCTTTCATAGCCGATGGCGAACCCCACCTGCGCCACGTCGGCACCTTCGGCCAGCAGCAGGCGCCGCGCCTCCTGCAGGCGCAGGTGCTTCTGGAACTGCACCGGGGTCATCGCCGTGACCGTCTTGAAATGGCGGTGGAAGGTCGCCGGGCTCATCCCCGCCAGCCCGGCCAGATGGCCGATGCTGAGGGTCTCGCCGAAATGCGCGCGGATCCAGCCGACCGCCCGGCCGATCCGTGCCATCCGGCTGTCCGCCAGCCCGATCTGTCGCAGCA
This sequence comes from Meridianimarinicoccus sp., assembly GCA_044221805.1. Lineage (GTDB taxonomy): Bacteria > Pseudomonadota > Alphaproteobacteria > Rhodobacterales > Rhodobacteraceae > Meridianimarinicoccus. The sequence continues at coordinate 11,299 of JBGAOK010000050.1, forward strand.
TCGGCCCCTGCGCGCCGTTCAGCAATTGCCAGACGATCTCGCGCCGGATCATCGGCGCCAGCACCGGCAGGTCGCGCGGCCGGTCCGCCAGCGCCAGCAGCCGGTCCAGCGGGTCGACCAGATCGGCCGGCAGGGGCTGGACCCCGAGCGCGGCCGCACCCTGGGGCAGCGCGTCGCCGCCGCCCTGGACCAGGATCAGGTCGGCCACCATCGCCGGGTCGATCGCCAGCACCGCCGCCACATAGGGCCGGTCCGGCGAGGCGACGGTGATCTCGGCCCGGATCGGCACCTCGAGCGATGTGATCAGGCATTTCCCGGCGTCATAGCGAAACACCTGATCGCCCAGCCGGCTGACCTTGGCGCCCTGCAGAATGGCACAGAGCGAGGGCGTATAGACGCCGTGGAAGGGACCGGACGGGTGCTCGGCGACGGCCAGACGCAGGCCGGGCACCGGGGTTTCCCGGCCATGGGCGTGCCAGAGCTTCAGCGCCCGGGCCGCCAGTCTGTCGAGATCGGTGCTGATCATGGGCCGAATGTAGCCGATCCCGGCCCCACCGCCAGTGCCTCCCGCCCCCGATTGAGACGATCGGGCAGGATTTCGAGAGGATCGGCGTGGCGCGTGCCCCGTCCCAGCGGTCATCTTCCGGACAGGTCCCCAGCCGCCCCCCGCGGCCCCGAAAGGAGAGCATCATGCGCTATCGTCGTCTTGGCCCGAGCGGCCTGTTCGTTTCCGAGCTTTGCCTCGGCACCATGACCTTCGGCGGATCCGACGGCATGTGGGGCCAGATCGGCCGTCTCCAGCAGGACGAGGCCGACGCGCTGGTCCGTGCCGCGCTGGACGCCGGGATCAACTTCATCGACACCGCCAATATCTATGCCGGCGGCGAAAGCGAGCGGATCCTCGGCCGGTCGCTGAAGAACCTCGGCGTCGCGCGCGAGGATGTGGTCATCGCCACCAAGGTGATGGGCCAGATGGGCGAGGGCCCGAACGCCCGCGGCACCTCGCGCGTCCATGTCCTTGATCAGGCAAAGGCCAGTCTGGCCCGGCTGGGTCTGGACCATATCGACCTTTACCAGATCCACGGCTTCGACCCGGCGACGCCGATCGTCGAGACGCTCGAGGCGCTGGACACGCTGGTCCGGCACGGCCACGTCCGCTACATCGGCCTGTCGAACTGGGCGGCCTGGCAAGTGGTGAAGGCCGTCGGCATCGCCGAGGCGCGCAAGCTGGCGCCGATCCTGTCGCTGCAGGCCTACTACTCGATCGCCGGGCGGGATCTGGAACGCGACGTGGTGCCGATGCTGAAGTCCGAAGGCATCGGCCTGATGGTCTGGAGCCCGCTCGCCGGCGGCTACCTGTCGGGCAAGTACGACCGCGACGGCAAGGCGACCGACGGCAGCAACGACGGGCGCCGGGTCAGCTTCGACTTCCCGCCGGTGAACAAGGACCGGGCCCAGGAGGTGATCGGAGTGATGCGCGGGATCGCCTCGGCCAAGGGCTGCAGCGTGGCACAGGTGGCGCTGGCCTGGCTTCTGCACCAGGACGTGGTGACCAGCGTGATCATCGGCGCGAAGCGCATCGACCAGCTGTCGGACAACATCGCCGCCACCGGGGTGCGCCTGTCGCCGGAAGATCTGGCCGCACTGGACGCGGTCAGCGCCCTGCCGGAGGAATACCCCGGCTGGATGCTGAAGCGTCAGGGCGAGTACCGGGCGCAGCTTCTTGCGGATCAGGCACGCTGACCCGCGCGGCGGCCGGCGGGTCTGCCGCCGGCCCGCCACCCCGCAGCGAGAGGCGCCCCCGGCGGCCCGAGACCGCCGCAAAGCCGGGCACGACGCGGAATGCCTGCGTGATTTCCGATCTGACGATGGGTGATTTGCCGGATATTTGCGCGCGCCCGGCCGTCGCTCCGAGTGGTTGCGCAAATTCCTTGCGGCCCCCCTTCCCCCTCGCAACATGCGAGGCTGGTATCCGGCCCGCCGGTCAGACAAGGGGTGAACGCAGTGGAAGGCCTTCCGGCAATGGTGGAAAACGGTTCGAACGCGACGGTCATCCTCGGCTATCTGCGCAGCCTGCTAGAGGAATACCGACCGCTCGAGGATGGGGCCGTCGCCACCTATATCCCGGAACTGGGCCGCGCCGATCCCGCCGCCTTCTCGATCAGCATCGCCACGGTCGACGGGCGTGTCTATTCGGTGGGCGATGCCGGCCTGGAAGTCACCATCCAGTCGGTGTCCAAACCCTTCATGTACGGCGCCGCCCTGCAGAACCACGGCCGCGAGCACGTGCTGCGCAAGGTCGGCGTCGAACCCACCGGCGAGACCTTCAACTCGATCGTGCTGGACGAGGTCAACAACCGCCCCTTCAACCCGATGGTCAATGCCGGCGCCATCGCCGTGGCCAACCTGTTCCCCGGCGCCACGCCGGAAGCCCGCGCGGCGGACATGGTGAACTGGTTCGGCCGTTTCGCCGGACGTCGGCTGAAGATCGACGACAGCGTGTTCCGCTCCGAACACGAGACCGGCCACCGCAACCGCGCGATCACCTGGATGATGCTGAACTCGGGCATGATCGACCGCGACCCGGACGACATCCTCGACCTGTATTTCCGCCAGTGCTCGGTTCTGGTCACCTCGACCGATCTGGCGGTGATGGCGGCGACGCTGGCCGCCCATGGCCGCAACCCTCTGACCGGCGATCAGGTGCTGGAACCGGACCACGTGCGGGACGTGCTGTCGGTGATGGCAACGAGCGGGATGTACGACTATGCCGGGCAATGGACCTTCGACGTGGGCCTGCCGGCAAAGAGCGGCGTCTCGGGCATGATCATGGCGGTGATTCCCGGTCAGGCCGGCGTTGCCGTCTATTCGCCGCGGCTGGACGAGGTCGGCAACAGCCTGCGCGGGATCGAGGTCTGCAAGCGCGTGGCCCGGGACTTTGCGCTGCATGGCTTCTCGAACCGGACCGATGCCGGCACCGCGATCCGGCGCGAATACGCTGCGCGCGAGGTCCCCTCGAAGCGGATCCGCTCGCCCGCCGAGGCCGAGGTGCTGCGCACCTCGCCGCTGCGCCTGTCGGTGCTGGAACTGCAGGGCCTGCTGTATTTCGGCACCGCCGAGCGGGTGGTGCGGCGGGTATCGGAACTGGCCGCCGGCGCCGATACCGTGGTTCTGGATTTCAAGCGTGTCGCGATGGTGGACGAAGGCGCGCTGCGTCTGCTGATCACCCTGATGGAGGAGTCGGCCGGGCGCTGCCGCATCGTCCTGACCGATCTCCCCGACCCGCCAACCGCGGCCCGGCTCGTCGCCGCGATCGCCGCCCTGCCGGTGGGCGCCCGGCCGGAGGTGCTGGAAGACACCGAGCAAGCGCTGGAGCAGTTCGAGGAACGGGTGCTGGCCACCTCGGGGGTGACCCGGGTGCACGAGAAGATGTCGCTCAACCAGCTCGACCTGTTCCAGGGTCTCGGTCAGCCCGAGCTTGCCTGTCTGGAATCCGCCGCCGCGACTTTCCAGTTCGAGGCCGGCCAGCGCATCATCTCGGCCGGGGACGAGGCCAAGGCCTTCTTCGTCATCGCCCGCGGGACCGCCTCGATCTCGGTCGCCGTCAACGGCCGGCCGCGGCGCGTGGGCTCGGTCGGTCCCGGACAGGCCTTCGGGGAAATGGCGCTGCTGGATGGCGGGCGCCGTTCGGCCGATGTCACCGCCGACGTCCCGGTGCTGTGCTATGCCTTCTCGGTCGACCGCATCCGTGAGTTGAGCACGGACCGGCCGGCAATCATGGCCTGCATATTGACTAATCTCATCAAGAGCATTTCGGACCGCCTGCGCCGTGCCAACGACCAGATCCGGGCGTTGGAATAGACCGCCGCCCCGCCTTGCCATAAGGTAAGCGCAACAAACGGCTTTGCCCGGCGGGACATCCGTCGCGGCGCAGGGGGACAGGGCGCGATGTTCAGGACGATCGTGATGGCATCGGTCGTGGCGTGTCTGGGCGCGGGCATGGCCCCGGCGCAGGACGCGGCCGCGACGCCCGCCGATCCGGCAGTGGCCGTGAAGCTGCAGGAGGGCAACCGCCTTGCCGCCCTGCTGCGGGCCGGGCGGTCGGTGGTCTCGGCCAACCAGACGCTGATCAACGACCCGGACAAGGGCGACAAGGGCCTGACCAGCGAGGTCTTCATGGCCCAGGTCACCGCGGCCTATGTCAAAGCCAACGGGACCGAACCGCTGGCCGGCGACCTGACCGCGACCGAGCGCACCCTGACCGAGGCGCAGCTCGCTGCCATGGCCGAGGTGATCGACGAGAACCAGGACCTGTTCAACACGCCGGGCATGGGCTTCAAGGGCTTCATCCCGGCGCTGTTCGCCCGCCTCGTGAACGAACGCTTCGGCGAGAAGGCCGGCGCCATCGCCGAGGTGAAGGTCACCGCGCCGCCCTATCTGATCCGCAACCGCAAGGCCCGGCCCGACGCCTGGGAGGCGGCGGTCATCAGCGGCAAGTTCGAGGCCCCCGGCTGGGAGAAGGGCGCCGCCTTCGCCGAGGAGGTCACCGAGGACGGCAAGCCGATGTTCCGGATGCTGATCCCCGAATACTACGCCGCCTCGTGCCTGAGCTGCCACGGTGCGCCCAAGGGCGAGATGGACGTGACCGGCTTCCCGAAGGAGGGCGGGCACGAGGGCGACCTGGGCGGCGCGATCAGCATCTCGCTGCATCAATGACCGACCACGCCCGTCCGGGCTGGCTGGGGCGGCTGGGCGGCCACGCGATCCCGCTCAGGATCGGGGCGCTGTCGGCGGTGCTGCTGGGGGCGCTGGTGGTGTCGACCGCAATCATGGCGGTGGAGCTGACCCGCAACCAGCACCGCATCGCCGACGCCACGGAACGCTTCCACCGGCTGCAGATCGCCGCCGCGGCCGACCGCGATTTCGGCCAGCTGCGCTACTGGATGACCGATCTGGCGGTCAGCCTGCTGACCCTGTCGGAACAGCGCGCCGCCGAGGCCGAGGCCCGGCTGGCGCAGGATCTGGATGCGCTGGAGGATTTCGCCCCCGAAGCGGCGCAGCAGATCCGCACCGGCGCCGGCGCCTATCGCGCGGCGGCGATGCTGGCCGTCGACGCCTATACCGACGACAACCGGATCCTCGGCAACACCTATCTGGCCCAGGCCCGCCAGGGCAGCGACGCGGTGGACCTCGCCCTGTCCGATCTGGTCGCCGGCCTTGCTGTCGAGGCGGATCAGGCCAACCGGCTGGCGGCCGAGCAGGCCCATGCCTCGCGCCAGCGCGCCATCCTTGCCTGCGCGCTGATCGTCGCGCTTGGTGCCATCCTGACCGTGCTGGTGCTGCGGTCGATCCTGCGACCGCTGGGCCGGATCGACCGGGCGATGACCGCCCTGAACGACGGCGCCCTGACGGTGGACCTTCCCCCCGGCGGCCAGGGCGAGTTGGGCCGCATGGCCGAGACGGTGCGCCGGCTGGCCGACAGCCAGGCCGAACGCCGGCGGCTGGAAGCCGAGGCGCAGGAGCGGCGGCGCACCATCCTGACCGCCATCGAGACCATCCCCGATGGCTTCGCCCTGTTCGACGATGCCGACCGGCTGGTCCTGTCCAACGACCGCTTCCGGCGGATGTTCCGCGCCGTGGGCCCCGCGGTCGAGCCCGGCACGCCCTTCGAGACCTTCCTGCGCGCCCAGGTCGCCGCGGGCCTCGCCGAACCCGGCGAGATGCCGACCGAAGCCTGGATTGCAGACCGGCTCGCGGTCCACCGCACCGCCTCGGGCCAGCGCGAGGAAGCCCGGATCGGCGGCGCCTGGGTGCAGATCGCCAAGCGGCAGACGCCGGATGGCGGGACCGTGGCGGTCTACAGCGACATCACCGACCTGAAGCACAAGCAGGTGGAACTGGAAGCCGCCCGGCGCGAGGCCGAAGGCGCCAACACCGCGAAAAGCCGCTTCCTGGCATCGATGAGCCACGAGCTGCGCACGCCCCTGAACGCGATCATCGGCTATTCCGAGATGCTGATCGAGGACGCCGAGGAGTCCGGCCAGACCGAGCCGGTGGACGATCTGCAGAAGATCCTCACCTCGGGCCGGCACCTGCTGGCGCTGATCAACGACATTCTCGACCTGTCGAAGATCGAGGCCGGCAAGATGGAGATCTTCGTCGAAAGTTTCGATCTCCGGCCGCTGATCGACGAGGTCGGCGCCACCGTCGCGCCATTGGTGCAGAAGAAGGCGAACCGGCTGGTGGTCGAGATCGACCCCGCCATTGACCGGATCGAGACCGACAAGACCAAGCTGCGCCAGAACCTGTTCAACCTCCTGTCCAATGCCGGCAAGTTCACCGACCACGGCACGATCACCCTTTCCGTCCGGCCCGAGGCCGAGACGGTGGTCTTTGCCGTGCGCGACGACGGCATCGGCATGACCGAAGCGCAGATCTCCCGGCTGTTCGAGGCCTTCGTGCAGGCCGAGGCCTCGACCGCGCGGAATTATGGCGGCACCGGGCTGGGGCTGGCGCTGGTGAAGCAGTTCACCGAGATGCTGGGCGGCACCGTCCGGGTCGACTCGGCGCCCGGCAAGGGCTCGGTCTTCACCCTGACCATGCCCCGGGAGTACCGCCCCGAGGCAACGACCGCCGCCGATGACACCGAGGCCCCCTCGGTCCTGGTGGTCGACGACGATCCCGTCGCCCGCAAGCAGGTCGCCGCGGTGGTGTCCGACGCGGGCTATCGCGCCCTGACCGCGGCCGACGTGCAATCCGGGCTGGACCTGGCCCGGCTGCACCGCCCCCGCGCCATCGTGCTGGACATCATCATGCCGGAACGCGACGGCTGGTCGATGCTGCGGGAACTGCGCGGCGATGCCGCCCTGTGCGACACGCCGGTGATCCTGGCGACGGTGCTCAGCGACCGCGAGATGGGGCTGGCCTTCGGCGCCACCGACCACCTGACCAAGCCGATCGACCCGAAACGGCTGGTGGAGGTGCTGGACGGTGTGGCGGGCATCGGCGAGCGCGACGTGCTGGTGGTGGACGACGACGCCGCCACGCGGGCGCTGTTCCGCCGCACGCTGGTGCGCGAGGGCTGGACCGTGCGCGAGGCCTCGGACGGCGAGCGCGCGCTGGCACAGATCGACTCGCGGCGGCCCGGACTGGTGGTGCTGGACCTGATGATGCCGAATCTCGACGGGTTCGAGACCCTGCGCACGATCCGGTCGCGCCCCGACCTGGCCGAGCTTCCCGTCATCATCGCCACCTCGAAGGAACTCAGCCGCAGCGAACTGGCCTGGCTGCGGTCCCATGCCGGCGATGTGGTGAGCAAGGGCCAGAACGGCAGGGCTTCCCTTGTGGCGGCGATCCGGCGAAACGTGGCGCAGGGCGAGCCCCGCCCCGCCGGACCCGCCGCAGACCCGCCGCAGATGCGAGGAGAGACCAGTTGACCACGATCCTGATCGTCGAGGACAACGACATGAACCTCGACATGCTGTCCCGGCGGCTCGAGAAGAAGGGCTTCCGCATCGCCACGGCCCGTGACGGGCAGGCCGGGGTCGACAGCGCGGCGGCGCTGCGGCCGGACCTGATCCTGATGGACATGAGCCTGCCGGTGATGGACGGCTGGACCGCGACCCGGACCCTGAAGGCGGACGCGGCCACCCGGGCCATCCCGGTGATCGCGCTGACCGCCCATGCCATGGATGCCGACCGCGACAAGGCGCTGGCCGCGGGCTGCGACGACTTCCACACCAAGCCGATCGACCTTCCGGGCCTTCTGGAGAAGATCGCCCGGCTGCTGGCGGTCTGACCGGTGTCGGCCGAGGCGCGCATCCGCTCCCGCGCGCTGGCCACGCGGATCGCCCAGCGGCTGACCGGGCCGGCGGAATCGATCCTCGGGTTCCAGATCCTGATCATCGAGGAACTGTCCCGCGCCGGCCCCCCGGCCGCTCTGGACGATGCCCTCAAGGTACGCGCGGCGGCCGAGGCGCTGAACGGTCTGGTGACCCGTCTGGTCTCGCCCGACGGCGAGGGGCTGATCGCCGAGATGGACGAAGCCCAGCTGCGCCACGACCTGCGCAACCCGGTGAACGCCATCCTCGGCTATTCGGAACTGATGGTCGAGGATCACGAGGACAGCCTGTCGCCCACGGTGCTGGCCGACATCCGCATGGTCATCACCGAATGCGCCCGTTTCCTGGCCAAGGCCGACAGTTTCCTGACCGAGGGCGAGGAAAGCGACCAGACCCGGCTGGACCAGGGCATCGCCGCGGCGCTGGAGCGTTCGCTGGCCACGCCGCTGCGCTTCGCCGCGCGCGAGGGCGGGCGCATCCTCGTGATCGATGACGTGACCGCCAACCGCGAGATCCTCCGGCGCCATCTGGCGCGCTGGGGGCACGAGGTGCTGCAGGTCTCGTCGGCGGCGGCCGGTCTCGCCGTGCTGGGCGAGGAACCGCTCGATCTTGTGCTTTGCGACGTGCTGATGCCCGACATGAACGGGATCGAGTTCCTGACCCGGATGAAGGCCTCGCCCGACTGGCGCGACCTGCCGGTGATCATGGTCTCGGGTCTGAAGGAAACCCGCGCCGTGGTGCGCTGCATCACCGCCGGGGCCGAGGACTACCTGCAGAAGCCGATCGACCCGGTCCTGCTGCATGCCCGGGTCGAGGCGAGCCTCGAGCGCGCCCGGCTGCGCCGGCGCGAGAAGGAGTTCCACGCGCGCATCGAATACGAGCGCGACCGGGCGGATTCGATCCTGCATGCCATGCTGCCCGGCCCGGTCATCACCCGGCTCAGGGATGGCGAATCGGTGATCGCCGACCGCATCGCCTCGGCCACGATCATCTTCGCCGACATCGTCGATTTCACCCCGATGGTCGCGCGCACCGAGCCCACTGCCCTGCTGCGGCGCCTGTCGGCGCTGTTCCAGGCCTTCGACGACATTGCCGACCGGCACGGGGTCGAGAAGATCAAGACCATCGGCGACGCCTACATGGCTGCCTCGGGCGTGCCGCACCCGCGCGAGGACCACGCCCCCTCCGCGGTGGCCTTCGCCCGCGACCTGCTCAGCACCATGTCCGGCGGCGTCGGCCACGGGCTGCAGATGCGCATCGGCATCCATTCCGGCCCGGTGATCGCCGGGCTGATCGGGCGCAAGCGCTTCGTCTACGACATCTGGGGCGAGGCGGTGAACCTGGCCAGCCGGCTGGAATCCACCGGGCGGCCCGGCCTCATCCACATCTCGGCCGCCACGCTGTCGCTCCTGGGCCCGGTCCCGGTGGAAAGCGCCGGTGAGCTCGACCTGAAGGGCGTCGGCCGGGTTACGACCTATTTCCTCCGGACCCATGACGCGCCCGAAGGCGACAGCCCTGGCGCTGTCTGACGGTCTTCTCCGCCTGTCCCGATGCGCTGGCACTCGAAAGCGGCGGCGTGTGGCCGATGACAGCGGCCCCGGGAGTTGTTCCGGGGCCGATACCACGGGTCAGAACGTCAGACCTTCCTGACGGGCGGGATCTTCCACGAGCCGTCCATGATCGAGGGCGCGTTTTCGTCCGGCCAGTAGAGGCGCAGCATCAGGTGGAACTTGCCCGCAGGCGCCGGCAGCCAGTTCGCCTCGAGACCGGCTCCGGGCGACTGGTTCTGGATGTAGATCGTCAGGGATCCGTCGTCGCCATACCTCGGATCGGTCCGCACGCTCATCGAGTAGCGATTGATCGGATTGGCGACGAAGAACATCTCCTCGTCATACATGGTCAGCGACCAGAAGCCCTTTGCTGGCGGCGTCTGACCCTTCGGGAAGACCATCGTGTACTTGTGCGCGCCGCTGTAGTCCTGCAGCAGGTCAGGCTTCAGCGACGTGGGGTAGATGGCATCCTGCGGGCGGTTCGCGCCAAGGCCGATGGCGGTGACGAGGGCACGCTGGATGTAGTCGGTGCCGTAGGTCCCCGCCTTGAGGGTGAAAGCCCAGCCGTTCTGGCGCGTCATGTCGCCGTCGGAGTCGAGGAAATGCGCCATGATGCGACCGTAGGAGATCTTCGGCAGCTTTGCGTCCACGATGCTGTCCACGAACGTCGGGTCGAACTCCCTGCCGCGGACGAGCCCCATGCCGGCGAACCGTTCCAGGGCGGCCGCGTCCGCGGCGGCCGGCGGGTTGCGCTTCATCAGTTCGGCAAGAAGCGTGAAGAAGTCCTTCGCGTTCATCGCGTTCACCTGATCGCGGGTCGGTGTCTTCATATCGATGGCGGGATCGACCGTGCCGGCGGGGGGCGTGTAGTCGCTGCCCCAGGTGCTGAGCGGCTGCAGCTTGAAGGCGTCCTGCAGGGCATGGACGGCGGCATAGTCTTCTGGCGTGCCGGTGCAATAGATGCGTCCCAGCAGCCAGACCATTGCGGTGGGCGATTTCAGCTCCGTCATCCCTTCGGGAAGGGTGTCCGACCAGCCCGGGCCGGTGATCAGGAAGGTCTTGGCCGCACCGCCGGTGGTGCGGCTGCCGGGAACCTGGAACACCTCGGTCCAGCCGGAGAGCAGCGGCAGAAGGAAATAGCGATCGCCCATGTCCGGCTGTTCGAGCACCCAGGGCTCGTCGCCCACATCGAAGAACGCCGTGGTGTAAAGCGTGTCGGCGTTGGGCGCGGTGATGTCCCGGTAGGTGGCGTCCGGGTACTGACGCAGCTTGATGATGCTGCCCATCGGCCCCCGGGTTCCTTCCGGCGCGGCCACATTGGTGATGATGCGGCGCGTCATTTCCATGGTGATCAGGGGGTAGCCGTAGATATAGGCATCGGAAGCGGCGGCAAATTCCTCGGTGCCTTCGACGATGCCGAGAATCGGGCTGTCGGACTGAGCGAAGCTGCGGCCGCCTGCGGCAACCAGAGCCAGAAGGCTGAGGCTGTTGAGGGCAAAGGCACGGCGTGTCAGGGTCATCGGTGTATCCCGCTCGGATTGGAATCGGCGGCACGATAGTTCAGGAAACTCTCCGTGGCATCGGTTTTGAAGACCTTCGCGCGGTTCTGCTGCGAGCCTCTCCTGATGGCCAAGGGGTGGGTCCAACTTGTCAGGGCAACATGATGGGTGTCATGATACTCTGAAGGGATCGATGATGGCACGGACTGGACTGAGGTGCCGCTCGTTTCCCAGACGCCCGCCTCGTTTGGTTTCTGCTGCCTAGTTTCGACGTCAACGGGCGACAGCATGCCGTTGTTTGTGTGCCTGCGTTTCGGATTGTAGAACATCTCGATGTACTCGAAGAGGTCCTGCCTTGCGGCTTCCCGGGTCGGGTAAGTGCGGTGGCGGATGCGTTCCCGCTTGAGGAGCTGGAAGAAGCTTTCCGCAACGGCATTGTCGTGGCAGTTGCCGCGGCGGCGCAGGAGGGCGGCGTCGAGGCGTTCGGGCCCCGGCCGCAGGGCCGAGCGCGAGATGACGCGCGCCTGAGCGACCAAGTAGAGCTTGATCACCACGTCGACGATGCCCTGGCTCTCGTCGTAGAGCACTTCGCGGATCTCGTCGGTCAGCGGGCTCGGCTCCCGGGTCCACTGGCAAGACCAGAGCTGGGTGACGAAGGCGTCCCAGGTCGCGCCGGGGGCCATGCGGTCCCAGGACGAGCTGCCGAGGCCGCTGGCACGCCGGGCCTGGCGGAAGGCGCCCTGCAGCAGCGGCAGCGCCCTGGGCGTGCCGATCAGCATCACCGGCGTCGAGCAGTGGTTCACCAGCGTGACGAGGAAGTTCAGCATCTCGTCGCGCCCGGTGCCGCGGGCCTCCATCAGATGCTGGATCTCGTCGATCACGATCAGCCCGACCGCATGGCGGTTGGCGATCGCCGCCATCTGCAGCACCACGCCGTCGATCGAGCTGCGCGCGCCGCCGTGGCGCCGGGCGAAGTCGGTGCCGAGAAGCGCGTCCATCCGGGCGAAGAAGCTCAGGCAAAGCTGCTTGACCGAGCCCTTGTAAGGGCATTCCAGGCGCACCCAGGGCACCTGGACGATGTGGAACGGATCTTTATGGACGATGGTCTCGGGATAGCGTTTCAGGATGCGGGTCGTGCTGATCGTCTTGCCCATGCCCGAGACCCCGATCAGCGTCAGGCTGCTGGCCATCGAGGTCATCGGCACCGTCTCGGCCGAGATGTCCCTGCGCGCGATCCTCGCATGGTCGTTCCTCAGCCGCTGATAGTAACTCGTGGTCAGCGGGTTGCGGCCGAGATAGCCCTGCCGGATCATCAGGTCGATCCACATCGCCAACGCCAGGTGCCGTTCGTTCGGGTCGAAGTCGGACAGCAGACGCCCAACGAAGTGAACGCGCTCATGGGCGGGGCGCAGGCGATCGTCGTCCTCGTACCGGGGCAGCGTTTCCAGCCACCCGAACCACTCGGCCGCCGACTGGATCGGCGGCAACCGGGCGAGGCGTTGTTGCGCAACTCGCTTTTGAGGCGTGACTGCCCCTTACCCCGCTGACGTCAGGCCACGCGGACGATCTCGGCGGTGCCGAGGGCATTGAAGCGGTTGATGAGTGCGACGCGAATGTGGATTTCGGCGGTTTGG
>JBGAOK010000051.1:0-23252 GCA_044221805.1 Meridianimarinicoccus sp.
GGCGGGCAGCAGGTCCGGGGTGGACTGGATGCGGGAATGGCTTCCCGGCAGATGGGCAGCCAGCCGCCTGACCGCGCGGGTCTTGGCGATGCCCGGCGGTCCTTCCAGCAGGACATGGCCGCCGACAAGCAGCGCCACCAGCAGGCGTTCGACCAACTCGTCATGGCCGATCAGCCCGGCGCCGACCTCGTGCCCCAGCCGGGCGATCCGATCACTCATGTCGTTCATGGGCCGCGTCTCCCTGTCCCGGGGGACGATGCGCCGGGGCGGCGAAGCTGGAAAGAGAGGAGTTCCCGGCCGACCCGGGAAGATCACCCGGGTCGCCGGCCCCTCACAGCGGCAGCCGCGCGGTCGCCACCATGCCGGCCGCGCCCGGCTGCAGCTCGAAACTGCCCCCCAGGGCATCGACCCGCTCGCGGATGCCGAGCAGGCCGTAGCCGTCGCCGGTCGGCGCCCCGTCCTTTGCCCCGTCCGGCGGCGCATCCTGCCGGGGCGCACCGTCGTCGTGGACGCTCAGCACGATGTCCCGGTCCACCGCGATCCGCAGCGCCACGCTGCGCGGCCGGCCATGGCGGATGGCGTTGGTCACGCATTCCTGGGCGATCCGGTAGAGGCTGAGTGCCAGGTCATCCGGGACGGCCTCGATCCCGCCGCTGAGATCGAGCGCAAAATGCAGCGCCGGCATGCGCCGGCGCCAGTCGGCGACGAGCCGTTCGAGCGCGGGCCGCAGGCCGAGATCGTCCAGATCGGGCGGGCGCAGCCGCGCCAGCTCGGCCCGCAGGCTGTCCATCATCTGGCCCGAAATCTCGGCGATCCGTGCCCCGTCCGGCGCGGTGGTCTCGCCGGACTGGGCGATCGCGGTGGCCATTGCCCGCGTGGCGGTCAGGCACTGGCCGAATTCGTCGTGCAGTTCGCGGGCTAGCGCCCGCCGCTCGCTTTCCTGCACGGTGAAGAGGCGGCGCGTCAACTCGGTCCGCACCGCCTGCGCCTCCTGCAGGGTCGCGGCGGTGCCGTTCAGGGCGATGCCCAGCTGATCGAATTCGGCCAGTTTCAGGCGCGGCAGCCGCGTGGCGAACTCGCCGCGCTGCAGCCGCTCGATGCCGCGCAGCAGGGTGCGGAACGGCGCCAGCAGCCGCATGACCAGAAGGCCGGTGAGCAGGGCGCCGCCGATGGCCATGCCGACCGCGACCCGCATCAGGTCGCCGGTCCGCGCCCAGGCCCGGGTGATGATGACGCCGGGATCGGCCACGGCGGTCACATAGGCATCGGTGAGGTGGCGCGTCCGCACCGGCACGGCGACCGGTTCGGGCACCAGCCCCAGCCGCCCGGCCAGCCAGACGAACCACGCCGGCGGCGCGGGCGCCGCCAGATAGGGACCGCAGCGCCGCTGCACCGGCTGGTCGCGGGGACCCAGTTCGACGCAGATGCCCGGCGCGATCAGACTCCAGGCCGGGAACTGCTGCCAGTCGCGGAACACCGGCGTCGGGGCCACCCCGCCGAAGGCGAGGCCCTCGAAACTCGGGCGGGCGGCGATCACGTCGGCGACCCGGGTCGCGGTGATCCGGGCATCGCGGCGGGCGGCATTGGCGGTGTCCCACAGCACCCAGCCGGCGGCCAGGATGAGGGTCAGCAGTCCTGCCGCCAGCACCCGCAGAACGAGCTGGGGCAGCATCCCGCGCATCACAGGCCCGGAACGAACCCGGCGCGCTGCGCCTTCAGGACGAGATCGGCATCGCCCGTCGCGCCGAGCTTGGCGCGGATCATCGACAGGTTGTTCTGCACGGTCTTGGACGAAAGGCCGAGGTCCTGGGCGATGGCCCGCCCGCTCATCCCGCGCACCAGCAGCAGCAGGATGTCCCGTTCGCGCGGCGTCAGGCCGGCGACGTCGGTGGTCTCGATCGAGGTGCGGGCGACCTCCTGCGCCACGTCCGACGACAGCACCCGCCGGCCCGCCATCACCGTGGCGATGGCCCGCACCAGTTCGTCCGGCGGGCTGCTTTTCGAGATGAAGCCCCGCGCGCCGGCATCGATCGCCTTCTGCGCGAAGATGGCGCCCTGATGCATCGAGACGACAAGGATCCGGGCTTGCGGATCCGCGGCCAGAAGGGCCGCCAGTGCCGCGAAGCCGCCGCCCCCCGGCATCGAGAGGTCCATCAGCACGATGTCGGGCCGGTGCCCGGTGAAGGCCGCCAAGGCCGCCTCGCCGTCGCTCGCCTCGGCTTCCACCGAATATCCGGGCTGGCGCCCCAGAAGGCGCCGGTAGCCTTCGCGCACGATCGGATGATCGTCGACCAGAAGGATGCGGATCGGATCCATGGCGCGAGCGTAGCGCGCCACGACGACCTTGTCCCGAGGTGGTTTCTTCTTTCTTCCCGGCAGACCGGACCCTGGCCGAGGTGCCGGATCGTGGCGCGGCGGCCTTCCGCGGGCAGCATCGGCATCGGTTCGACGCCGGTCGGTTCCCTGTGCGGCTCGAAGACCTGAGGCCTGTCTTCGACTGATGGGCTCGTCTTCCGCCCGGCTGCGGCCCGACCTTTCTGGGGCCCGTGGTCTGGGCTGCCCCCGTCGTTCCGTGACGCCGTGCCTTTCGATCAGAAGCCGAAGCGGTCCGCCAGCACGCCGTGGCGCAGGCCTCGGTCGCTTACCGTGAGGTCCGTCCGTCCGAGCTTCGCCATCACCGCCCGGACGATGCAGGCACCGGCAAGGATCACCTCGGCCCGCTGCGGCTGAAGACCCGTGACCATGCGGCGGGCCTCGGCCTCGCGCGAGCGGTAGGTCTCGATCTGGCGGTCGATCTCGGCCGCGTCGAGCACGGCGCCCTGGATGATCGCGGGATCATAGCGGACCAGCCCGTGCCGGACCGCCGCGAGGTTGGTGACGGCCCCGCCCATGCCGACCAGGAAGTCGGGAACGGGCCGGCCATCGAGGCGGGCGAGGCCGGCCGAGATCGCTTCCATGGCCGCGCGCAGGACGTCCTCGGAGACGGCGCGGTCGAGCCCGAAGCGCCCGGTATAGCGGGCGGCGCCCACATCGAGGCTGAAGCGTTCGTCGATGGCGGTGCCGTGGCCGAAGGTAAACTGGGAACTGCCGCCGCCGGTATCGAACACCACGCGCGAACCTGCCGCCGCCGGCAGAGCGGAGACGGATGCCAGATAGGCCAGGCGGGCTTCGTCCTCGCCCGAAATCACCTCGACCTGCAGGCCGGTGCGCGCCCGGATGGCGGCGACGACCGCGTCGGCATTGGCGGCGATCCGCAGCCCGGCGGTGCCGACGGCGGCGATGGCGCGCACCTCGTGGCGCCGTGCCTCGTCCCGCATGGCCGCGATCGCGCTGGCGGTCCGGTCGCGCGCGACGTCAGAGATTGCCCCGGTCTCTGCCAGCCCTTCGCCCAGGCGCGTCACCTCGGCCCGGTCCGCCACCGTGCGCCACGCGCCCTGCGAATCCCGTTCGGCGAGATGGAACTTCACCGAGTTCGTGCCGACATCGATCACGGCGAAGCGCTCCGGCACGCCCTCGACCAGTGCCAGCAGGGCGCGGGGATAGCTGACATTGGCGTATCCGCCCAAGCCCAGACCGGCGACCGCTTCGAGGACCGCCGATGCATCCTCGGCTTCCACTGCAACCGTGCGGACCGAGGTGCCCCAGACCAGGATGTCCGCGGTTTCGGCCATGCATCCGGCGACCCCATAGCGCCGCCGCCGCTTGTGGACCGGCACGACCCGGACGCCGCTCTCGGGTCCTGCGAAATCCGCGAGGAATGCGTCGAGGGAATAGGCGGCGCGCAGGGCGTCCGGCGCCGGCAGGTGCAGGGCGTGCAGGACTTTCGCCGCATCGGCGGCGCTGAGCGGGAAGGGCGCCTTGAGGATCGGCAGCCATTGTTCGAGCCCGTCCGCATTGACCTGCTGGAGGATCTTCACGTCGATCAGTCCGTCGCGGATCTTCACGTTCCCGCCCCCGCGGGCGATCAGGTACACCTCGTCGGAGTCGCGGACATCTTCCGGTCCGTCGCGGTCAAGCCGGGCCTCGGCTTCCGGAAATCGGCGACCGAACGACCGCCATTCCCAGCGCGGCCTGCTCACGGACATGACGGTTCGCTTTCTCCGGCCTTGGTCCGCCGGCGTGAGGATCACCCTGTTCCCGGATCCGTTCGCCCGCAGGTCAGGTCGAAAGCGCAGGTCGCTTCGCCGGAGCGGCGGCGGCTCGATGCCGGCTGGTCCGCGAGTCGGGCCCCGGGACGCAGATTGATTTGCCTCATGGCGCATACTGCGGCAATGCTGATGGTCCGGTCGATCCATTGCCCGGTGCACAATGCCGCCCCTGCCAACGGAGCGCATCCTGTACCGCGGTCCGCACGGGGAGGGGCGAGACATGTCACAGCCGGGAACAGCTTCCCTTCCCACGCCGCCGCCTGGCTTGCGGCTGGACGTCATCGCCGGGCTGACCGCGGCCGCGGTCGTGCTGCCGAAGGCGATGGCCTATGCGACCGTCGCCGGACTGCCGGTCAGTGTCGGGCTTTATACCGCGTTCGTGCCGATGATCGTCTATGCGCTGATCGGCACCTCGCGGGTGCTGAGTGTCAGCTCGACCACGACGCTCGCCATCCTGGTCGCGGCGCAGCTTGCCCTTGTCGTGCCGGATGGCGACCCCGGCCGGCTGATCACCGCGACGGCGACGCTGACCGCACTGACCGGCATCCTGCTGATCGCGGCGTCGGCGCTGCGGCTCGGCTTCGTCGCGAACTTCATTTCCGCCCCGGTGCTGACCGGGTTCAAGGCCGGGATCGGCATGGTGATCGTGCTGGATCAGGTGCCGAAACTGCTCGGCATCCACATCACCAAGGACGGTTTCTTCCGGGATGTCCTGTCCCTGGTCCGGCACCTTCCCGAGGCCTCGGTCCTTACCCTGGCGATCGGGCTTGTCGCGCTGATCCTGCTGCTGATGCTGGAACGGGCCCGGCCGCATTCGCCGGCGCCGCTGGCGGTGGTCGCCGGCGGGATCGCAGTGTCGGCGATCGCCGGCCTCGGCGCGGCCGGCGTCGCGACCGTGGGCCATATCCCCCAGGCGCTGCCGTCGCTCACCCTGCCGGACCTCGATCTGGTCCTGCAGATGTTGCCGGGGGCGGTCGGCATCGCGCTGATGAGCTTCACCGAAACCATCGCCGCCGGCCGCGCCTTCGCGCTGCCCACCGAGCCGCCGATCGGAGCCGACCGGGAGCTTCTCGCAACCGGGGCGGCGAACCTCTCCGGCGCCTTCTTCGGCGCCATGCCGGCCGGCGGCGGGACCTCGCAGACGGCGGTCGTCCGCGCGGTCGGCGGGCGGTCGCAGAAGGCGTCGCTGGTGACCGCGGCGGCCTCGGCGGCGACGATGCTGGTGCTGGCGCCGCTGCTGGGGCTGCTGCCGCAGGCCGTCCTCGCCGCCATCGTGATCGTCTATTCGGTCGGGCTGATCCAGCCCGGCGAGTTCGCCGCGATCCGCAGGGTGCGGACGATGGAGTTCCACTGGGCGCTTGCCGCCTTCGTCGGCGTGCTGGTGTTCGGGACCCTGCAGGGCATCCTCGTCGCCATCATCCTGTCGTTGCTGGGCCTTGCCAGCCAGGCGGCGCATCCACGGGTGCATGTGATCGGCCGCAAGCGGGGAGAAGACGTCCTGCGCCCGCTGTCGCCGGCGCATCCCGACGACGAGACCATCGAGGGCCTTCTGATCGTCCGTCCCGAAGGCCGGCTGTTCTTCGCCAATGCCCAGCAGGTCGCCACCCGGGTCGGCGAACTTGTGGCCGCGCACAAGCCGCAGGTTCTGGTGCTCGACCTCAGCCGGGTCTTCGACATCGAGTATTCGGCGCTGCAGATGATGCTGGAAGGCGAGCGACGCTTCGCCGCGGCGGGGGTGATGGTCTGGGTCGCCGGCCTGAACCCGGATGTGCTGGACTATTTCCGCGCGTCCGGGTTCGCCGACCGGCTCGGCACTTCCCGCATGTTCGTGACCACCCGGTCTGCGATCCGGCGCTATCAGGAGATGACGGTCCCGACGCCAGACGGGGCACGAGATGGGGCACGAGATGGGGCACCAGACGGGGCGGCGGGCGCTGCGGCCGCCCCGGTCGATCCGGAGCGGTTCGACTGACCGACGGCATTCGTCCTTCAGGGCTGGCCCCTTGGATCGCCGCCGCCCTCGGCCCCCGATCTCCGGTCCGGCGGGACGGCCGGGTCGATCTGCGCCCGGGCCGAACCTGCAAGCCTGGGCGCCATCTGCCCGACAATCCGCCCGATCAGGATGGCAAGGTAGAGCGTGCCGAACGCCGCTTCCAGCGCGGCGCAGATCTGCGCAATCGGGGTCGCGGGCGTGATGTCGCCATAACCGACGGTAGTCATGGTCACGATGCTGAAATAGAGCAGTTGCGTGTCGAGGTCCCCGTCGTCGGGCAGCCGGAACGATCCCGGCCGGAGCCCCTCGAGCTGGAGGAACAGCATCGAGCAGGCGGTGGCGATCACGAAATAGCCGAAGATCGCGCCGACCAAGCTGTCCGCCGTCGCCTCGCGGTCGGCGACGAGCGCGCCGAAGGTCGCGACGAGCGCGCCGAGGACGATCATCAGGGCGACGGCCGCGAGCGGACCCGCGAGCCATGCGACGCCAAGGGCGTGCAGGACCTGCAGAACGAGCGCCACCAGTAGGAGAGCCACCGCCCACCGCGCCGCCTGCGGGCCGGTGCGGCCGGCATAGAGCGCCCCGCCGAAGATCAGGATGAACATCGTGAACCCGAGCATCTGGACGAAGCCGGTCTCGGCCAGCAGCGCCTGAAGCACGAAGGACCCGATCAGCAGCGACAGCAGCAGGCTCCATCGCCAGCGCGCGACAAGGTGCAGATAGGCTTCGATGATCGACATGGTGTTCTCCGACCGGCATCGGTCGGCCTCATGAGGGTCTGAGGATGTGGCGCCGGCGCCAGGGTGCCCGGGTGCCAGGGCGGCACTGTGCGGATCCACACCGCAGGACGGCCGCTTGATCAATGCCAATCTCGACACGGGGGCGCCCGCTGGTCCGGATCGATCTTCACGATGTTCCCTGACCGCGACTGACACGCCCGGCAGGTCGCCGGCATCCAGCGCCGGGCGACCACTACGACGACCCGGCAGGGCGGGAATTCGGTCCTGCCGGAACGGCGCGGGGGCAGTTGGCGCGGAGCCGGTGCGCCGCCCCGGGGACGGCCTTGCCCTTCGGCGCGCGAAAGTCGGCTGGCGGACAATCCGCCCCGGACCGACGCTTCGAGGGAACAGTTGGACATCTCGCAGGTTTCATCTCTGCCGCCCGAGCGGGCGACGCGATCTGATGTCATTGCCGGCAGCTTGCTCGTCCCGGGGAGTTCGCAATCCCCGGACGGCACCCCGGACAATGCGTCGTACCGGAACAGCGAAAGGAATTCCACGTGGCTCACGAACAGCAGGACGATGCACTCACGCTGACCGGCGAGGCCGGCAGGACGGACGCGCAGTCCCGGTCCGCACCGCGCCCGGTGACGTCGGCTCTGGAAGATGTGCGCGACGATGTCGTCGCCGAGGCCCAGTCGTTGGGCGACAGGGCCGGCGAAAAGGTCGTTGCCGAAGCCGATGCGGTCAAGGACGAAGCCGTGCGGGCGCTGGAAGCGTTTTCCGGATCGCTGCGCTCGGCGCGGGACCAGTTCGAAGGCCAGCGGCTCGGCTTCGTCGGCGACATGCTGGACGTGGCCGCCAACCGGCTGACCGATGCCGCGCGGTCGATGGACGACCTGAGCTCGTCCGAGATGATCGACGCGGTGCGCGGTTATGCCCGACGCAATCCCAGTGGCTTTCTTGCCGTGACGGCCATCGCCGGCTTCGCACTCGGGCGGGTGGCCACGGCGACGGGCAAACGGGCGCAGGCCACGGCCGCGTCGCCCACCGGCGCGGACTGGCCGGCGGCAAGAGGCGGCGCGCCGGCGACCCCCGGAACCGGGTACGCCACCCACGAAAGGACCGTGCCGTGACACCGGAGCGGAATGACCGCAGTCTCGCCAACCTCGTGTCGGACCTGATCCAGCAGCTGTCCTCGCTCGTGCAGACCGAAGGCAAGCTGTTGCGCAGCGAACTTCGCGACAGCGGAGAGCGGCTTGGCGCGGGTGCCGTCGAGGTTCTGGTGGGGATCGGTCTTCTGATCCCCGCCATCGTGATCCTGCTCGAGGCCCTGGTCCTGGTCCTGTCGCGGACCGGACTGGGGCCGGGCTGGAGCGCGGCCATCGTCGGTCTCGGCGTCGGCCTGGTCGGGCTCATGACATTGCTGCATGGCCGGCGGACCCTGTCCGCCGATGCCCTCACCCTCCCGCGCAGCACCGACCAACTGCGCAAGGATGCGTCTCTCGTGAAGGAGAAGACCCAATGACCGAAGCAAGCGAGAACCTGGAGCGCGAAGCCGAGCGGGTGCGCGCGCAGCTTTCCGACACGGCTGATGAACTGAGGGCCCGGGTTTCGCCGGGCCAGATCATGGACGACATGCTGACTGCCATACGCGACGGAGGCGCGACTGAAATGCTCGACAACCTGATGGCGCAAGTCCGCGCAAATCCCGTGGCGGTCGCCATGATCGGCGGCGGCCTGGCCTGGCTGATGCTCGGCCGGGGCACCGGCGACCGGAACGCAGACATGCTGCGGGACTATGACGGCGGCATGTCCCATGACAGCCGGCGCGACTATGGCGACCGGGACCGGTTCTTCGAGCGGTCCGACACCGGCGGTTCGGTGGTCGAGCGGGTGAAGCAGGCCGCCGGCAGCACCCAGGAGGCCGTGGGGGGCGCCCTGCGCGGCGCCGCCTCGGCGGTGGAACACCAGATCCATGACGCCGCCGATGGCCTGCGCCACGGCGCCCGGGATGCCGTGCGCGGCATGCGGGACGGCAGCCACCGGGCGCGCGGCGCCATGAACAGCGCCATGGACCGGGAACCCTTGCTGATCGGCGCGGTAGGCTTTGCGGCCGGCGCGCTGGTGGGCGCGATCCTGCCGACCTCGGAGATCGAGCGGCGCAATCTTGGCCCGGCCGGCGAGGTCCTTCAGGAGAAGGCCGGCGCCCTGCTGGACGAAGGCGTCGCCATAGCCCGCGACGTCGCCAGCCACCGCAACGAGCCCGCCGTCGAGGCGCGCAAGCCGGAAGTCGAGCCGGTCTAGGCCGGTCTGCCTGCCCGGACCAGCCCCGCACTGACGGGGCGCCGGACGTCGCGGTTATCCGCGGCGTCCTTTCCATGTGTCGAACCCGGGCCACCGGGGTGCCGCCGGCCGGTGACAAGGCGCCGCCATCCGCCCCAACGGAGCCCCAACGGAGCCCCAACGGAGCCACGACGGCGCCACGAGCCGGCCGTCACCGCCGCGCGCGCCTTGATGATGCCCCGCCGGCCAGCGCGAGCCCGCTGCTGGCCACCCGCCGTCCGCGCAGGTCACCAGGCCGACGGGCGGCGGCGGTTCCGGACGCCCTGGCAAGCGCGAAGCCTTGCGATCCTCTGCCATCCGCGATCCGCCAGCCTTGGCCCGCAGCCGGTGTCCCGGGCCGGGCCCAAGTCGGCCTTGCGATCTGCCGGCCGGCCGCGGCTGACGCCCGGTCACGGACCTGATCCGGCATGCCGCGTCGCAGAATCTTCGCAGAGTCCCGTCATGGATCGGGCAACGGATTCTCCGGTGACGGAGGTCGTCGAGACGGGCCGGACCTTCCCCGGCGTTGCTGTGCAAAGGGGTCATCCGGATGGTTTCGGAGACGGAAACGATCGAAGGACCGCAGATCCGGCAGGCGGCACCGGCCGATGGTCCTGTTGCATGGGACGCCGCGGAACGGGGCACGGGCGCGGGTGAATCCGGCGCGCCGGCCGATCTTCTTGCCGCCGCACGGGGCGACGCTGCCGCGCTGGCGCGGGTCTCGGCCCTGCTGTCCGGCGAGACGAAGATCGATGGTCTCGGCCAGATTTCCGCCGTCGATTCGGCCCGCCTGATACTTCGGCTGAAGCCGAAGCGGGCGCGGGCGCTGCTGCGGCAGCTCGACGAGGCGCCAAGCCTGTCGCTTCTGCGCGCGCTCGATTCGGATGTGGGCGCACAGCTGCTCGACCCGCAGGCGACCGCACGGGTGGCCGAGATCGTGTCGCGGCTGGACCTTGACACGGCCGCCGATTTCCTGGCCGAAGCGCCGCGGTCGCTGGTCCGGGCCGTGCTGGAAAAGGATCCGCGCCGCGACGCATTCCGCGAAGCCCTGCGCTATCGCTCGGACATGGCCGGCGCCATCATGCGCCGCCAGCTCGTCGCGGCCCCCGAGGACTGGACGCTGCAGCAGGTGATCGACGAGATCCGCCGGCAGTCCGCGCAGATCGACCGGCTGCATGTGGTCTATGTGATTGACCCGCAGCGCCGCCTGGTGGGCTATCTGCGCGTCCGCGACCTGTTGCTGAACCCGGCCCACGCGCGCGTGGGTGACCTGAAACATGGCGATGTCCTGTCGGTCACGGCAGAAACCGACCGCGCCAGGGTGGCCGATCTGGCGCGCGAGGCCAATCTGACGGCGCTTCCGGTGGTGGCCGCCGACGGCCGGCTTCTGGGTGTGGTCAGCACCGAAGAACTGCGCCGGATCGAGCGGAGCGAGGCCGACGAGGATATCGCGCTGATGGCCGGACTCGATCCCGATGCCAGTGCCGCCGACGGGCCGCTGACCATCCTGCGCCGCCGGCTGCCCTGGCTGGCCGGGGGGCTGGTCGGTGCGGGAACCGCCGCGATGGTCGTCGGCGCCTACGAGGACGCCCTGACCGAGGCGGCGATTCTCGCGACGCTGATCCCGATCGTGATGTCGCTGGCGGGAAATGCCGGGATCCAGGCCTCGACCGTCACGGTGCAGGCGATGACCGCCGGCCGGCTCTGGATGGGCGATCTGCTGGGCCGCACCCTGCGCGAGATCGGCGGCGCCCTGATCAATGGCGGCATCGTCGGACTGATTGTCGCGGTCGCCATCCTCGGCCTGTCCCAGGTCACCGAGATCGAGCGCGCCCCGGCCCTGGCGCTGACCGCCATGCTGACTCTGGTGATCGTCACCTTGCAGGCCTCGGCGATCGGCTCGCTGATCCCGATCGCCCTGCAAAAGCTGCGTTTCGATCCGGCGGTCGCGACCGGCGTGTTCATCACCACGTCGAACGACGTGGTTGGCGTGCTGATCTTCTTCGTCATCGCAACGGCGATCTACCTGTGATCGCCGGGCGAAGTTCATCTGGCTGTCATGAAAGCGTCACGGGCGCTACGGCCAAATATCCGATTAACGTGAATGTAAGCTATGGAGTTACCAGCATGAAATCCGCATTCCGTCACCTCGTCGCGGGTCTGGCCGTCGCCATCGCCCTTGCGGCGCCGGCCGGTGCCCAGACCCGGATCACCGGTTCCGGCGCAAGCTTTCCGTTCCCGCTCTATGCGGCCTGGTTCCAGGCGCTGCGCAGCGAAGGGCTTCGCATCGACTACCAGTCCACCGGGTCGGGCGCCGGCGTCCAGGCCTTCATCAACCGCACCGTCGATTTCGCGGCGAGCGATTCGGCCATGTCGGACGAGCAGCTGGCCCAGGTCAACGGCGGCGCGCTGGTCCTGCCGATGACGGCGGGCACGATCGTGCTGGCCTACAACCTTCCCGGCGTCGCCGACCTGAAGCTGCCGCGCGATGTCTATCCGGCGATCTTCACCGGCGAGGTCACCCGCTGGAACGACCCGAAGATCGTGGCCGCCAACCCCGGCGTGACGCTGCCTGACCAGCCGATCACCGTGGTCCGCCGTTCCGACAGCTCTGGCACGACCTTCGTGTTCACCAAGCATCTCTCGGCGATCAGCGACACCTTCGAGACCAAGATGGGCACCGGCACCACCGTTCAGTGGCCGTCGCTGCCGACCTTCGTGGGCGCGCCGCGGAACGACGGCGTCACCGCCACCGTGATGCAGACCCCCGGGGCGATCGGCTATATCGAGTGGGGCTTCGCCAAGCTGTCGAACCTGCCGACCGCACTGTTGCAGAACAAGGACGGCGCCTATGTCCTTGGTGACGCGGCCGGTGGCGCGGCGGCGCTGGCCAGTGCCGAACTCTCCGGCGACGATCTGCGGATCTGGGTGCAGGACCCCTCGGGCGCCGAATCCTATCCGATCACGACCTTCACCTGGATGCTGTTCTACCAAAGCCACGGCCGGCCCCAGATCGCCGAAGGCCTGCGCCAGATGGCGAACTGGGCGATGGACTCGGGCCAGGCCATGGCCGAGGAGCTGGGCTATGTCCCGCTTCCCCCCGTGGTGATCGAGAAGGTCCGGACCCAGATCCCGCTGATCCAGTAGCGCAACACCGAGGGGGCGGTGGCAACGCCGCCCCCCGTGCCTCCGTGCAGCCTGCCCGACGCAACGAGTTCTCATCCGGAGAGACGCAGAAATGCCCAGCCCAACCGACACCGGGTCCCCGAGCCGGATCGCCCAGCCCCCTTCTACGGCCGTCACCTTCGCGGACAAGTCGCTGCGCTATATCGCCCATGCCGCTGGCGTTCTGGTGATCCTGCTTCTGGTCTACATCCTCGTGGTGATCGGCGAGGAAGCCGCGCCGGCGATGCTGCGCGAAGGCCTCAGCTTCGTCACCCAGGCCGTCTGGGCACCGGGCCGCGGCGAATTCGGCATCCTGGCCGAGATCTGGGGCACGCTCTACAGTTCGGTTCTGGCGCTGATCATCGCGGGCTTCTTCGGCGTCGCGATGGCGATCTTCCTGACCCAGGACTTCCTGCCCGCCAAGCTCGCCGTCGTGTTCCGCACCATCATCGAGATGCTGGCCGCCATTCCGTCGGTGGTCTTCGGCTTGTGGGGCATCTTCGTGGTCATTCCGACCATCCGGCCCATCGCGGCATGGCTGCATGACTTTTTCGGCTGGTTCCCGCTGTTCTCGACCTCGTTCTCCGGTCCCGGGATGGCACCGGCGGTGATCGTGCTGGCCATCATGGTCCTGCCCACCGTCGCGGCGATCAGCCAGGATGCGCTTCGCCTGATCCCCTACAAGGTGAAGGAGGCCGTCTACGGCATGGGCACCACCAAGTGGGAAGCGATCCTGAAGGTGATGCTGCCGACCGCGTCGAACGGCATCTTCGCCGCGCTGGTGCTGGGCTTCGGCCGGGCGATCGGCGAGACGATGGCCCTGGCGATGATCATCGGCAACGCCAACCAGATCAGCCTGTCGCTGTTCGCACCGGCGAACACGCTGGCCTCGCTGCTGGCGTCCAGTTTCCCCGAAGCCGGGCCGATCGAGCGCGAGGCGCTGATGTATGCCGCCATCGTGCTTCTGGTGATCACCCTGGTCGTCAACATGATCGGCACCGCGATCATCGCGGCGTCCTCGAAGCAAACCGTGTCGTGAGGAGGCCCTGCCATGACCAGCACTGACATGACCGGCGTCGTGCCCGCACACAACATGCGGCGGTCCCTGACCGAGCGGCGCAACCTAACCAACCTGATCCTGACCGGCATCCTCTGGGTTATGGCGATCATCGCCGCGGTTCCGCTTCTGTCGGTCCTGCACAAGCTGATCACCTCGGGCGGTTCCCGCATCAACTGGGAGACCCTGACCTCGCTGCCACCCGCCGGCTTCATGCCCGGCGGCGGTTTCGGCAACGCCATTGTCGGCACGCTGGTGATGGTCGGGATCGGCGCGCTGATCTCGGTGCCCTTCGGCATCCTGGTCGGCATGTTCCTTGGGGCGATCGCCCCGGGCACGCGGCTTGCCAACGCCACCAAGTTCGTGGCGCAGGTCCTGACCGGGTTTCCGTCGATCCTGGCCGGGGTCTTCGTCTTCGGCTTCATGGTGGTGCGGATGGGCACCTTCTCGGGTCTTGCCGGCGGCATCGCGCTGGCGGTCCTGATGCTGCCCACCATCATCCTGACCACCGAGCAGTCGGTGCGCATGGTGCCCCAGCGGATGAAGGACGCCGCCATCGGCATGGGCTGCACCCAGGCCCAGGCCCTGTGGAAGGTCGTCCTGCCCACCGGCATTCCGGGCATCATGACCGGGATCATGCTGTCGGTGGCCGGCGCCGCCGGCAATGCCGCGCCGCTGCTGTTCACCGCCCTGTTCTCGAACTTCTGGATCGAAAGCCTGCGCGAACCCACCGCCTCGCTGTCGATCCTGATCTTCAACTTCTCGGGGATGCCGTTCCCGAACCAGGTCGAACTCGCCTGGGCGGCCGCGCTGGTTCTGGTGCTGATCGTCCTTGTCTTCAACATCCTGAGCCGGTTGTTCGGCCAGCCGCGCGTCTGACGCCCGAAGGAGCTTTCCATGTCCCTCTCCGAAACCCTCGAAGCACCGGTCGCGGTCAAGGCCAGCCCGAAAGAGCATGCCATCGTCGCGGATGTGAAGAAGATCTACTACGGCGACTTCCTGGCGGTGCGCGACAGCCATGTCGGCATCGAAAAGGGCAAGATCACCGGGTTCATCGGCCCGTCGGGCTGCGGCAAGTCCACCGTGCTGCGCAGCCTGAACCGCATGAACGACCTGATCCCGATCTTCCGCCTGGAAGGGCGGGTCGATTTCATGGGGCAGGACATCTATGCCAAGTCGATCGACCCGGTGGCCGTCCGCCGCCACATCGGCATGGTGTTCCAGCAGCCCAACCCGTTCTCGATGAGCATCTACGAGAACGTCGCCTTCGGCCTGCGGCTGAACCGGTTCAAGGGCAACATCGACGAGCGCGTCGAGCATGCCCTGCGCCGGGCCGGCCTGTGGAACGAGGTGAAGGACAAGCTGAAGCAATCCGGTTTGGCGCTTTCGGGCGGCCAGCAGCAGCGGCTCTGCATCGCGCGCGCCATCGCCACGGAACCCTCCGTCCTTCTGATGGACGAGCCCTGCTCGGCGCTCGATCCGATCGCGACCCGCATCATCGAGGAACTGATGCTGGAGCTGAAAAAGGACTATTCGGTCGCCATCGTCACCCACAACATGCAGCAGGCGCAGCGCGTCGCCGATACCACAGCCTTCTTCGCGGTGGACATCTCGCATGGCGGGCGTACCGGCTTCCTGGTCGAGATGGGCCCGACCAAGGAACTGTTCGAGCATCCGCGCGAGAAGCTGACGCGGGAATATGTCCGCGGCGAATTCAGCTGAGGGTTTGAAGTCATGATGATGCCGATTGCTCGAGTCCTGAGCCTGGCTGCAATCGCGGCCGGCCTGGGAACGGCGGCCGCTGCCGCCGACCTGCAGGGGGCCGGTTCCACCTTCGTGGCCCCGCTGATCCAGGCCTGGGCCGATGCCCAGGCCGGAACCGGCGTTGCAGTGTCCTATGACCCGGTCGGGTCGGGCGAAGGCCTGCGCGCCTTCGCCGCCGGCGAAGTCGACTTCGCCGGCACCGAACGGCCGATGCGCGATGCCGAGATCGAGGCGGTTGCCGGCGGCGTCACCCATCTGCCGGTGACCGCCAGCCAGGTTGCGGTGGCCTACAACATTCCCGGCTACACCGGGCAGTTGCGCCTTGGCCGCGAGGCGCTGGTGGGGATCTTCTCCGGCGCCATCACCTCGTGGAACGACCCGGCGATCCTGGCCGACAACCCGGACGGCGGGCTTCCGGACAGGGACATCGCACTGGTGACCCGCCGGGATTCCAGCGGCACCTCGTTCGTGTTCTCCAATCACCTCGGCGCGGTCGACGACGGTTTCGCCCAGACCGGCCCGGGTGTCGGCCTGCTGCCGGGCTGGCCGGGGCGCGCCATGACCGCCTATGGCAACGAAGGCGTCGCCGCCCGCCTGGCCGTGGCCGAGAATTCCATCGGCTATGTCGAGCAGGGGTTCGCGGCCAAGCTCGGCCTGCCGGTCGCCGCGGTCGAGAACGCGGCGGGACAGTTCGTCGTGCCCTCGCCCGAAGCCGGTGCGGCGGCGCTGGCCGCCGAGATCGGCGCCATGCCGGCGGACGGGCGCCAGCTGATCGCCGATCCGGCCGGTGCGGCCGCCTATCCGATCGTCTCCTACGCCTGGGCGGTGGTCCATGCGACCTCCGAGAACCCGGAAACGGCCGCGCTCTACCGCGACTTCTTCGGCTGGGCCGTGGGTGCCGAAGGGCAGGACATCGCCGCGTCGCTCGGCTATGTGCCGCTGCCGCTTCCGGTTTCGGCCCAGGCGACGGCGATGATCGACGCGCTGCGCTGAGCATGCGGGACGGGCCGCCGAAAGGCGCGCGCCTGGATATCGCCGCGATCGAGGCTGCGCTGCTGGACCGCGTCACCGCGGCCAGCAGTGCAGCCGGCGGCCTGTCCGACGCGGTCTTCACGGCCGACATTGCCCGCCGCATGGTCGAGGGTTACCGGCAACTGGACCAGTTTCTGGCCGAGGGGCGCAATCCGCTCGGCTTCGGCCAGTCGCCGCTGCTTCTCGAACTCAACCACGTGGTGCTCTGCGGCCGCTCGGCCGACCGCCGCACCGAGCATGCCGAGCATATCGCCGCCACAGAGGCCCGCTTTTATGGCGATCCCCTGGCCGGCGCAGATGACTTCTACGACTGGCTCGACGTTGCGGGCCACCCGCTGGCGCGGGACTTCGCCGCCCGGCTCTATGTCCGGGTGGTTTCCAGCCCGCAGCTGTTCATCGAGGGCAACCAGCGGACCGCGGCACTGTGCGCCAGCTATGTCCTTGCCGCCGCCGGACTGTCGCCGCTCGTGCTTGATGTGGCGATGGCGGTCCGCTTCGCGCCGGTGGCCGAGGCCTGCCGGGCGGTGGACCGGACCCGGCCCCTGTCCGGCATCCGCAGCCGGGTCGCGGCCTTCCGATTCGAACGCCTGCTGCAGGGCCGCGACGAATCGCGGTATCTGAAACAGCCGGAACCCGCCGCACCCGGCCG
This sequence comes from Meridianimarinicoccus sp., assembly GCA_044221805.1. Classification (GTDB taxonomy): domain Bacteria; phylum Pseudomonadota; class Alphaproteobacteria; order Rhodobacterales; family Rhodobacteraceae; genus Meridianimarinicoccus. The sequence goes on from JBGAOK010000051.1 coordinate 16,853, forward strand.
CGGCTGACCAGGCCGCATGGTGGATCGGGCGCTTCGGGTCGGACATGATCAGCAAGCGCCCTTGACCGCCGTGAGGGCGACAGGTCGGATCACCGCCTGCAGGACGGCACTGCCCGGCAAGCAGGCAGGTCAGGCCGAAACCTTAGGCATCGTGCGCGGAATGCCTGTATCCTGGGCGGAAGCCAGGGATAGTGCATCCTGTGGCGCCGTCTTGGCCGCAGGTGCCGCAATTCGTGGCATCGGGCGCTGGTGCCGGCCAGCGCTAACGGGCAACGCAGGGGCTGGGACGAAACCGCGGCCGTGAGGGGGCAATCGTGACGGTGGAAACTGACATCATCGCAGCGCGTCAGGCCAGTGAGGAAGACGAGGCGATCCGCTTCCTGGGTCGCATCCTGGGCAAGGTGCTGCACGCCCAGGAGGGCGGGCTGGCCTACGAGACGATCGAGGAGATCCGCCGCGCCTCGTCCGACCTGCACCGGACCGGCGATCCGGGCGCCTATGCCCGGCTTCAGGACACCATCGCGGCCCTGCCCGAGGAACTGACGCTGCAGGTGTTGCGCGCCTTCACCTATTTCCTGCACCTGCTGAACATCGCGCAGGACGAACAGATCCTGATCGACCATCGCAAGGATGCGGGCGACTCGCTGGCCACGGCCATCGACGCGGCCCGTGCGGCAGGCTTCTCGGACATCCAGTTGTCGGCCTTCTTCAAGGAGGCGCTGGTCAGCCCGATCCTGACCGCCCACCCGACCGAGATCCGCCGCCAGAGCATCATGCGGTCGGAATTCGCCATCTCGCGCCTGCTGGACGAACGCCACCGGGCACGTCTGGTGGGCCTCGACTGCAGCGAGATCGAGAAGGGCATCGAGCGCGAGATCGAGACCCTGTGGCAGACCCATCTGCTGCGCCGCAACAAGCTGAGCGTCACCGACGAGATCAGGAACAGCCTGGGCTATTACGACATCACCTTCTTCGATGCGGTGCCTAAGGTACAGGACCGGCTGGTCAAGGCGCTTGGCAAGACCACCTTCGGCTACGACTTCCCGGCCTTCCTGCGCATCGGCACCTGGATCGGCGGCGACCGCGACGGCAACCCCTTCGTCACCGACCAGATCCTGCGCGAATGCTTCCGGCTGCAGTCGGGCCATGTGCTGCGCCACTATCTGGACGAGGTCCACAAGCTGGGCGCCGAACTGTCGCTGTCGACCCGGGTGGTCCGGGTCAGCGACGAGCTTCAGGCGCTGGCGGCGCAGTCGCCCGACGCCTCGGACCACCGGCAGGACGAGCCCTATCGCCGGGTGCTGGTCGGCATCTACGGCCGCCTGGCCGCGACCCTGGCCGAGATCGACCCCGGCGCCAGCATCCCGCTGCCGACACGCCGGGGCCTGCCCTATGGCAAGGCCGAGGACTTCCTGCGCGATCTCGACGTGATCGACTTCTCGCTCCGCTCGCACCAGGCCCTCGCCATCGCCGAGGGGCGGGTGCTCGACCTGCGCCGCAAGGTGAAAAGCTTCGGCTTCCACCTGGCCAGCGTCGATCTGCGGCAGAACTCGGCCATCCATGAGACCACGGTGGCCGAGCTGTTCGAGGCGATCGCCCCCGGCACCGGCTATCTGGCGCTGGACGAAGCCGGGCGGCAGGCGCTGCTGCGCCGCGAACTGGGCTCGCCCCGGGCGCTGATCCGGCCGTTCTGGACCTATTCCGAGAAGACCGCCAGCGAACTGGCGGTGTTCCGCGCCGCCAAGGACATCATCGACCGGTTCGGGCCGCGCGCCATCGTCACCTCGATCATCTCGAACGCCCAGTCGGTCTCGGACGTGCTGGAACTCTGCGTGCTGTTGAAAGAGGCGGGGCTGCTGACCGCCGAGGGGCGCTGCTCGATCGCCATCGTGCCGCTGTTCGAGACCATCGCCGACCTGCAGAATGGCCCCGACATCATGCGGGCGCTGTTCCAGACCCCCGAATACCGCCGGATCGTCTCGACCCAGAAGAACGTCCAGGAGATCATGCTGGGCTATTCCGACAGCAACAAGGACGGCGGCCTCGTCACCTCGAGCTGGGAACTGTTCAAGGCGGAACGGGCGCTGGTCGAGCTGTTCCGCGAGCAGGGCATCCGCCTGCGCCTGTTCCATGGCCGGGGCGGGTCGATCGGCCGGGGCGGCGGCCCCGCGCGCGAGGCGATCATCGCCCAGCCGCCCGGCGCGGTGGACGGGCAGATCCGCCTGACCGAACAGGGCGAGGTGATCTCGTCGCGCTATTCCCACGCCGAGATCGGCTATGCCCATCTGGAGACGCTGGTCGCCGCGACGCTGGAGGCAACGCTGATGCCTGCGGCCGAGGCCGATCTGGACGAGTACATCCGGATCATGGACGCCATGTCCGACCATGCCTTCCGGGCCTATCGCGGGCTGGTCTTCGAAACCCCGGGGTTTGAGGATTTCTTCTGGTCCTCGACCGTGATCAGCGAGATCGCCTCGCTGAACATCGGCTCGCGCCCGGCCTCGCGCAGCAAGACCCGCGAGATCACCTCGCTCCGCGCGATCCCCTGGGTGTTCTCGTGGGCCCAGTGCCGGATCATGCTGCCGGCCTGGTACGGCTTCGGCTCGGCGGTGAAGGGCTGGTGCGCCGATGCCGGCGACCCCGCGGGAACCCGGCTGGCCGCGCTTTATGCCGACTGGCCGTTCTTCCATTCCATGGTGTCGAAGATCGACCTGATGATCGGCAAGAGCGATCTGGACGTGGCCGAGAAGTACGCCGGGCTCTGCGACGACCCGGCCCTGCGCGACCGCATCTTCGGGCGGATCCGGGCGGAATGGGACCTGACCGTCGAGGCGCTGGAGAAGATCACCGGCAGCTCGCCGGTCGAGCGCAACCAGTCCGGCGAGGCGAGGGCGAAGCTGCGCCACCGCACCCCCTATCTGGATTCGCTGAACCACATCCAGGTGGAACTTCTGAAGAAGGTGCGTCAGGCTGGGTCGGCCGAGATCTCGGAAAAGACCAAGCGCGGGATCCTCCTGTCGATCAACGGGGTCGCCTCGGGGCTCAGGAACACCGGCTGAGACCGTCCGGCCGGCCCACGGGATCGTTTCTGGCGGTCCCGGGCCGGATCGCATAGTCGGGTCGCGACGGAACCGGCCCGGTGCCGCGTATCGTCGGTACCTGTCTGCGGTTCCGGAGAGCGGTCCATCCCATGAAGACGACACTGCGCCTGGTCGTGCTGCTTGTCCTTGTCGCCGCCGGGGCCTGGGGCTGGCGCACCCATGCCGCCATGCGCGACACCCCGGCGCCGGTGACAACGGCGGTCACGCGCGGCGACGTGGTCGAAACCGTGCTGGCGAACGGCGTGATCGAGGCGCAGAAGCTGGTCAGTGTCGGCGCCCGGGTCTCGGGCCAGATCGAGACGCTGGCCGTCGAACTGGGTCAGGAAGTTGCCGCCGGCGACCTGATCGCGCTGATCGACAATCAGGACCAGAAGAACGCCGTCCTGCAGGCCGAGGCCGATCTGGCGCAGATCGTGGCGCAGATCGCGTCCCGGGCCGCCGGGCTGGAAAAGGCGCAGCTGGTCTTCGACCGGCAGGCCGAGCTTCTGAAGCGCAACGCGGTCTCGAAGGAAGAGGTCGAGGCGGCGACTGCCGACGTGAAGATGCAGGCGGCGGAACTGGACGCGCTGGCGGCGCAGAAGTCCCGCGCCGAGGTGACCGTGGCCACTGCCCGGCTGGCGCTGGACCGGACCCGGATCACCGCACCGATCGCCGGGACCGTCGTCGCCGTTGTGGTGCGCGAGGGCCAGACGGTGAACGCGATCCAGAGCACGCCGACGCTGGTCAAGATCGCCAACCTGGACCGAATGGTGGTGAAGGCCGAGATCTCGGAGGCCGACGTGGTGCATGTGGCGCCAGGACAGAAGGTCAGCTTCACCATTCTGGGCGAACCGGACGCGCCGATCGCGGCAGTGGTGCGCGGGATCGAGCCCGCCCCGGCGGCGATCGAGACCGCGGACACGATCGCCACCGACGAGGCGATCTATTACAACGGCGTGCTCGAGGTCGAGAACCCCGGCCACCGGCTGCGGATCGGGATGACGACGCAGGTCTCGATCGTGCTGGACGAGGCGCGGGACGTGCTGACCGTGCCCGCCGCGGCCCTGAAGCGCGACGGCGGCGGCTTCGCGGTCGATCTCTGGGATGCCGGTGCCGGCGACGTGCGCCGGGTGCCGGTCGAGGTCGGGCTGAACGACCGGGTGACGGCCGAGATCCGGTCGGGCCTGGCCGAGGGCGACCGGGTGGTGACCGGCACGGCGCTGGCGGGGACGGAGGACAAGCCCGCGACGCGGATGCGCCCGCCGATGGGGTTCTGAGGCGAGGGGCATGGCGACGGGCATGGCGACGGGCATGGCGACGGGCGCGGGCGAACCGCTGATCTCGGTGCGCGGGCTGACGCGGAGCTTCGCCGCGGGGGACGAGACCATCACCGTCCTGCGCGAGGTGGATCTCGACATCCATGCCGGCGAGATGGTGGCGATCATTGGCACCTCGGGGTCGGGGAAATCGACCCTGATGAACATCCTCGGCTGTCTCGACCGGCCGACCGGCGGTAGCTACCGCTTCCGCGGCGAGGATGTGGGCGCGCTGGACGCCGACGCGCTGGCGCAGCTCCGGCGCGCGCATTTCGGCTTCATCTTCCAGCGCTACCAGCTGCTGCCCGACCTCGACGCGCTCGGCAATGTCGAGGTGCCGGCGATCTATGCCGGCGAAGGCCGGGGCGAACGGCGCCGCCGCGCCGCCGCGCTCCTGGGCCGGCTGGGGCTGGGCGACCGGCTGGGGCACCGGCCCACCCAGCTGTCCGGCGGCCAGCAGCAGCGGGTGTCGGTGGCCCGGGCGCTGATGAACGGCGGCGAGGTGATCCTTGCCGACGAGCCGACCGGGGCGCTGGGACAGTCCTCAGCGGGGCCGAAGCAGATGGACCTGCTGCTGGACCTGAACCGGCGCGGCCACACCATCGTCATGGTGACCCACGACCCCGCCGTCGCCGCCCATGCCCGCCGGGTGATCGAGATCAGCGACGGCCGGATCGTTTCGGACAGCGGGTCGCAGGCGCGGGAGTTCACGCCGTCGGCAGAAGCGGCGCGGCCGGCCGGAGCCTCCGGTGGCTTCGCGGCGCTGCGCCGCTTCGTGGAAGCGGCACGGATGGCGGTGAAGGCGATGGCTGCCCACAGGGTGCGCAGCTTCCTGACCATGCTGGGGATCATCATCGGCATTGCCTCGGTCGTGCTGGTGGTGGCACTTGGCGCCGGCAGCCAGCAGAAGGTGCTCAAGGACATCTCGACCCTGGGCACCAGCACGATCACCGTGCGCGCCGGCACCGGCTTCGGAAAGCGGGACTCCTGGAAGATCCAGACCCTGGTTGCCTCCGATGCCGACCGCATCGCCCGCGAGCCCTATGCCATGGGTGTGTCGCCGGGAGTGCAGGACAGTCTCAACGCCGTGTATCGGAGCGTCTCGGCCAGCGTCTCGGTCAACGGGGTGGGGGGCGACTATTTCCAGGTCCATGCCTATGCCACCGTGACGGGCAGCGTGTTCGACGCGGATGCGGTCTTGCATCTGGACCAGGTGGCGGTGATCGACGAGGACACCAACGCTGCCTTCTTTGGCCGCGATGCCGACCCGATCGGGCAGGTGCTGATGCTGGGCAATGTGCCGGTGCGGGTGATCGGCGTGGTGCGCGCCACCGGCGCCACCTTCGGCCCCACCACCCTGAACGTCTGGATCCCCTATTCCACCGCCATGGCGCGGGTGACCGGGCAGGACCACCTGAACAGCATCGCCGTTCGAATCGCCGACGGCGCCGACATGGACGAGGCACAGGCAAGCATCGATGCCCTGCTGCTGGACCGGCACCGGGTGCGCGACTTCTTCCTGGTCAACACCGACACGATCCGCCAGACGGTGACCTCGACCACCCAGACGCTGACCTTGCTGATCGCAATGATCGCGGTGATCTCGCTGATCGTCGGCGGGATCGGCGTGATGAACATCATGCTGGTCTCGGTCACCGAACGCACGCGCGAGATCGGCGTCCGGGTCGCCATCGGGGCGCGGCGGGCGGACATCGTCAGCCAGTTCCTGATCGAGGCAGTGCTGGTCTGTCTGGTCGGCGGGCTGTTCGGCATCCTCGCCGCGCTGGGGATCGGCGCGGCTCTGGGCTGGCTGACCCCGGGGGCGACACTGCTGTTCTCCACCCCCTCGATCGTCGCGGCCTTCCTGTCCTCGAGCCTGATCGGCATCACCTTCGGCTTCCTGCCGGCGCGCGCGGCGGCGCGGCTGGACCCGGTGGTGGCGCTGAGCCGGGAATGACCCTGCGGCGCGGCGCGGTCCCCGGGCCTGCCCGCCGACGGGGCGGC
>JBGAOK010000052.1:0-22952 GCA_044221805.1 Meridianimarinicoccus sp.
GTCACCACCACCCCATGGGCAGGCGAGCGCCGCTCGAAGGTGGCGCCGTCGGCGCTGCCCTGCCAGGTGCCGCCGATCAGGTGGCGCACCTCGGCCGGCCGGGTCGGAAGCGCCGCGCCGGTGGCGGCCACAAGGGTCAGGTCCAGCATTCTGTCATCTCCCCGGAAAGGCCGGTGTGCGCTTGTCGGCGAAGGCGGCGACGCCTTCGGCCCGGTCCGCGCTGGCCGCGATCATGCCGCTCCCAAGCGCCTCGATCAGCGCCGGGCCGGCTTCGCCAGCGCCGGCATGGATCATGTATTTCGTCACCTCGGCCGCCCGCGGCGACAGCAGGACGGCCTTCCCGGCAATCGCCCGCGCGGCGGCCAGTGCGTCCTCGGCGATCTCGGCCACGAAGCCGAAGGCAAACGCGCGCTCGGCGCCGATACGGCGGCCGAACAGGGCCATTTCCTTCACCACCGGCTCGGGCAGCAGCCGGGCGACCCGCTGGGTTCCGGACCAGCCCGGCACGATGCCGACCCCGGCCTCGGGCAGCGCCAGCGTCGCCCGCGGCGTCATCACCCGGATGTCGCAGCAGGCGGCCAGTTCCAGCCCGCCGCCGAAGGCGTGGCCGTTCAGCGCGGCGATGGTCGGCTTGCCCAGTTGCGCCAGCCGGTCGAAGATCCGGTGGCCACGGCGCACCCAGCCGCGGGCAAAGTCGAAGGGCGCCATCGGCCCCCAGGCGGCGATGTCGGCGCCGGTGCAGAAGGCCTTCTCGCCGCTGCCGGTGACGATCACCGCGCGCACCTCGGCCATCCGCTCGATCGTGTCGCAATGGGCTTCCAGCGCGTCCAGCATGGGCACGGTCAGCGCGTTCAGCTTGGCCGGGTTGTCCAGCCGCAGTTCGGCAACCGCGCCGTCGATGCTCAGGTGCAGCGCGCTCACGACGCCACCCGGATCGGGGCGGCAGCACCCGCGCCATGGGCCGGGACGACCGCGTCGGGGCGGGGCGGCAGGACCAGCCCCATCGGCCCCCGGGACAGGAGGCTTGCCGGCAGGGTCCGGGCATCGGGCGCCAGGCTGACCCGGCCGGCCGAGGCGTCGACGATGTCGCGGCGCGGGTCTATCCCCGGCATCACCTCGGTGGCGACAAGGCCCCGCTCGGTCAGCCGGATCACGCAGCGTTCGGTGACATAGATCACCTCCTGCCCCAGCGCGCGCGCCCGCCGGCCCGAGAAGGTCACATGCTCGACCCGCTCGACCATCTTCGGGAACCGGCCGGGCTTCGCGACCCGGATCGTGCTGTCCAGAAGCTCGATCTCGGCGCCGGCCTCGAACAGGCCGGCGAAGACGATCTTCTTCGCGTTCGCGGTGATGTCGACAAAGCCGCCGCAACCTGCGGTCAGGTAGGGCTTCTTGCCCAGCTTCGAGACGTTGACGTTGCCCTCGAGGTCGATCTCGAGGAAGGACAGGAAGGTGACGTCGAAGCCGCCGCCCTGGAAATAGGTGAACTGCTGCGGGCTGGGCATGAAGGCATCGGCGTTCGAGGCGCAGCCGAAGGCGAAGCCGGTCAGCGGCATGCCGCCCACGGCGCCCTGTTCGATGGCCCAGGTCACCGCCTGCGGCTGGCCTTCCTCGAGCAGGATGCGCGGCACCATCGAGCAGATCCCGAAGCCCAGGTTCGCGGCCATGCCGTCCTGCAGCTCCATCGCCGCGCGGCGGGCGACGATCTTCTCGACGCCATGTTCGGCCAGATGGAAGCTGGACCAGGGCCGCAGGATCTCGCCCGAGATCGCGGGATCGTAGAGCGTTTCGGTGGTCTGGCGCTGGTCCGGGTCGACGACGACCAGATCGACCAGATGCCCCGGCACCCGCACGTCATGGGGGCGCAGCGACCCGGCCGCCGTCACCCGCTTCACCTGCGCGATGACCAGCCCGCCGTGGTTGCGGACCGCGATCGCCTGCTCCAGCCCGCCCAGATAGGCGCCCTCGTGCTCATAGGTCAGGTTGCCGCGCTCGTCGGCGGTGGTGGCCCTCAGGATCGCCACGTCGGGCACGATGTTCGGGAAATGCAGCCAGGTCTCGCCGGCGAAGTCGACGCGGGCCACGATCGGCCGCTGGGCGGCGGTGGCGTTCATCGCGCAGCCCTCGCGGATCGGGTCGGCGAAGGTGTCGAGCCCGACCCGGGTCAGCACGCCCGGGCGGCGGGCGGCGACATCCCGGTGCATGTCGAACAGGATGCCCGAGGGGACGTTGTAGGCCGCCACCCGCTCTTCGGTCAGCATCCGCCAGATCTCGGGCATCGGCAGCGACGAGGGGCCGCTGGGATAGGATCCGGCGATGATGGTCGCCAGAAGCCCGTCCTTGGCGATGTGGTCGATCCCCTTGATCCCGTACATGTCGCCCGCGGCGATCGGGTGGAGCGTGGTCAGGTTCCGCGGGTGGCCTTCGGCGTCGAAGCGTTCGCCGATCGCCGCCAGAACCCGGTCGGGGCAGCCCAGCCCGGACGAGGACGAGACCGTCACCACCGCCCCGTCGGGGATCCGCGCCGCCGCCGCAGCGGCCGGGACAATCTTCGACGCCATCGCTCAGAACCCCCCGTACTCGACGCGTACCGCACGCCCCGTCTGCGCCGCCTCGCGGACGGCGAGGGCCACCGCGAGCGACTTCACCCCGTCCACCCCGTCCGCCGCCGGCCGCCCGTTCCCGCCGACCGCCGCGGCGAAGAGCCCGATCGAGCGGGCATAGAGGTCGTGACGCTCGAAGCTGACCGTCTGGCGGCCTTCGGCGGTGACCAATTCGACCTCGCCGACCGGTTTCTGGGTCATGATCCCGCGGCCGAAGACCGAGCCTTCGGTGCCGTGGACCTCGACCCCCGACCCGGCGAAGGGATGGGTGAAACTCTCATGGGTTTGCACCATGGCGCCCGAGGGCATCGACCAGACCGACATCACGCTGTCCTCGACGCCGGTCCCCATGCCCGAGGCCCCGGCCATCGCCACCACCTCGACCGGATCCTCCTCCAGATAGAAGCGGACCGTGTCGGCATCGTGGACTGTGATGTCGGGAATGACCCCTCCGCCCGCGCCGGCATCGTTGATCCGCCAGCCCTGCAGGTGCGGGGGCAAATGGACCGCGTGGAACACCCGGACGCTCAGCACCCGACCGATCCGGCCCTTGGCGATCAGGTCGCGGATCGCCAGATGGGTGCCGGCATTGCGCAGGTGGTGATTGGTGGCAAAGACCAGACCGGCATCGGCTGCGGCGCGCACCATCCCGGCCGCCTCGGCCGTGGTTATCGCCAGCGGCTTCTCGCACAGCACATGCTTGCCCGCCGCAAGCGCTGCCATGGCCTGGGCATGGTGCTTGTCGTTGGTGGTCGAGATGTAGACGGCATCGAGCCCGGGCAGGGCCAGCAGCGCGTCAAGGTCGCTGGTGCTGAAGGGGATGCCGTGCCGGTCGGCATAGTCGGCGCCGCGGACCGGATCGCCGCTGAGCACGCCGACGATCTGGTGGCCCTGCGCCCGGATCGCGCCGATCATGTGCTCGGAGGCGATCGTGCTTGCCCCGATGAGGCCCCAGTTCATCCGTTCCCTCCGCGCCACGTTTGGTTCGTTCCAGCTTTGGATTCGGTATAGTGGAACGTGACAATCCCGTCAATCCGGGAATTGGAACGTGCCATATTCGCGCACAGGGCGATAAGGGGCTGAATGGCCGAAGCCTTGGGTGTAGGGCACCAAGGCGGTTTGCGAAGACGAAGGGAAGCACCATGAGTCTCAGTCTGTTCGACCTCGCCGGAAGGCGGGCGCTGGTGACGGGATCGACCCAGGGCATCGGCCTCGCGCTGGCCAGCGGGCTGGCCCGGGCCGGGGCGACGGTGGTGCTGAACGGCCGCGATCCGGTCCGGCTGGCCGAAGCCGCGGCGGCGCTGCGGGCCGAAGGTGCGGTGGTGGAGGAACTGGCGTTCGACGCCACCGACCATGCCGGCGTGCGCGCCGCCATCGATGGGTTCGAAGCCGACGCCGGGCCGATCGGCATCCTCGTCAACAATGCCGGGATGCAGCACCGCGCCCCGCTGGAGGATTTCCCCGATGACGCCTTCCAGCGCCTGCTTCAGGCCAACATCGCCAGCGTGTTCAATGTCGGCCAGGCCTGTGCCCGGCACATGATCGGCCGCGGTGCTGGCAAGATCATCAACATCGCCAGCGTCCAGTCGGCGCTGGCCCGGCCGGGGATCGCGCCCTACACCGCCACCAAGGGCGCCGTGACCAACCTGACCAAGGGCATGGCGACCGACTGGGCACGCCACGGCCTGCAGTGCAACGCCCTGGCGCCCGGGTATTTCGCCACGCCGCTGAACGAGGCGCTGGTCGAGGATCCGGCCTTCACGGCCTGGCTCGAGAAGCGGACGCCCGCCGGGCGCTGGGGCCGGGTCGAGGAACTGGTCGGTGCCTGCATCTTCCTGGCCTCGGACGCGTCGTCCTTCGTGAACGGCACCACGATCTTCGTCGACGGCGGCATTACCGCGTCGCTCTGACGGGCAGGGCGGGTCCAACAGCCGCGCAAGCGTGCGCTCAGGCGGTCTGCAGCCAGGCCTCGAGCCGGTCCCGGCTCTGTCGCCACAGCGCCATGAGGCCGGCCAGCTCGGCCGCGTCCACCGGCTGATGACGCTTGCCCGCGGTCTCGATCCGGCCAAGCGCAGCGCGCAGGGCCACAAGCCCGAACAGCGCGCAGCTGCCGGCGCAGGTGTGGGCCAGATCCGCGAGGCCCGCCGCCTTGGGCGTGGCCCCTGACAGCTCCGCCACCTGGGTCTCGGTCTCGGCCAGGAACCGCGCCAGAATCCGGTCCCGTTCGGCGGCCGGCAGGTCGTCCCACAGCGCCCGCAGCTGCGTCTCGTCGAGCAGCGGCGCGTCCGGGTCCTGATCCGCGCCCGCGGCTCCGACCGACGCGGCATCCCCGGCGACCGCCGCGGCCAGCACCCGGGCCAGCAGCGCGCGGTCCACCGGCTTGCTGAGGGTCTGCGCCATCCCCGCCTCGCGGAAGCGGGCGATCTCCTCAGGCAGGGCGTGGGCCGTCACGGCGATGATCGGCGCGGACGCGGACGCGCCGCCGCCATCGCGGATCCGCCGCGCGGCCTCGGTCCCGTCCATCACCGGCATCGAGATGTCCATCAGGATCGCGTCGAAGCGGCGGGTCGCGGCCAGGTCCACCCCCGCCCGCCCGTCGGCCGCCTCGGTCACCCGGTGGCCTTCGGCCTCGAGCAGTTCGCGCGCGACAAAGCGGTTGACCTCGTTGTCCTCGACCAGCAGCAGATCCAGCCGCTGCCCATGCTGGCGCGGCTCGGGCGCGGCTGCCGCCTCGGCCGGCAACGCTGCGCCGCCCAACCGGATGGGAATGCGGATCCAGAACAGGCTGCCTTCGCCCGGCTCGCTTTCCACGCCGATCCGGCCGCCCATCAGTTCGGTCAGGCGCCGGGCGATCCCCAGCCCCAGCCCGGTGCCGCCGGACTGCCGGGCATAGGAGGTGTCCAGGGTCTCGAACTCGTTGAAGATACGCTCCAGATCCGCGCCGGCGATGCCGATGCCGGTATCGATGACCCGGATCTCCAACCGGTCCCGCTCGGCGCCCAGAAGCTCGACCTCGATCTCGACGCTGCCGCCATGGGTGAACTTCACCGCGTTGCCGACGAGGTTCAGCAACACCTGCCGCAGCCGGCGGGCGTCCCCGACGGCGGTTTCGGCGGGCGGCCCGACCCAGCGCCAGGACAGCGCGTTGCCATAAGCCTCGGCCAGCGGCGCCGCGGTCTCGACCACGCCCGCGACCAGCCGCGGCAGCGAGAACGGCCGCGCCTCGGCGCGCATCTTGCCGGCCTCGAACTTGGCCAGGTCGAGCACGTCGTTGACCAGCGCCAGCAGCGCCCGACCGGAGGCATCCATCCGGTCCAGAAGCTCGCTCTGCCGCCGGGAAAGGGAATGGTCGCGCATCAGTTGCAGCGAGCCAAGCAGCCCGTTCAGCGGCGTGCGCATCTCGTGGCTCATCACCGCGAGGAATTCGGCCTTGGCCCGTTCGCCGGCCAGCGCCCGGTCGCGCGCCTCGGTCAGCCCGTCCTCGGCCGCCTTCCGTCGCGAGATGTCGCGGATGAAGGCGACGGCCACCCGTTCGCCCTCGCCCTCGGCGCAATCGCCCGAGATCTCGGCCGGGAAACGCCGTCCGGCGCGGTCGACAGCGGCCAGCTCGAACTGGTGCGCGTCGGGCCGGCCGCCGCCTTCCAGAAACTGCAGCAGCCCCCGGCGCAGGTCGTCGCCGTCGCCCGGCGGGAACAGCAGGTCGATGGCGTTGCGGTTGATCGCCTCGGTCGCGGGAAGGCCGAAGATGGCCTCGGCCGCCCGGTTGAACTCGCGGATGCTGCCCGCCGGATCGGTCACCACGATCGCGTCCGGCGAGGTCTCGACGATGGTGCGCATCCGTGCGGCGGCGCTCTGGACCTGCCGGGCGCGGCGCTCGGCGATCCGGGCCAGGCGCAGCATCGACACCGCCAAGAGGACCAGGCCCGAGAACAGCACCGCCAGCACCGCCGACAGCGTCACCAGCATGTGCATCAACTCGGTGCGCTGGCGGTCCGAGATCTGGGCGAAGGCCGACAGCCCGGCCAGCGAGAAGCTGCGCACGTCCTCGCCGATCACCTCGGCCCGCCGGGCTAGCCCGTCCAGGGCCGCCTGCAGCACGGCGTCGGTCCCGTCGATCAGCGGCACGGTCGATTCCAGGAACCCGCGCACCCGCCCGCGGGGCGCGTCGAAGCGCGGATCCTCGCGCAGGGGCGTGAAGACGTCGCCCCGTTCCAGCGTCGTGATCCGGCTGTAGAAGATGTCGAACCGCCTGCGCACGGCGTCCAGCGCCGCCGGATCCGCGCGGGCGCGCTCAAGCGCCAGCTGGAACCGCAGGAACTCCACGTCGACCTGCGAAAGGCTCCACTGGAGGTTGTCGGAATTGGCGATCGAGGCCTCGTCGATCTCGCGGTTGACCAGCCGGGCCAGGGTCGCCACCAGCCCGATACAGACCGCCAGCGCAACCGCCAGCGCGATCAGGTGGGCGCGGCGGCGGAAGGGGCCGCGGGCACCGTCCCGGGCATCCGCGCCCGCCATGGTCAGTCGCCCACCACCAGCCGGTTCAACTGCCAGATGCTGCGCGAGAAGATCACCTCGCTGCGGTATTCGGCGCGGTCATCGAAGGGATAGAGGATCCAGAGCGGACCCTTGTCGCGCACCGACATCGGTGCGCCGTTGTTCAGATAGGCGATGATCGGCCCGCCCTCCACCCAGTCGTCGCGCGGGATCGCGACGGCATAGTCGTTGATCGCGGTGGCCTGCAGCACATCGCCGCCGGCGCCGACCGCGTCGGTCAGGGCGACGAGGGGAACCCCGGTGAAGGTCTGCGCCCCGTCGGTCCAGGGCGTGGTGGTGGTGATCGTCACCGGCCCCAGCGCCTCGAGCATGGCTCGGTCGAAGATGGCCATCTCGCCGTCATTGGTGTTGGCGATCTCGCCGGTGACGGTCAGCAGAACCTCGCCGGCCGGGGACGCAAGGTCCCCGGCCGGGACCACACCCGGTACCAGCACGACAAGACAGAGGAGGGTAGGCGTAACATTCCGGGTCAGGTGCATCGGGGTCTCCTGCATTTCCTCGCCTTTCAGTATGTCCCAAGCCCGCAAGATCGGCATCAGGGCAAGGGTACAGGACCTGTATCCGATCGGATAGTCGGCGCTCAGGCCGCAACCAGCGCCCAGTCCGGGTCCGGCGCGGTCTTCGCGCCGGCGCCCTTCGCCGGCACGATCTCGGCGCCCTCGACCAGATGGACCACGGCAACGGTCGACCCGGCCCCATAGCCGAGAAACAGAAGCGCGATCAGCGTGGTCCGCACGGGTTTCAGCATCGGGTTGCGCGGCCGGCGGCGGGGTTGGTGGTTCTGCATCTTTCCCCCCTCAATAGGCGCCGCGGCCGCCGAGGACCGCGCGGAAGGTCATCGCCATCAGCCACAGATCCATCGCCAGGCTCCGGGTCCGCATATAGGCCAGGTCCATCTCGATCATCCGGTCGAATCCGACCTCGGCCCGGCCCGAAACCTGCCAGATCCCGGTCAGGCCCGGCTTCACCGCCAGCCGGCGCCGGGCGCGGGCGGGGTACGCGGCGACCTCCTCGGGCAGGGCGGGACGCGGCCCCACCATCGACATCTCGCCGCGCAGGACGTTCCAGAACTGCGGCGTCTCGTCGATCGAGAAGCGGCGCAGCAGGCGCCCGACCCGGGTCACCCTCGGATCGCGCCGGGCCTTGAAGCACAGGCCGTCGCGGTCCGAGCCCGCCAGCAGTCCGGCGCGCCGGCTTTCCGCATCCAGATGCATCGAACGGAACTTGAACAGGGTGAAGGGACGCCCGTTGCGACCGATGCGGGTCTGCCGGAACAGGACCGGACCCGGACTGTCAAGCCGGATGGCGATCCCCACCAGCAGTCCCGCCGGGGCGAGCGCGACCAGCGCGGCGCCGGCAAAAAGAATATCCATGCCCCGGCGCAAGGCCGCCTCCAGGCGTCGGTCTCGACCGACCGGGGGTGCGGCCAGATTGGCGGCACGGGACAGGACGACGAGGGCAGGGGTGGCGGCGAGGGCCGGCATGGCCGGAGGTTTCAGCAGGGGGCGGGCACGGGTCATGGCAGCGGTTCCATAAAATTTGTTTCTGTTTCAATGACATTTGTCGTGGTGGCCCTCAACGGCGCGGCAGGACAGGCGGGCGGGACCAGACGGATGGCGAAGCCCCCGGTCGGAGGGTCTTGCCACCGTTGCGGCTGGTCCCCGGGTCCATGCGGGTGCCGGACCTGTCCGTTCGGATGGGCCGGATCGCCATCCGCGTCGTTGCCCTTGTCCGGTCTTTCGCTGTGGTGAGGGTGCCGGCTTTCCGAGCAGGGGGTCCGGAAAGGCCCCGGCAATCCGGTTGCGTCACGGTGGACGGATGGGCCAGAACAGCTTCAACCTGAACGGATGTTCTCACGGCCCCGGAAAGGACGCCGAGGATGCGGATACTGATCGCGGACGATCACGAACTGCTGCGCGACACGCTGGTCCACTTCCTGGCCGGCGAAGCCGGGATCGAGACCGCGGTGGCCGCGAGCCTGCCCGAGGCGATGGCGATGGTCGCCGCCGCGGGTCCGTTCGATCTGGTGCTGCTGGACTATGCCATGCCCGGCATGGACGGGTTGGAAGGACTGGCCCGGATGATGGCCGAACCCGGCGCCCGGCGGGTCGCGATCATCTCGGGCACGGCCAGCCGCGAGGTCGCCGAACAGGCGCTGGCGGCCGGGGCGGCCGGCTTCCTGCCCAAGACCCTGTCGGCGCGGTCGCTGGTGAACGCCGTCCGCTTCATGGCCATGGGCGAGCAATATGCGCCGCTGGACTTCATGCGCCCGTCGCTGCCCGCGCCGGCCCACCCGATGACCGAACGCCTGTCGCGCCGCGAACTCGACGTGCTCGAAGGCCTGACCCAGGGCAAGTCCAACAAGGAGATCGCCCGCGATCTCGACCTGCGCGAACCCACGGTCAAGCTGCACATGAAGACGCTTTACCGCAAGATCGGCGCCACCAACCGGACCCAGGCGGCGATGATCGCCAAGCGCGAAGGCCTGTTCTGAGCCGCCCGGCGATCCGGCTGCCCCCGTGCCGGCTGCCCCCGTGCCGGCAGCCGGTCGCGGCTCAGCCCTTCAGCAGGCTGCCGAGAATGCCGCGCACCATGCGCTGACCCTGCCGTGTCGACAGTTGCTTGACCATGGTCTTGGCGAAGGCCGCGCCAAGGTCCGCGGCGACCCCGCCGCCCGTCTTGCCGGTCTGGCGCGGCGCCGCCGGCTCGGGGCTGTAGCGTTTCCCCCGGCTGGGGGTCTCGTCCCCCGGCGTCGGGCTTCCCCGGTACGAACCCAGCGCCGATTCCAGCGAACCGGCCCCCGGCGTCTCCGCCGCATTGGCTCCCGTGGCTGCCCCCGTGGCGCCAGCCGCGCGTTCGGCCAGGATCTCGTGCGCCGAACGGCGGTCGACGGCGGTGTCATAACGCCCGGCCAGCGGCGAGGCGGCCAGAAGCGCCGCGCGTTCCTCGGGGCTGAGCGGGCCGATCCGGGTCGCGGGCGGACGGATCAGCACCCGCTCGACCATCCCGGGCACCGCCTTGTCCTGCAAGAGCGACACCACCGCCTCGCCGGTGCCGACCTCCTTGATCGCGGTCGCCGTGTCGAAGGCCGGGTTGGGCCGGAAGGTCTCGGCCGCGGTCTTCAGCGCCTTGGCGTCCCGCGGCGTGAAGGCGCGCAGCGCGTGCTGGATCCGGTGGCCAAGTTGCGACAGCACCGCATCCGGCACGTCGTCGGGCAACTGGGTCACGAAATAGACCCCGACCCCCTTGGACCGGATCAGCCGCACCACCTGCTCGATGCGCTGGAGCAGGCTTTTCGGCGCCGAGTTGAACAGGAGGTGCGCCTCGTCGAAGAAGAACACCAGCTTCGGCTTCTCGGGGTTGCCGATCTCGGGCAGGACCTCAAAAAGCTCCGACAGCAGCCACAGCAGGAACATCGCATAGAGCCGCGGCGAGGTGATCAGCCGGTCGGCCATCAGCACGTTGACCCGGCCGCGCCCGTCGGGTTCCGTCGCCATCAGGTCGGCCAGATCCAGCGCCGGTTCGCCCAGGAACCCGGCGGCGCCCTGGTTCTCCAGCAGCAGCAGCGCGCGCTGGATCGCCCCGATCGAGGCGGTGGCGACAAGTCCATAGCTGCGGCTGACCGCCTCGGCGTTCCCGGCGATCCAGGTCAGCACCGCGCGCAGGTCGGCCAGGTCGAGCAGTGCGAGACCTTCGTCATCGGCGATGCGGAAGGCGATGTTCAGGACGCCCTCCTGCACCTCGGTCAGGTCCAGCATGCGCGCCAGCAGCAGCGGCCCCATGTCCGAGATCGTGGTGCGGATCGGGTGCCCGGTCTGGCCGAACAGATCCCAGAACACCACCGGCAGGGCGGTGGGGGTGATCTCGCCGTAGCCGATCTTCGCGGCGCGCTCGACCAGCTTCGGGTTCAGCTCGCCCGCCATGGCAAGGCCGCTGACGTCGCCCTTCACATCGGCCAGCACCACCGGGACACCGGCGGCCGAGAAGCCCTCGACCATGATCTGCATGGTGATCGTCTTGCCGGTGCCGGTCGCGCCCGCAACCAGCCCGTGGCGATTGCCCAGGTCCAGCCGCAGCACCTGCGGCTCGCCATACTCCGCACCACCGCCACCGATGAAGATCCCCACCATGTCCCCCGCCTGTTCCGCCAGCCTCCCGCCGATCATGTCGGCTGGCGCGCGAAGGAACAAGGCCGACGAGAGTCCGCGGAGATCCTTGAGCATGGCCCGCCGGTTCGACAACAGCGCCCGGATCGACATGGCCGGTGCGCGCCCCGGCGGTCGGCCCCGGCGCGGATCCCGGGTCGCGGCAGGTCAGGCGCCACGCCGTGCAGGACACCATGATGACCGGTGCCGGTTCTGTGGCGACGCGGGCGGCAATCGCTGAAATCCAGACCGGCGATCCGCCTCGGTCGGCGGCGTGCCGGCGGTCCTTCTCGCCACGTTGCCTGAAGCGTCGCGGGGCAGTCGAAACCCGTCGACCGGACCCCTTGCGACCGCCGCGAACGGGGAAGGCGGGCGGATCATGTCCGGATCCCGGCTGCACCGACGGCGGCCTGTCAAGGGCGGAAGGTCCCACTGCCGTCCCGGGTTACAAAGCTCAGTCCGCTGTATAGGATTGCGGGCAGGTCGCCGCCCTCTTGCCCCCGAGGTTCCGCATGATCCTGCCCCGTCCCGCTGCGCTCGCCGCCTTTCCGCTCGCCGTTGCCGCGCTGCTGCCATCGACCCCGGCGCTGGCCGCGCCGGTGCCGGTCGCGGTCACGATCCTCAGCGTCGCCTGCACCCAGGACGACGAATGCGACGCCGCCGGGGCCGAGGCGCTGGGGGAATCCTGGCCCGACTTCTACGCCAAGATCTTCATCAACGGGGTCGAGACGATCACCACCCGGGCCGACGACGACCAGAAGTCGGCGACACCG
The DNA here is from genome assembly GCA_044221805.1 of Meridianimarinicoccus sp. Taxonomy (GTDB): domain Bacteria; phylum Pseudomonadota; class Alphaproteobacteria; order Rhodobacterales; family Rhodobacteraceae; genus Meridianimarinicoccus. The sequence continues at coordinate 12,076 of JBGAOK010000052.1, forward strand.
CTGGGCTGGACCGCCAGCGCCATCGTCGACAACGTCATCACCCCCCAGGTGGCGATCGGCTTCCAGATCTGGGACCATGACAGCACCAGCGGCGACGACCTGCTCGACGCCTCGCCCCAGTCCGGCACCAACAACTTCAACATCGTCCTGAACCTCGCCACCGGAACCTGGACCGGCGACACCACCACCACCTGCGTCACCGGCGACGGCGTCGATACCGACGACGACGAATACTACCCGGTGACGGTCTGCTTCGCGATCTCGACCCTCTCCGCCAGCGGCGATGCCGACCTCGACGGCCTGCTCGACAGCTGGGAGACCTCGGGCTTCGATGCCGACGGCGACGGCGTGGTGGATGTGAACCTGCCCGCCATGGGCGCGAACCCGCTGCGCCAGGACCTGTTCCTCGAACTCGACTACGAGACCGGCCGCGCCCCCACCCGGAACGGCATCAACGAGATGAAGACCGCCTTCGCCGCGGCGCCCCTGCCCAACGCCGACGGATCGACCGGCATCACGCTGCATGTCGACGTGGGCAACCTGGTCGATCCCACCGCCGACGAGGGCGGCATCGCCGGCACCTGCACCAACGGGCTCGATGACGACGGCGACGGCCTCACCGACGGCGCCGATACGTCCTGCCCCTACCTGCGCTCCAGCCGCGAGGTGGTGGCCCCGAACTGCGGCAACGGCATCGACGACGACGGCGACGGGCAGGTCGACGGGGCGGATGCGAACTGCCGGGTCGGCGACAACCTCGGCGGCGGCCAGCAACTGGCGCCGGTCAATGCCTGCGGGCTGGACGGGCCGTTCTATGCTGCGAAGGCGGCGAACTTCGCCCCGAACCGCGCGTGGATCTTCCGCTATGCGATCCAGGGTGCCGGCGCCACCCCGCCGCCCCCCGGCGGTTGCGCCGGCGGCCAGGGCGAGATCGGCGGCAACGACTTCATCTCGCACAACCTCGACCCGGGCACCCTGATGCACGAGCTCGGCCATACCCTGAACCTGCAGCACGGCGGCACCGATTCCGTGAACTGCAAGCCGAACTACTTCTCGGTGATGAACTACAACATGCAGGCGGGCCTCCAGCGCGCCGGCGGCGGGCTGATGCTCGACTATTCGCCGCCCCTGCTGCCGCTGGCCGGTCCCGCCCGCGCCGGCGCCCCGTTGGGCCCCCTGAACGAAGCCGCGCTGAACGAGACCGTCCCGGTCTCGCCCGGCGACGGTTCGAACCAGACCGTGTTCATGAACGGGCTGAGCCAGATCGCCACCGCGCCGGCCAATGGCGCGGTCAACTGGACCGGCGATGCCGACCCGCCGTTCGAGACCCTCGCCACGGTCGACATCAACAACGGCATCGCCGCCACCGCCACCGCCCCGGCGGTCGGCGCGCCGGGCTGCGCCAACGGCGCCTTCACGGTGCTTACCGGCGCCGCCGACTGGCCGGCGATCTCGGTGCCGTTCCGCCAGTTCGGCGACAGCGCCGACAGCGCCGTCAACCCGTCCGACGACCGCGAGATGCCCACGACCGAGGATCTGCAGCGGATGCAGGACCAGATGCGCACCACCGACCTGGCCGTCAGCCTGAGCGCGACGCCGGACCCGGTCGCCGCCGGCACCACCCTGTCGCTCACCGCGCAGGTGGCGAACCTCGGCCCCAACCCCGCGCTGGCGGCCGTCGCGACCCTGACTGTCCCGCCCGAGACCGCCCGGACCGGACCGGTTCCGGCCGGCTGCAGCGAACCCGCGCCCGGCACCCTGCGCTGTCCGCTCGGCTGGATGGCGGCGGGCGAGACCCGCGACATCGCCACCGGCGCAGCGCTGCCGGCCGACCTCGTCTATCTGGCCGGTGCGCCCTTCGCGATTACCGCCGTGGCGACGGTCGACGACCCCTCGGGCTTCGACAGCGATCCCGCCAGCAACGCCGTCAGCGCCAGCGTCACCGCGGTGGCCGTTGCCGACCTGTCGGTCGATGCGCTCGCCGTCGCCAACCCGCCGGTGCGGATGCGGGTAAACGAGGATCTGGTGATCGACCTGCCCGCGCGCATCAACAGCGCCGGCCCGTCCAGCCCGATGGACAGCGTGCTGCAACTGGTCTCGGCCACCGACCCCGGCGCAAGGGTCAGCACCACCTGGGTCGAGACCTTCCAGCAGGCGCTTGCCCTGGGCGAGGCCCGCCCGGTGATGAGCCACCCGATCCTGACCTGCCTGACGCCGGGCCGACACCGCTTCGACTTCGCCTTGTCGATCCGCCCCGACCGGGCGCCCGACACCGACCCGAACCCCGACAACAACGCGCAGCGCACCGCGATCGAGGTCGACTGCCGCGGCGAACGCGAGGCGATCATCAACCTTGAACCCGGCCGCTTCCCGAACCCGCTGTCGCTGGCCAGCCGCGAGAACACGCTGGCGATCCTGACCACCCGGGCCGGGGACTACGGGCTCGCCCTGCCCTTCGACGCGACGCTGGTCGACCCGCGTTCACTGCGGTTCGGCTCGCGCCGGATGCTCGAGGGGCTGGAACCCGGCACCGCGCTGTTCTCGGACTTCGCCACCCCGGACAGTTTCGAACGCACCCCGCCCGAGACGGTGCAGGACGGCGATCTCGACATGCAGATCTTCTTCTTCGACGCGCCGTCGAGCGGGCTGCGACCGGATGACCGCGAGGTCTGCGTGACCGGCAACTTCCGCGATCCGGTGACCGGCGCCGACACCCCGTTCCAGGGCTGCGACAGCGCCGAGATCGTCGGGAACTAGGCCCGGACCGTCTGTCCCCGCGCCGGCCCGCCCCACCGCGGGGCGGGCGCTCAGCGGCGCAGGTCGGTCAGGATCGGCCGGCGCGTGGCGGCCGCGGCCGGCGCCAGCGCAAGGATCAGCGTCACGCTCAGGAACCCGGCCACGAACTGCAGCTCGGGCCAACCCGGCGCGACGGTGATCGCCACGTCGGTCCGCCGCGTCACCACCGCGGCGATCAGCCCGGCCGTGGCGAAGCCAAGCGCCAGCCCGGCCAGGGTGCCGGCAAGGATCATCGCGGCGGCGTGGCCCCAGGCCACGGCGAAGACGAAGCGCGCCGGGGCGCCAAGGGCGCGCAGCAGCGCAAAGCCCCGCGCGAACAGCCGCAGCAAGATCAGCAGCGCCGCCAGCACCGCCACCGTGACCAGCACCTGCGTCACGCCCACCAGCGCCGACATGGCCGCGCGCAGGTCGCCCAGCCGCGCCTGCAGCACCGCCAGCACCGTGCCGGGGAAGAAGGCCATCATGTCCGGGCGGGTGAATTCGGACTTCAGGTTGTAGTTCGCCATCAGCGTCTTCGCCCGCACCAGGATTGCCGGCGTGCCGGGGAAATGCGCCGGGTCGAAGGGCGGCCCGATCCGGTGGCCCGCGCCGGCCTCCGCCTCGGGGGCATGGCCATTGGCCAGCCCGTGGGTCTCCCACACGGTTTCCACCGGCACCAGCACGGCGCGGTCCCAGGGGCTGCCGGTCGGCCGCATCCGCCCGACCACCCGGTAGGCCGCACCTTCATGGGCGTGGGCGTCGGCGGCGGGGCCGAAGCCATGCGCCGGCTCCACCACGTCGCCCGGCCGGAGCGGGCTGAGCGCCCCCACCACCGCCTCGCCCTCGGCGGCGAAGGTGCGCCCCTCGGTCAGATCCCCCGACAGATGGGTCACGAAAGCCGCGATGGTGCCGACCACCGGCGCGCCCCGGATCGAATCCCCGAAGGCGATCGGCGCGGCCATCTCGACCCTTGGCGTGGCCGCCACCTCCGCGAACTGCGCCCCGGTCAGCAGCGGCACGTCCGAGGGTTGCAGATAGACTGCCGCCAGCAGCAGCGTCACCTCGCTGCCCGGGGCGGCGACGATCAGGTCGAACTTGTCGGCCGCCCGCGCGCTGCCCGACCGCAAGCCGCGCTCGACCACCAGCAGCCCGGTGCCAAGCGCCACCGACACCGCGATCAGGCCGACGAAGACCCCGTTGGTCCAGACCGCCCGCCGCGCCAGGTCGCGGATCAGCGGCCAGGGCCGCAGCCGCCACAGCACCGCCACCGCGGCGATCAGGCCGGGCAGCAGCAGGGCGACCAGCGTCAGCGCATCCTGCACCGCGACCGGCAGCGCGTACCAGGCTTCAGGCATCGGCCAGCCTCCCGTCCACGATGTCGATCACCCGGTCGGCCGCCCGGTGCAGCGCCGGGTCGTGGCTGACGGCGATCAGCGTCCGCCCTTCGCGGCGGACCAGATCGAACAGGTCGGCGATCAGCCGGTCGGCATTGGCCCGGTCAAGGCTGGCGGTCGGCTCGTCCGCCAGGATCGCGGCGGGGTTCCCGGCCAGCGCCCGGGCGACCGCGATGCGCTGGCGCTCGCCCCCCGAATAGGTCGCGGCGCGCCGCGACGGGTCGGCGATCCCCAGCGCCGCCAGCGCCGCCGCCGCCCGAGCTCTCAGGCCGGCAGGGTCGCGCACCCAGGCCGCGGCGATCGCCGCGTTGTGGCTGGCGGACAGGTCCTCGAACAGCTGAAAGTCCTGGAAGACCAGACCGATCCGGTCGCCCCGGAAGGCGGTGCGCCGCGCCGCCGGCAGGGCCGCGATGTCGGTCCCGCCCCAGAGGATCCGGCCCTCGGCCTCGATCAGCCCGGCCAGCGCCAGCAGCAGCGTCGATTTCCCCGCCCCAGACGGGCCGCGGATCGCCAGCGCGGTCCCCGCCGGCACCGCCAGCCGCGGCAGGTCAAGCACCCGCCGCCCGCCCAGCGTCACGCGCAGCCCGGCGACCTCCAGCCCCAGCCCGGCCGGCACCGCTCCGGCCACCGGCGTCACGCCGGGTCAGGCACGGGCCACCCGCGCCTCGGTCACCTGGACCCGACTGACGAAGCCGGTATCGGGATCGGTGTAGTCGGTCAGCCGCAGCACCCCGCTGACCCGGATCGGCACGTTGAACGGCACCACATCATAAATCCGCTGGGTATAGATGGCGAGGATGTCGTCGGGCCATTGCACCGTCGTCTCGCAGAACGGGCATTGCGACATCGGCATCTTGGTCAGCACGAAGAAGGTCGAATTGGCCTGCAGCGGCGGCGCCATGAAGCCGTCGACCACCACGGGTCCGTTTTCAAGGCTGCGGGCCAGCTCCGAGAAGCTCAGGTCCTTGTTGTAGAGATCGCGCAGCCGGATCGGCGTCTCGGCGGCGATGCCGCGCCCCGGCAACAGCGCCAGGCCGGCGAGGCCCAGAAGCGTGCGACGGTTCATTCCCTGCCCCCGATCATTGCCGTGCATTGCCTTCCCCATATGGAAACGGGCGGGCCGCCCTGCCAGCGACCCGCCCGCAGATGTCTCGCCGATTACTGCGCGTTGACCGCGTAGTTCATGACGTGGAAGATCATGTTCTGCTCCATCGAGCCGCCGAACAGATGCGCCCAGGGGCCGACCGCGAACAGCGGCACGTCCTCGCCCGAATGGGTTTCCGACGCCAGCGGGATCAGCGATTCCTGCAGGTAGTCCTTGTCGGTGACCTGCTCCTCGGTCAGCACCGCGCGGGTGCCCGAGAAGGTGCCGTCGTCCTGCTTCTTCAGCACCGAACCCGGGCCGTTCAGGAAGCCGATCACGCCATAGGGCTTGCCGTCATCGCCCAGCACCGGCTGGGGCAGATGGGCCTCGCCCGCCGGGTCGATGTCCATGCACAGGCCGAGGATGTCGGTGCCGCGGCCGCAATAGCCGCTGAAGGCGATGGCGTGCTCGTGGTCGGCGGTGACGATGACCAGCGTCTCGCTCGGGTCGGTCATCTCGAGAACCTTGGCCACCGCGTCGGCGAAGGCCTTGCCGTCGGAAACGGTGCGATAGGCGTTGCCGGCGTGGTTGGCGTGGTCGACCCGGCCGCCCTCGATCTCCAGGTAATAGCCCTCGGGGTTCTGGCTCAGCGCCTTGATCGCCGCCTCGGCCATCGCCGCGACCGACGGCTCGTTGGTGCGGTCGGCCTCGTACTTCATGTGCGAGGGCTCGAACAGAGCCAGCACCGGAGCATTGCCGCCCATGGTCAGCGCCATGAAGCCGGCCTCGTCCCAGGCGTATTGCGCGCCCATCGCGGTGGCTTCATCGACCAGGTTGCGCCCGTCGGTGCGCAGGCCCTTCTTGCCTTCCGGGTCGGTGACCTCGGCCGGCAGGAACTGGGTGCGGCCGCCGCCCATGGCGATGTCGATCACGCCGGCCTTCATCTGGTCAATCAGCTGCGCGGCGATGTCCTTCTGGGTGCAGCCCTCGGGCAGCTCGGAATTGTTCTCCCAGTCGCGGTGCGCAGTCTTGGCATAGACCGCCGCCGGGGTGGCATGGGTCAGCCGCGCGGTGGTGACGACGCCGACCGACTTGCCCTGCTCCGACATCATCTCGGCGAAGGTGGTCAGCTCGTGGCCCTGGCTGCCGGTGCAATCGCCCGCGGCGACGGCGGGGTCGATGTTGAGCACTTCGTTCTTCTGCTTGATCCCGGTGTTCATCGACGCGGCGGTGGGCGCCGAGTCCGGGGTCTGGCCGTTCACGGTATAGGTCTTGATCAGCGCGCCATAGGGCAGCGTCTCCTGCGGCTGGACGTAGTCGTCGCCGGTGCCGCCGGCCTGCTGGCCCGACCAGAGCCGGATCGCATAGTTGGTGCCGACACCCTGGCCGTCGGCGATGATCAGGATCACGTTCTTCGCGGTACCGGTGACCGGCTGCACGGCCAGGCGCGCCGCGATGGTGGCTTCGCCGTCGGTGAACCATTTGGCGGCGGCCGGCGACAGATCCTGTGCGATGGCGGCAGAGCCAAGCAGCAGCGCGGCGGGTACGGAAAGCAGGACAGATTTCACGGCGGGTCACTCCGGATGTGGGAATTGGGCGAGCCATATCCGCTGCCCATGACACTTCGGTGTCACAACCCGACCCGTTTGCATGCCGTGAGCCGACCGGTGACAATTCAGGCCACCAGACCGCGCGACGCGGGTCGATCCTGCCGGCGCCGGACCCGGTCGGCGGTCAGGCGTTTTGCCCGGGGACGGGCGAGGTTCGGCGTCGTGGACGTTCGGGATGCCGTTCGGCAGTAGACTGCGCGAGCCCGTCGTGCCCTGCTGCAGACCCGTGACCATGCCCGGTGTCCGCAGACGGGCCGATGCGGAATGCGCTGCACAGGCATTGGCAACCACAGACCGCCGCGCCGTCGGAAACGCGACATTCTGGGGCCGGGATGTCAGCTTGCCGACCCGGTTTCCGGTCCGGCGTCCGGCCAGCAATCGGGACCATCCGCGGTTCTTTCCGACCGGGATCGGCCCGGATAGGCGGGCAGGTCGGTGATCCGGTCGTCGCCCAGCGGATGGCCCAGGGTGAAGTGGTAGAGCACCCGGAACCGGTCCGTGCCGAGGCCGAGCGCAGAATGGACCCCATCGTCGAAAAAGCAGCCGATCCCGGTGCCGCGAAGCCCCGCCGCCTCGGCCTCCAGGTAGAGGCACTGGCCCAGCAGGCCGGCCTCCCAGTGCAGCTGGCGATAGCGCCACGGGTCCTCGGCCAGCGCAGGACCCACGTCGGACAGGACGCTCACGGCCAGCGCGCTTTCCCCGGCGATGGCCTGGTGGCAGGACAGTTTCCGTGCCAGCCCGCGCACATCGCCGGGGGCCAGCAGGAACAGCGGCAGCCCATCCGGCGTGCCCTCGGGCGTCTGCCACAGGAACCCGGGGTCGAGCGCGGCGCGCAGGGCGGGCAGGGCCCGGGCGTCGCGGGGCAGGGCGTAGATCCCGGGCGCCATCCCGTCCACCCGGTGCAGGAACAGCAGCGGATGGGCGGCGGGGGGAAAGCGCCAGAGATCGGTAGGCGGGGCGTTGCGGGGCATCAGGGCTTCGGCCAGACGGAACAGCGTGTCGCGCGCCACCGGCACCCGGGCCGTGAAGCGCCGGGCGCTGCGGCGCCGCAGGATGACCGCGGCGGCCCGGTCCGGGCAGGGATGGGCGGGGACGGGACGGTCCGCGCCAGGGGCCGCGCCAGGGGCCGCGCCAGGGGCCGCGACAGGGGCCGCGACCGGGGCTGGCCGGGGCCCCAGCCCGCGGCTGCGGGTTGCCGCCGCCACCGTGTCGATGGCCGGCCAGCGGTAGATCGGGTGCGGGTCGAGCAGGTTTGCCCTTCCGGTCCAGACCCCCTGATGCAGAACCGGAATCCGGCCGCCCTCCGGCGGGGTGCCGCAAGGTGACAGTTCCAGCAGGGCTTCGGGGTCTTCCGCCTCGACGCCGGCGAAATCGGCTGCGCGGGCGGTGCCCAGCAGGTCACCCAGGGCGGCGTGGTCCAGCCCCTCGACCAGCGTCGCGCCCCAGCCGAGCGCGGCCGCGCCATAGCGCAGCGCGCCGAGCGCATGGCCGGTGTCGAGCTGGCAATAGCGGAAGGCGCGGGTGCCGTATTTCCACGCCTCGCGCCAGTGCACCGAGCCGAGCCCGATCCACAGGCCGGGTCGCGCCAGACCGGCGGTGCAGCGCTGTTCCAGCCCATGGCTGCGGCTGTCGTAGTGGTGGACGCCGTCGGCCAGCCCCGGCACGCCGCCGGCGATCACATAGGCCTCGGTCGGGTGCAGGTTGCCGCTGGACGGGTTGCAGCGCAGCGCCCAGCGATCCGGGCCCTGCGCCTTCCAGGCCGAGACGCCCAGCGACAGTTCCAGCAGCAGGGCGACGCTGCCCAGCGACAGCGGCGCCGGCGCCACCGCGCCGGGGCGGGCGAGATCGGCGAATCCTGTCGCCAGCCCATCCGCCGACAGCGGCAGCGGCGTCCGGCGGGTGCCGGCAAAGCTGCGGAACGGGTCGGGCTGGCTGTCCCAGTCCAGCGTCTCGGGGCCGGGGGCGAAACGGTCGACCCGGTGCGTGCTGAGGTCGTGATAGGCCCTGACCCGCGCCAGATCGTCGGCCGCGGCCAGGTCGCCGCCCGTCGTCATGATCCGCATGTCGCGCCCCCGTCTGATCGCCGTTGGTTTCCCGTCGCACAGCGAGATCCAGCAAGCGCCGTACCAGACCGGGGGCATGGCCCGGCGCGGGCACGCTTCTTGCTTCTCCTGCTATGGTGAACGGACGTGGTCGGGACTGGTGCGAGGGATCGGGAATGCGGGACATTGCGATTGTCGGGGGCGGGGTGTGCGGGCTGGCGCTGGCCGGGGATCTGGGCCGGGCGGGCCGCGACTGGGCGCTGTTCGAGGCGCGCCCGCGGCTGGGCGGGCGGATCCTTGGCGCGAACGACGGCACCGGCACGCTTGATCTCGGGGCGACGTGGTTCTGGCCCGAGCGGCAGTCGCTGGTCGCCGATCTGGTCGCCGGGCTGGGGCTGCGCGTCATCCCGCAGCACGACAGCGGCAAGGTCCTGCTGCTGCGCGACGCCGAGGCCGGGCCGGAAACCCAGGGGACTGGCCCGGTCCATGGCGGGGCCTGTCGCGTCGCGGGCGGCATGGCGGGGCTGGTCGCGCGGCTGGCGGCGGGGCTTGATCCGGCGCGCCTGCACCTCGGCCATGTCCTGACCGCCGTCACCGACCATGGCGACCATGTCCGCCTGCAGTTCGAGACCGCGGCAGGTCCGGTCGAGGTCGCCGCCCGCCATGTGGTGCTGGCGCTGCCGCCGCGGCTTCTGGCCGAACGGGTCCGGTTCGACCCGCCGCTCGACCCGTCGGTGATGGCGGAAATGGCGGCGGCCGCCACGTGGATGGCGTCTCAGGCCAAGGCGGTGGTGCGCTTCCCGCAGGCCGGCTGGCGCGACGAGGGCGCGTCGGGCAATGCCTTCGTCACCCATGAACGCGCGGTGCTGGCCGAGATCTTCGACCTTTGCGACCCCGGGGCGGCGGGCGGCGCGCTTGGCGGCTTCCTCGCCCTGACGCCCGAGGCGCGGCGGGACTTCCGCACCGGGCTGCCGATGCTGGTCGCCAACCAGATGGGGCAGGTGTTCGGGGCTTCGGGTACCGGCGGGGCGCCGGTGATCCAGGACTGGGCCGAAGAGGTCTTCACCGCCGGCCGGCGCGATCTGGAGGAAGACGGGGCCGGGGACCGGGCGCCGGGCGGCCCCGCCCTGCGCCGGGCGCATTGGCAGGGACGGCTGCGCTTCGCCGGGTCCGAGACGGCGCGGCGCGACGCCGGCCACATCGAGGGCGCACTGGACTCGGCCCGGCGCACCGGCCGGCAACTGGCGCTCGCGGCCGCCATGCCCGCACCCGCGGCCGGCCCGGTCGACCTTGCGGACTGGCTCGAGGCGCAGCGCGAACCCGCCTTCGAGGCCTACCGGAGCGAACTGACCCGGCGGCTGTCGCGGCAGGACAGCGACCGGCTGACCCAGCTGGCGGCCCTGCGCGCGGTCGAGGACCTGCTCGACGATGCGCTCGTCGTGCTGGCGCAGCGGCCCGCCGGAGGGGCGGCGGCACTGGCCGAGGTCAAGGCAGAGGTCCGGGCCTTCCTCAACCGCTTCGCGGGCGAGGTCATGGCCTTCAACCGGTCGTCCTGCGCGCTGCGCGCCTTCCCCGACGAACACGCGCTGCCGAAGGCCTATCTTCAGGCGATCCTCGCCGACATGGCCGCGGCGGGCGGCGCCTTCCTGATCGAGGCGGATGCGATCCTGCGCGCCGGGACCGAGGCCGCGTGATGGCGAGCATGATGTTCTACATGACCCCCGGGTCCTGCTCGACCGGCGTTCACATCCTGCTGGAAGAACTGGACGAGGTCTTCGAGGTCACCATCGTCAACCTGCCGAAGGGCGACCATTTCCGGCCCGCGTACGTGGCGCTGAACCCCAAGTCCACCATCCCGACCCTGGTGCGCCGGGATGGCACCGTGCTGACCGAGGTTCTGGCGATCGCCGTCTGGCTGGCCCGCAGCCATCCCGGCGCCGGGCTCTGGCCCGCCGGGGCCGAGGCCGAGGCG
>JBGAOK010000053.1:0-22855 GCA_044221805.1 Meridianimarinicoccus sp.
AGCACCCGGTAGATCGCCGGGATCACCAGCACCGTCAACAGGGTCGAGGACGCCAGTCCGAACAGCAGGCTGATCGCCAGCCCCTGGAAGATCGGGTCGGTCAGGATCACCGCGGCGCCGATCATCGCCGCCAGCGCGGTCAAGAGGATCGGCTTGAAGCGGATCGCCCCGGCCTCGATCAGCGTGTCGGTCAGCGCCTGTCCCGGCGCCCGGCCGTGGCGAATGAAGTCCACCAGCAGGATCGAGTTGCGCACGATGATCCCGGCCAGCGCGATGAAGCCGATCATCGAGGTCGCGGTGAAGGGCGCATGGAACAGCCAGTGCCCGCCAAGGATGCCGATGAAGGTCAAGGGGATCGGCGTCAGGATCACCAGCGGCACCTTGAACGACCCGAACTGCCCCACGACCAGGATGTAGATGCCCAGGAGCGCGATGCCGAAGGCCGCGCCCATGTCGCGGAAGGTGACCCAGGTCACTTCCCATTCGCCGTCCCACAACAGGGTCGGGACGGATTCATCCTCGGGCTGGCCGTGCAGCCGGATCACGGGCTTCGGCAGCCCGGTCCAGTCCTGCGCGTCCAGCGCCGCCTGCACCGCAAGCATGCCGTAGAGCGGCGCCTCGAAATCGCCGGCAAGCTCGGCCGTCACCATCTCGGCGGCGCGGCCATTGTGACGGAACACCGGGAACGAGGCCGGCTCCTCGGCCACCCGGACGACGTCGCCCAGTTCGACCACGCCGCGGTCGCCGGGCAGGGCATTGGCCGGGATCGGCGTCGACAGGAAGCGTTCGTCCAGCACCTTGGCGCCGGCGGGCCGTTCGATGCGGATCGGGATCGGCTGGCGCCCCTCGCCCCGGTGGGAATAGCCCACGGTCTGGCCGCCGCCCAGGATCGCCAGCGTGTCGAACACGTCGGTCTCCTGGACGCGGTAGAAATCTGCGTCGTCGGTCGAGACCGTGGCGCGCAGCCGCGGCGCCGGGGCTCCGAAGGAATTGTCCACGTCGACCACGAAGGGGACCGAGCGGAACGCCGCCTCGACCCGTTCGGCGACGGCGCGCCGGGTCTCGGGGTCGGGTCCATAGATCTCGGCCAGCAGCGTCGCCATCACCGGCGGGCCGGGCGGCGGTTCGACCACCTTCAGCGCGGTGCCCGGCGGCACGTCGAGCGCCGCGAGGCGTTCGCGGATGTCCAGCGCGATGGTATGGCTGGCGCGGTCGCGATCCGCCTTCGGCACAAGGTTGATCGCCACGTCGCCCATCTCGGGCCCCGCGCGCAGATAGGAATGGCGCACCAGCCCGTTGAAGTTGAACGGCGCCGCGGTGCCGGCATGAACCTGCACCGACTTCACCTCGGGCAGATCCAGCACGGTCCGCGCCACCGCCTGTGCCACCGCATCGGTGGTCTCCAGCGCGGCGCCTTCGGGCAGGTCGATGACCACCTGCAGCTCCGACTTGTTGTCGAAGGGCAGCAGCTTGACCGTCACCGCCTTGGTATAGAACAGCCCCAGCGAGCCGATGGTCAGCGCACCGACCACGCCCAGGAACAGCCAGCTGCGCGCCTTCGTGGCCAAGAGCGGCGTCGCCACCGCGCGATAGGCCCGCCCCAGCGCGCCGCCGCCGCCATGGCCATGGGCGTCGTGCGTCACCGGGGCCCGGCCGGCGATGCGCAGCATCAGCCAGGGCGTGACGGTGACCGCCACGAAGAAGGAAAAGATCATCGCCGCCGAGGCATTGGCGGGGATCGGGCTCATGTAGGGACCCATCATCCCCGAGACGAACAGCATCGGCAGCAGCGCCGCGACCACGGTCAGGGTGGCGACGATGGTCGGGTTGCCGACCTCGGCCACCGCCTCGATCGCGGTCTCGCGCCGGTCGCGGGCGCCGCCCATGCCCCAGTGCCGGGCGATGTTCTCGATCACCACGATGGCGTCGTCGACCAGGATCCCGATCGAGAAGATCAGCGCGAAGAGCGAGACCCGGTTCAGGGTATAGCCCATCAGCCAGGAGGCAAACAGCGTCAGCAGGATCGTCACCGGGATCACCACGGCAACCACCACCGCCTCGCGCCAGCCGATCGACACCATCACCAGCGCGATGATCGACACCGTGGCAAGGCCGAGGTGATACAGGAGCTCGTTCGCCTTCTCGTTCGCGGTCTCGCCATAGTTGCGGGTGACCTCGACCGCGACATCGGCGGGGATGAGCCGGCCTTCCAGCCCTTCGACCCGGTGCAGGATCGCCTCGGCGACGCTGACGGCATTGGCGCCGGCGCGCTTGGCCACGGCCAGCGTCACCGCCGGCACCCGTTCGGCACCGGGGGCAAGGGTCGAGACCATCAGCTCGCCCGACTGCGCCGCGAAGCCGATCTCGGCCAGATCCCGGACATAGACCGGGCGGCCGTCCCGGCTGGTGATCAGCAGGTTGCCGATCGCCTCGGGGCTGCGCAGGGTCTCGCCCGCGGTCAGGCCGATCTGGCTGCCCTGATGGCGCAGGGTGCCGGCCGGGAAGGCGCGGTTGGCGCCCTCGACCTTGCCGGCCAGTTGCTGCAGCGTGACGCCATAGAGCGCCAGCCGGTCCGGGTCGGGGGCGATGCGGATCATCTCGCCGGTCTCGCCCACCAGATAGGTCAGGCCCACATCGGGCACCTTGGCGACCTCGGAGCGCAGTTCGCGCGCGATCCGCGTCAGGTCGTTGGCGGTGATGCGACCGGCGGCGCCGGGGGCAGGGGACAGGGTCAGCGACAGGATCGCCACGTCGTCGATGCCGCGCCCGACGATCAGCGGCTCGGGAATGCCGACCGGGATCCGGTCCATGTTGGCGCGAAGCTTCTCGTGGACGCGCAGGATCGCCGCATCCGAGGGCGTGCCGACCTCGAACCGGGCGGTGACCATCACCCGGTCGTCGGCGGTCTGGGAATAGACGTGCTCGACCCCGCCGATCGCCTTCACGATGGTCTCCAGCGGTTCGGTGACCAGCTTCACCGCGTCCTCGGCCTTCAGCCCGTCGGCGCGCAGGATGACGTCGACCATGGGGACCGAGATCTGCGGCTCCTCCTCGCGCGGCAGCGAGACCAGCGCGATCAGGCCGAAGGCGAAGGCCGCGATCAGCAGCAAGGGCGTCAGGGGCGAGGCGATGGTCGCCCGGGTCAGGCGCCCGGCAAGGCCGAGCCGGATCTCGTCGCTCATGGCAGGACCACCTCGTCGCCAGCGCGGAGGCCGGTCAGCACCTCGACCCGGTCGCCGGCGGTCTCGCCGGTGACCACGGCGCGGGCCACTTCGGCGCCGCCTTCCATAACGGTCACGAAGTCGATGCCCGACCGGGTGGCGACGGCGGCCGCTGGCACCAGCAGGGCCTGGCGTTCGCCCACCGGAAGCTCGACCGGCAGGCGTGCGTTGACGAAGCCTGTGGGCAGGCCGGTAACTTCGACATCGGCGGTGACGCGGCCGCCGGCGATCTCGGGATAGACCTTGGCCAGCCGGCCCTCGGTCGCGCCGTCGCCGGTGCCGACGCGGATCGGCGCGCCTTCCACCAGCATCGCGGCGTGGCGCTCAGGCACCGACAGGCGCAGGAACAACCCGCCGCTGCCGATGGTGGCCACCCGCTCGCCGGCCAGCACCACGGCGTTGCGGGTCACTGGCACCGCCAGCACGCGACCATCCTCGGGGGCCAGCACGTCGCCTTCCGCGGATTGCTGCACCACCACCTCGCGCTCGGCCTCGGCCGCCGCGATCTGGCCGCGGGTCACGTCGACTGCGGTGCGCAGCTGGTCGACCTGCTGGGCGGTGGCGACGCCGCGCTGGATCAGCGCCTCGCCCCGGGTCAGCTCGGTCTCGGCGGTGCCGAGCTGCGCCTTGAGGGCGGCGATCTGGGCGTCGATGGCCGCGATCTGGAAGCCCAGCTTGTCGTCGCGGATGGTGGCGATGCGCTGGCCCGCGGTGACGCTGTCGCCCTCGCTGACCAGAAGCTCGACGACGGTGCCGCCGATCCGCGCCCGCGCCGCGATCTCGGTGCGCGGGGACACGGTGCCATAGACCGCTTTCCACTCGGTGAGCGGGCTCGGCGCCAGAACCATCGTATCCGCAAGCGCCGGCGCCGCCGCGACCAGCCCTGCCAGGACGAACAACCGGACCATGCTCAGAACGCGGTGCCGGGCTTCACGCCCAGACGGCGGAACACCATGGCGGCGGGACAGAAGCCGGTGAAGGCGGACTGGATCTGATTCAGGCCGACGAACACGGTCAGCAGCACGAACCACGGTGACACCCAAAGCGTCAGGGCCACCGACAGAAGCACCATGGACCCGGCGAAGGCAAGGACGGTACGGTCAAGCGACATGGAGATTCCTCCTGAAAGAGTGGCGCGGCGGACGGAGTCCGTTCGACCGCCGATTGCCATCTTCATATATTCATAGGTAACGATACAACAAGCCCGGACTGAGCCCCGGGACGTGGATCGGCTGCGGCATCGCGCCCCGTCCCATGGACCCGACAAGTCGACGGGCAGGTCCGGGGGCCGTAGGCCAGACCGCCTGCGCCTGCCGCGCGGGCGGAAACCGCGGCCGACCGGGTGCCGCTGCCGAATCTTGCGACGCCTCGCGAACCGGCCATCCGGCACCCGCCCATGGTGTCGCGCTGGCGTGCTGCGTCGGCCGCGAGCCATCGCGCAAAAGACTGGACCGCCATGGCGAATTGACTTCTAGTGCGATCCGATGGGGACTGCGGCGGCAGGCTAGAAGCAGGCCGTGACCCGGGACGTGACGGGTTCGGGGACCGCAAGGCGAAGGCAAGTGTGGCGAAGATGGCAAATCCGGGCGCGAACGGGACAAACGGGCCGGGACTGGCCCTTGAAGTCAACGACCTGCACAAGACTTACGGGACCCACCAGGTCCTGAAAGGCATTTCGCTCAAGGCCCATGACCATGACGTGGTGGCGATCCTGGGTTCCTCGGGGTCGGGCAAGTCGACCTTCCTGCGCTGTATCAACCTTCTCGAAACCCCGACCTCGGGCCAGGTCAAGGTCAAGGGCGAGCTGATCGAGATGACCACCCGGCGCGGCGAGCCGGCGCCGGCCAGCATGAAGCAGGTCGACCGGATCCGCTCGAAGCTGGCGATGGTGTTCCAGCAGTTCAACCTGTGGCAGCACATGACCGTGCTCGACAACGTCACCGCCGGCCAGATCCACGTCCTTGGCCGCAGCAAGGCCGAGGCGGTCGAGAAGGCCGAGGCGATGCTGGCGAAGGTCGGCGTTGCCGACAAGCGCGAGCACTACCCCAGCCAGCTGTCCGGCGGCCAGCAGCAGCGGGTGGCGATCGCCCGGGCGCTGGCGATGGACCCCGAGGTGATGCTGTTCGACGAACCGACCTCGGCGCTGGACCCGGAACTGGTGAACGAGGTGCTGCGGGTGATGCGGTCGCTGGCCGAGGAAGGGCGCACCATGCTGGTGGTGACCCACGAGATCGGCTTCGCCCGCGAGGCCGCGAACAAGGTCATGTTCCTGCACCAGGGCCTGGTCGAGGACGAAGGCGAACCCCGCGCGCTGCTTGCCAGCCCGAATTCCGAACGCTTCCGGCAGTTCCTGTCGGGCAGCCTCAAGTAAACTTCCTCGCAGAACTCCGGCCGCTAGGGACCGGAGACCCAAGACAGGGACGAAACGATGATGAACTTACTCAAGACTGTCATCGCCGCCGCGGCCGTCGCCGCCGCGCTGCCGGCCATGGCCCAGGACAAGCTGGTGATCGGCACCGAGGCGTCCTACAAGCCCTTCGCCTATGTGCTGCCGTCGGGCGAACTGACCGGTTTCGACGTCGACCTGACCTATGCCCTGTGCAAGCAGATGGCCGTGGAATGCTCGATCTCGAACCAGAGCTTTGACGGCCTGATCCCGGCGCTGAACGCGAAGAAGATCGATGCCATCATCGCCTCGATGTTCATCACCGAGGACCGGCTGAAGGCGATCGACTTCGCGGGACCCTATTACGTGACCCCGGGCCTGTTCATCGGCGCCAAGGAGTCCGGTCTGGAACTGTCCGAGGATGCGCTGCGGCGCAAGACCATCGGCGTGCAGCGCGGCACCACCATGGCGGACTACGTCAAGGCCAAGCTGCCGAAGGCGCGGATCCAGTATTACGACACCATCGACGCGGCGACGCTCGACCTGGTCAGCGGCCGGATCGACCTGGTGTTCGCGGATTCGGTGGTGATCGAGGAGTTCCTCGTCACCAAGGAAGGCGCCGGCTATGCGGTCGTGGGCGAGGCGGTCTATGACCCGATCCTCGGCGAAGGCGCCGGCATCGGTCTGGGCAAGGGCGACACCGCGCTGAAGGAGAAGTTCGAGGCGGCGCTGGCCGCGGTCATTGCTTCGGGCGAGTACGCCACGATCAACAAGAAATACATGGCTTCGGATATTTCCCCGAAGTGACTTCGGTTCCGGCGGGCCGGCAACGGCCCGTCGGGTGACGCGCGAGGGGCGAGATGGATTCCCTGATCGAATACTTGCCGCTGCTGCTGCAGGGGCTCTGGATCACGCTGAAGCTGGCGGTCAGTACGGTGGTGGTGGGCCTTGCGCTTGGCATGCTGCTGGCCATGGCCAAGCTGTCGAAGAACGGATGGCTCCGCCGACCGGCCTATGCCTTCACCAACTTCATGCGCGGGATCCCGGAATTCCTGGTCCTTCTGGTGATCTATTTCGGCGGCACGCAGGTGCTGTCCGCAATCATCCCGGGTGGCGCGATCGAGGTCAGCCCCTTCGCCGCCGGCCTGACCGCGCTGTCGCTGATCTTCGGCGCCTATGCCTCGGAAACCTTCCGCGCCGCGTTCCAGTCGGTGCCCAAGGGCCAGAGCGAAGCCGGCCGCGCCTATGGCTTCAGCGCGTGGAAGACCTTCCGCTACATCCAGTTGCCGCAGATCTGGCGGGTCGCCATTCCCGGTCTCGGCAACCTCTGGCAGGGCTCGGTCAAGGATACCGCGCTGGTTTCGGTCGTCGGCCTTGACGACCTGATGCGGAAGTCGAGCCAGGCCGCCCAATCCACCCGCGAGCCCTTCACTTTCTATCTGGCTGCCTCGCTGATCTTCCTGCTCATCACGCTGGTCTCGATGCTGGTCATCGCCCGGCTTGAGAAGCGCGCGAGCCGCGGCATGGCGGGGGCGCGCTGAGGTGCAGGTCTTTCTCGACATCCTTTCCGAATACTGGCCGGACTTCCTGGAAGGCACCTGGCTGACGCTGCAACTGGTGGTAATCTGCGCCATCCTCGGCTTCCTGCTGGCGGTGCCGGTGGCGCTGGCGCGATTGTCGCCGAACCCGATCATCGCCTGGCTCGCCTCGGCCTATTCGCTGTTCTTCCGCGGCACGCCGCTGCTGGTGCAGCTGTTCCTGGTCTACTACGGCCTCGGCCAGTTCACCGCGGTGCGGGATTCGTTCCTGTGGCCGCTGCTGCGCGAACCCTATGTCTGCGCCCTGCTGACCTTCGTGCTGAACACCGCCGCCTATTCGGGCGAGATCGTCCGGGGCGGGATCCTCGCCGTGCCGAAGGGCGAGATCGAGGCGGCGCGCGCCTGCGGCATGTCGATGCTCACCTGCTATCGCCTGGTGATCCTGCCTCGGGCGTTCTCGATCTGCCTTCCGGCCTATTCGAACGAGGTCATCATTCTGCTGAAGGGCACCTCGCTGGCCTCGACCATCACGCTGATGGAACTGACCGGCGCCTCGCGTCTGGCGGCGTCGAACACCTACCAGCCGATCGAGGTCTTCGCGATCGCCGGGGTGGTCTATTACCTGCTGACCCTGGTGATCACCAAGGTGTTCGAGATCCTCGAGGCGCGCTACAACCGCTATATCACTCAGGCCCGCTGAGCCGCGTCAGGTCGACACGCGCACCCGCCGCTCGCGCGAGAGAATTTCGCAGGAGAAGTCCCAGTCGCGCACCGCCTGGGTGCGCGCGCCGATCTTGTCACAGGTTCAGGCGCAATCGTCCCGTGGGCACTCCAGGTCGAGCCAGGCGGTCGCGCCCTCGACCTCGCCCGGCCGCAGCACCACGCCGAGACTGCGGGCCATCTCGCTGGACACCGCGGCCTTGGCCTCCGACGCCAGTCCCCTGACCATCTTGTCGAGCACTGCCGCGCTGGCTTCGATCGGGTTGATCCGGGTGACGATGCCGGTCGTCAGGTCGACGACGTCGCCGGGACCGAGGACCCTGAGGCTGATCCCGTTGGCGACGAAGCTGTCGCTCTGCAGCACCAGTTTGGTCAGGTCGATCTCGATGAGCACAAATCCGGTGCGCCCCGCCGCCTGCAGCCGGGTGCCGGCATGGGTGGCGATGACCGCGCTGTTCTCGAAAACGCCGACGCCGAAGCGTTCGCTTTCCTCGGCGCAGGCCACCACGAGGCGGCCGAGCCGGTCGTGGTGCAACAGGTTCTGGTCGATGATGCCGCTGGCGAACAGCCCGATGCCTTCCTGGATCGCCAGGCCCTGATGGCCCACGTCCGAGGACACGCCATAGCGCAGCGCCTCATAGGTCGAGCCGCCGGCGATCATCACGCCGGACAGGGCCGATGCCGCGCCGCTGGCCGCGATCAGCGGCGTGCCGTTGGCATGGGCCCGGGCGATGGCGCGCAGCAGCGCGCTTTCCTCGCCCCGGTGCAGCAGGGTCTCGACCAGCCGGATCTGGTTGCCGCCGCACAAAAGGATGCCGCTCATCCCGGCGATGCTGTCGAGGAATTCGGTGTCGTGGGCGGTGTATTCGACCGTGTCGATGGTCACGCCCAGATCGACCGCCTCAATCCCGTGGCGGGCCAGCAGGGCGATGTGTTCGCGGGCGGTTTCGGCCGGTTCGGACGAGGCCGCGGCCAGCACGCCCACCGGCCCCTTGCCCAGCAGCGGCAGCGTGCCCGCCAGCATCTCGGCCTTGGCGTTCAGCGGCGAGGACCCCAGCAGGATCATCGCAGCCTCGGGGCTGGGATCCATCCCGTAGGTGCGCGAGTTGCGGCCCAGCCGGGCAGCGATCCGGGTGGCGCTCAGGGTCTCGACGTTGATCGTGGTGCGGAATTCCAGCGCGCTCATGCGCAGGCCAGACTCCGGCGTTGCGATCAGGCAGCGGGTATTCTTTGACCGCTCCAGCATCACCGTGACGTTCGAACCGCTCTTGGCGTCGAAGGCTTCGAGCTTGTCGTCGGGATAGGCCTTCGGATCGCCCAGCACCAGCCGGGCGATCAGGTCGTACAGCGAATAGGCCCCGAAGGCGTTCCGGCGCGAGCGCAGCCGCGCGCGATAGGTGATGTCCTTCTTCAGGACCTTGCGCTTGCCTTCGCCGGGAAAGACCTTGCGCGTCCGCAGGTCGATGGCGTCGCCGTGGTCCAGATAGCTGAGGCTGAAGTCCTGGAAGATGCGTTCGTTCCGGTCGGTCTGCATGGTCCGCAGGTCGACCACCATGGCGCCGTACTCGCCGACGATCTTGCCGGCCGCCCCTTCGACGATCAGCGCGGTGTTCTCGTCGATGCCGAAGCCCAGCGGGATCCCGGCCCAGTGCATCGCCACCACCAGCCGGCCCAGCCGGCCGCGCTTGATGAAATGCTGGTCGACCATGCCGAAGGGGAAGAAGCCCAGCCCAGTCCCCAGCAGCAGGCCCAGATCGGCCGGGTTCTCGGTCACCCCATGGACCAGTGCCTCGAGCGAGGTGCCGCCCTGCAGCATCGGGTCCGACATCATCGCTGCGCCGGCGCTCGACCCGGCCAGCAGGCCACCCTTGTCATGGGCGGCGCGGATCGCTGTCAGGGCCGGGCTGGGCTGGCCGCCGGGCAGCAGCGCGGCGAGGATCTTCGCCTGGTCACCGCCGGTGAAGTAGAAATGGCCGACCCGGTGGATCTGCGCGATCAGTTCCGGGTCGGCGGCCCGCTGTCCCTTCCGGCCGCCATGCAGCCGGGCGACCTCGGCCTCGAAGCCATGCGCCCGGAAGACGGCGAGGGACTCCTCGCCGACCTCGACGGGTTCGGACGACGCGGTGGGGAACACCAGGATGCGGCCGCCCGACAGGCGGTGCATCTCGGCGTAGATCGCCGCATTGTCGTCTTCCAGCCGCCCGCCGACCACTGCAAGCCGTCTGCCCCGTTCGGCTTTCAGGGCCGCGCGGGAGGGGGTCCTTACCATGGAAAATCTGCGCTCCGATCAGGCTGCCGGCACGATGCGGACTCCACGGTCGTCGCTGTGAAGCTTGTAGCCGGCCGGCACGTCGAAGCCTTCGGCCGCGATGCGGTCCACCGCCGCCACCGGGCGCGGCGGTTCCACCGGCTGGAAGTAGATGATCTTCTTCCAGCAACGGGTGATGCCGTCGCAGAAGATCAGCACCAGATCGTTCGGCCGGGCCATGGTCAGGGCGGTTTCGACCGATTCTTCCTCGGACGGCACCACCAGGATCGCCGCTTCGGGCACGCCGGCAGCCAGAAGCTCGGCCCGGATCATCTCGGGCACTTCCTCGGGCGTGCGGCCGCGCGGGTTGTCGTCGCTGTGGCAGATATAGGTGTCGAACCGCCCGGCGACCTTGTTGGCGATGGCGCGCACGTCCTCGTCGCGCCGATCGCCGGGGCAGGTGACGCAGACGATGCGCTTGCCCATCGGCTTCAGCCGGTCGACCAGATCGACCATGGCGCCGACCGCGGCCTCGTTGTGCCCGTAGTCGAGGATCACCCGGAAGCCGTGCTCGTCGAAGACGTTCATCGAACATGGCGTTCTCGACGTTGTGCAGCGCCTTGCCTTCCAGCGTCGCCGGGATCAGGTGGGTCCATATCAGCGGGATCTGGTGGCCGCGGTCATAGATCACGATCTGGCCGCCGTTCAGGCCCTGCTCCAGCACCACCGCGCGCTTGCCGAACTTGATGTGCTCGCGCACCAGCGCATTGTCCGGGTTCCGCGTGACATAGCAGATGTGCTTCGCCTGGGTGTGGTCGGCCATCTTCAGGGTCTGGAGATCGTCGGCATTCAGCACCGCGGTGTCCCGGGCGACCTCGACCACGATCCGCTTGACCTCGGCCAGTTCGTCCACCGAGTCGACGCCGCCCAGACCGAGATGGTCCGAGGTCACGTTCAGCACCGCGCCGACGTCGCAGTAGCGGTAGCCGAGACCGGCGCGGACGATACCGCCGCGGGCGGTCTCCAGCACCGCCATGTCCACGGTCGGGTCGCGCAGCACCATCGAGGCCGCGGTCGGGCCGGTCATGTCGCCCTTCACGGTGACGTTGCCGTCCACATAGACCGCGTCGGTCGAGGTCTGCCCGACGGTGAAGCCAGCCATCTTGAGGACATGCGCCAGCATCCGCGCCGTGGTGGTCTTGCCGTTGGTCCCGGTCAGCGCCGCGATCGGGATCCGGCTGGGCGTGCCTTCCGGGAACAGCATGTCCATGACCGCGCCGCCCACGTCGCGGCCCTGGCCTTCGGAAGGCGCGATGTGCATCCGCATGCCGGGGCCGGCGTTGATCTCGCAGATCGCGCCGCCGGTCTCGCGGAAGCTCTGGGTGATGTCGGTGGTCAGGAAGTCGACCCCGCCGATGTCGAGACCGACGGCACGGATCGCCCGTTCGGCCATCAGCCGGTTGTCGGGATGGATCTCGTCGGTCACGTCGATCGCGGTGCCGCCGGTGGACAGGTTCGCGGTCTTGCGCAGGAACACGACCTCGCCCGCGGCCGGGACGGTCTCGTAGGTATATCCCTTCTGGGCCAGCATCCGGTCGGCGGCCTCGTCCAGTTCCAGCCGGGTCAGCATGTTCTCGTGGCCCTTGCCGCGGCGCGGGTCGGCGTTCACGATCTCGACCAGTTCGGCAACGGTGCGGCTGCCATCGCCGATCACATGACCGGGCATCCGCTTGGCCGCGGCGACCAGCTTGCCGTTGACCACCAGCAGCCGATGGTCGTCGCCCATGATCATGCTTTCCACGACCACGCCCGAGCCTTCCTTCTCGGCGATCAGGAAGGCTTCCTCGGCCTCCTCGTCGCTCATCACGTTCACAACGACGCCGCGGCCATGGTTGCCGTCGACCGGCTTGATCACCACCGGATAGCCGATCATCGCGGCGACCTCGGCGCAGTCCTGCGGGTCGCGGACGTATTTCTGTTCCGGCACCGGCAGGCCCAGATCCTTCAGCAGCCGGGTGCAGAGTTCCTTGTCGGCCGCGATCTCGACCGCGATGTGCGAGGTCTGGCTGGTCAGCGCCGCCTCGATCCGCTTCTGGTACTTGCCCTGGCCGACCTGGATCAGGCTGGCATCGTTCAGCCGGACCCAGGGGATGTCGCGCGCTTCGGCGGCATGGACCAGCGCCAGCGCCGACGGTCCCAGCGACCGGCGCGAGGCGAAATACATGAAGTCGTCCAGCATCTCTTCGGTCTGCTCGGGCCCGGAGTCCTCGTCCGGCGCGATCAGGTCGAGGATCAGGTCGCGGGCCACTTCGCCGGCCTGCAGGCCGATCTCCTCGGATTCGTAGCCGACCAGCACCTCGACCTCGTCGGGGTGCCGGGCGGGGCGCGAGAACGCGATGGTCCCGGGCGCGCCGGCCTGATTCTGCAAGGCAAGCGCCACATGGGCCATCAACTCGCCCAGATCGCAGTCCGGCGCGGTGCGCGCGCGTTCGATCAGGTTCTCGCCGTTCTCGGCGACCATCTTGGCCAGCGACGGCACATAGCCGAGCAGCGGGTCGATCAGGACGTCGGCGAAGTCACGCACGGGCACGCCAGCGCGGCGATGCAGATCGACACTGAGCCGGATCAGCGGCTCTTTCGAATAGATGTTCGGCCCGACGTAAACCGAAGTCTTGACGATCTGCATGCAGGTCCCCCGCGGTTGGCATCGGCGATGCCGTGACAAAACTTGCGTCATTGCTATCTCCGTCCATCGGTTTCGGGAAGGGCTTGCGAAAGATCTTCCTCAGGGTCATCGGCCCCGGGCGGCCGGGGCCGCGATCGGGGCCTTGACCGGGCGGACCTCGGCGCGGCACACCGGCGGCAACGATCGCCCCCCTCCAGCGCAGGCGGATAGCCCCTTGGAACAGCTCGACCCGGCCCAGAGCCCGACCGCGACGACCTCTGAGGTCGCACCCTCGCCGATGTCCCGCGACACGCATATGCTGCCGTCCGGCCCGTCGGGCCTCAGCCGGTCGCTGACGGTGCTGCGCTTCGGCACCCCGGGGGCACGGCCCAAGGCCTACCTGCAGGCCGGGCTTCATGCCGACGAACTGCCCGGGATGCTGGTCCTGCGCGAACTGGCGGCACAGCTTGAGGACGCGGCCGCGCGGGGCGAGATCCTGGGCGAGGTCGTGGTGGTGCCGGTGGCGAACCCGATCGGCCTGTCGCAGCACGCCAACGGCTTCCTGCAGGGCCGGTTCGACAGCTGGAGCGGGCAGAACTTCAACCGCGGCTATCCCGATCTTGCCGCCCTGGTGCAATGGTCGCTGAACGGCCAGCTCGGCGGCGATGCCGGGGCCAATGTGGCGACGATCCGCGCCGCCATGGGGCAGGCGCTGGCCGGGCTGGTGCCGCAGGGCGAAGTGGACGGCCTGCGCCACGCGCTCCTGGGTCTGGCCCATGACGCCGATTTCGTGCTGGACCTGCACGCCGACAACGAAGCGATGGTGCACATGTATACCGGCACCGCGCTCTGGCCCGAGGCCGAGGATCTGGCGGCCGAGATCGACGCCCGCGCGGTGCTGCTCTGCGCCCTGTCGGGCGGCAACCCGTTCGACGAGGCCTGCTCGGGCCCGTGGTGGGCGCTGGCCGAGGCCTTGCCCGACACGCCGATCCCGCCCGCCTGCCTGGCGGCGACGCTGGAACTCAGGTCGAACAACGACGTGGACGAACGGCTGGTGCGCGACGACGCGCGGGCAATCCTGAACTTCCTGCGCCGCCGCGGCCTTGTGGCCGGCAACGCCGGATCGCTGCCGCGGCTCTTGTGCGAGGCGACACCGCTCGACGCGATGCAGCAGCTGATCGCGCCGGTCGAGGGCGTGGTGATCTATCATGCCCGGCTGGGCGACACGGTCCGCGCCGGCGAGGTGGTCGCCAGCATCGTCGACCCTCTGGGCGACAGCACCGACGTGCTGGCGCATACCGACGGGCTGCTGTTCGCCCGGCACGACCAGCCCTATGCCTGGGCGGGCAAGGTGATCGGCAAGATCGCCGGCGAGACGCCGCTGCCGGAACGCACCGGGAAGCTGCTGGGCGACTGAGTCCGGCCACGCCGGCGGGTCTGCTGCCGCCTCAGAGCACCGAGTCGAGCAGGATGCTCGTCTCGCTGTTCAGCACGCCCGGAATCTCCCGGATCGCCCGCAGCACGCGGTCGAAGTCGCGCAGATCCGCGGCGCGGATCTCGGCCACCAGGTCCCAGGCGCCGTTGGTGGAATGCAGCGAGGTCACCTCGGGGATGGCGCCCATGGCGCGGATCACCTGCCGCGACAGGCTGCCCTGAAGCTCAACCGCCATCATCGCCCGCACCCCGGCCTGTTCGGCGCTGCGGGTGAGGATGGTGAACTTGCGAATGATGCCTTCGCCGATCAGCCGGTCCAGCCGCGCAGCGACGGTGGTGCGCGACAGGCCCAGCCGATCGGCCAGAACCTTCACCGGTACCCGCGCGTCTTCGGTCAGCGCGGCGAGGATGCGTCGGTCGGTATCGGTGAGTTCGGCCATGGCGACTCGGCAGTCTGTAAGGATCAGGTGGTCATCATGTAGGATATGACCCGATCAATGTTCAAGATGGCCCTTCTAACTGTGAAGCAGCAGGTACACCATGCTGACATATCTTCCATGCCTGATCTTGAAGGGAATCCCGTGAGACATCCGGACAGCTGCTGCCTTCTGGGCGCACCGATCGGGACGGGGGCAGGGGTCGCCGGGTGCGACCTCGGTCCCGCCGCCTATCGCGATGCCGGCCTTGCCGAGGCCCTGAAGGACGCCGGCTGGCGGGTCGCCGACCTTGGCGACGTGAGCCCGGCGCCGGCACCGGCGGTGCGCCACCCGAACCCGGCGATCCGCCACCTGCCCGAAACCGTGGGGATGATCCGCGGCCTGGGTGCGGCGGCGCTGGACGCCGGGCGGCGCCATGCCCTGCCGGTGTTCCTGGGCGGCGACCATTCGATCTCGGCCGCGACGATCCCGGCGATGGCGCTGAGGGCGCGCGAAGCGGGGCGGCCGTTCTTCGTGCTGTGGCTCGATGCCCATCCCGACCTGCACAGCCTCGAGACCACCCGCAGCGGCAACCTGCACGGCACGCCGGCGGCCTATTTCATGGGGCTGGGCGGGTTCGGGGCGTTTCCGGTGATCGCCGCCCCGGTGGCGCCGGCCAATGTCTGCATGCTGGGGCTGCGCTCGATCGACGGGGCCGAGGCGGCGCGTCTGGCCGCGCTGGGGATCGACGCCCATCCGATGGCGGAACTGGACGAAACCGGCGTGGCCGCGCCGCTGGCCCGCTTCCTGGCCCGGGTCGGGCGGGAAGGCGGCCATCTGCATGTGAGTTTCGACGTCGATTTCCTCGACCCCGCGCTGGCGCCCGGGGTCGGCACCACGGTTCCCGACGGCGCCACCGGGGACCAGGCCCGCAGCATCGCCGGGCTGATCGGCGACAGCGGGCTGGTGACCTCGCTCGATCTCGTGGAGCTGAACCCGCGGCTCGATCCCGACGGACGCAGCGCGGCGATGATGCGCGACCTTGCCACACGGATGCTGCCGCCCCGCGCCGCGCTCCAGAAGACCGGAAGCTGAAGCCATGAACGAGATGATCCTGCCCGCCGCCTTCACCGCCAAGCTCGCGCCCTCGGCGCTGGCCATGGTGCCCTTCGTCTCGGTCCAGGACATGATGCGTCTGGTCAACGAGGCCGGCATTGAGGCGGTGCTGACCGACCTTGCCGCCTATATCGAGCGCGACTTCGGCCGCTGGCCCGAATTCGACAAGACCCCGCGGGTGGCGAGCCATTCCCGTGACGGCGTGATCGAGCTGATGCCGACCGCCGATGCCGAGAACTATGGCTTCAAGTATGTGAACGGCCACCCGAAGAACATGCGCGAGGGCTACCAGACCGTGACCGCCTTCGGGGTGCTGTCCTCGGTCGCCACCGGCTATCCGCTGCTGCTGACCGAGATGACCCTGCTGACCGCGCTGAGGACCGCCGCCACCTCGGCACTGGTCGGCCGCGCCCTGGCGCCCGCCGGGGCCGAGGTGATGGCGATGATCGGCAACGGCGCCCAGTGCGAATTCCAGGCGCTGGCCTTCCGGGCGCTCTGCGGCATCAACCGGGTCCGGCTGTTCGACGTCGACCCGAAGGCGACCCGCAAGGCGGCCGAGAACCTCGCCGCCCGCGGCTTCGAGGTGGTGACAAGCACCAGCGCCGAGGATTGCGTGCTGGGGGCCGAGATCATCACCACCTGCACCGCCGACAAGCTCCTGGCGACGATCCTGACCGACAACATGGTCGGCGCCGGGGTCCACATCAACGCGATCGGCGGCGACTGCCCGGGCAAGACCGAACTGCACGCCGACATCCTGAAGCGCGCGTCGATCTTCGTGGAATACACCCCCCAGACCCGGATCGAGGGCGAGATCCAGCAGCTCGCCCCCGACCACCCGGTGACCGAGGTCTGGCAGGTGCTGACCGGCGAGGCCACCGGCCGCCGCGACGCGCGCGAGATCACCCTGTTCGACAGCGTGGGCTTCGCCATCGAGGATTTCTCGGCCCTGCGCTATGTCCACGACCGGGTCCGCAAGGGCGCGCCGCATGTGCTTCTGGACATGCTCGCCGACCCGGACGACCCCCGCGACCTGTTCGGGATGCTGGAACGCGCCAGGTAGCGCCCGGACCGGGTCCGGAACGTCCGGACTCGCACAGGCCGCGGATCTGGAACGACCAACCCGGGGCCGGACGCGCCGGCCCGAGCCGGGCCGGCCGTAGCGTCAGCAGTCGTAGACGCCGGTCACGCACCGCCGGGTGGTCCGTCGCCCGACGCCGGCGACGCTGACCGGTGTCAGCGGACGCCCGACCACCGCCTCGGCGCGGGGCACCGCACCGTCCTCGAAGCCGGGCAGGCCGAGCCAGCCCGCGCCCTCGAGCCCGGCCGTGGCCAGAACGATGGCGAGGATGGCGGTGGTGATGCGCTTGCGCAGGGTCATTGAGCGTCTCCCTTGGTGAAGTGCGGCGGCAGGTCGGCGATTTCGGCCGCGATCGCGGACAGATCCACCTCGCTCGCGCCGTTGGGCTGGAAGGTGAAGTCGGTTGCCGCGACCTGGTCGCCGGCGCGCCAGTTGTGCACGTCGAGCGTGTATTGCGGCGCCTGGGCGACTGTCTTTGCGGTGATGACATAGCGGCAGGGATGGGGATCCTTGCCCCGGGCGATCCAGATCTGCCAGTCGACTTCGGCGTTGCGGAAGGCGAGGTGGTCGCATTCCTCGCCGCCGATGACGCCGCTGCCCAGGTCCTTCGCCTCGATGACGCCGTCCATGAGCGCGTCATAGGGGGCCGAGAGCAGCAGATCCGCCGCCGGCAGGACAAGGCCGTAGTCGCTCTGGAGATGGTCGAGAAGCTGATCGACCGAGCCGGGCAGGTTGACCCGGGTGTAAAGCCCGGCGTTGCGCCCGGCCAGTGTCAAGGTCTGACCGTCGAAGACCATCTCGACATTGGCGAAGCCGCCGGTCCGGGTGGCGAAGAGATGGTCCGGACGTTCCAGCGTCGCGGCGCCGGAACTGGCCAGGCCCAGCTTCTCTCCATCGGCGGTGACGACGTCGAGCGTCGCGTCGTAGTCGAAGGCAATCCGTTGCTGGGCGCCAAGATAGTCCGACATCGCCTTGACGATCTGCCGGGCGTCGGCCTCGTCGGCATGGGCGGCCGTGGCGACGGCCGCAATTCCCAAGGCCACCGCGATCAGGTGGCGTTTCGCTGTCCGCAAGGTCTGCATCCCTGTCCTCATCGTTGTCTGGTCTGTCGGCTGGTCAGCCCGGGGCGTTCCGCCCGGTTTCGCAGCAGGCGTACTGCGCGTGCTGCGGCTCGTACAGGACTTCTTCGGTGTTCACTTCCCATTCGGCGCCAGATCGCGAACGGCGGCGGCGCGGCTTCGGCGCGCAGGCTTGCGCGGCGTCATGGTGCCCGGGTCCGACGACGAGGCGGCCACGGTACAGCCTGCAGCGTCGATCCGCGCCGATCGTTTCCCCGATGCCCCGAAACGCAGCGCCACCGGCAGCCAGCAGCCGGGCCGAACGCCCGCCCGGGCATTTGCGGTGGACCTCGGCGCAAGGAACGCATAGAATCCGATGAAAATGCAGGTCTGCACGGAGCCACGTGCAGCACCCATATAAAAGGCATCGGTTGAGCGTGCAGTCATCACAAGCCCAGGACACTGGCGTGGAGTCCTTCACGTCGGTCAAGCCCTACCAGATTCGCGGCCGTTTCTTCACCGCGATCGCGCTGCGGCCGTCGGGCGAGACCGATGCGGTGTTCTATGACGCGCTTGATGCCCAGATGCGGCAGATGCCGCATTTCTTTGCCAATGCGCCCCTGGTGATCGACCTTGAACAGATCGCCGGCACCGAGATCGAGCTGGACATCGCGCGCTTCGTCGCGGCCCTGCGCCACCGCAAGCTGTCGGTCTTCGGGGTCCAGAACGGGTCGGCCGAACAGACCGCGGCGGCGCTGGAGACCGGGCTGATCGCGCTGCCCACCGGGCGCGACGCGCCGGTGGAGCGGGTCGAGCGCGCCAACGCCCGGACCGCCGCCAAGCCGGAGCCGACGCCGAAGGCGCTTGCCCCCAGCACCCGGCTGATCACCGAGCCAGTCCGGTCGGGCCAGAAGATCGTGGCCGAGCGCGGCGACCTGGTGGTCTGCGCCTCGGTCGGGTCGGGCGCCGAACTGGTGGCGGTCGGCAACATCCACGTCTACGGCCAGCTGCGCGGCCGGGCCCTTGCCGGGGTCAACGGCGACGAGACCGCGCGCATCTTCTGCCAGAACCTTGACGCCGAGCTTCTCGCCATCGCCGGGCTCTACCGGACCAGCGAGGATCTCGGCCCCGACATCCGCAAGCAGCGCGTGCAGGCTTTCCTTCAGGACGACAAGCTGGTCGTCGAGGCGCTGCAATGATCGCCAGCACATAGTTCAGGAGCATCCCGTGGCCAAGATCATCGTTGTCACTTCCGGCAAGGGCGGTGTGGGCAAGACCACATCCGCGGCCGCGATCAGCGCCGGCCTCGCGCTCAGGGGCCTGAAGACCGTCGTGATCGACTTCGACGTGGGCCTGCGCAACCTCGACATGATCATGGGGTGCGAGCGCCGGGTCGTCTTCGACTTCATCAACGTCATCCAGGGCGATGCGAAGCTGAAGCAGGCGCTGATCAAGGACCGCCGGCTGGAAAACCTGGCGATCCTGCCGACCTCGCAGACCCGCGACAAGGACGCGCTGACCCGCGAGGGCGTCGAGGCCGTGCTGAACGAACTGGCCGAGGAATTCGACTACATCATCTGCGACAGCCCGGCCGGCATCGAGCGGGGCGCGCATCTGGCGATGTATTACGCCGACGAGGCGATCGTGGTGACCAACCCGGAAGTGTCCTCGGTGCGCGACAGCGACCGGGTGCTGGGGCTTCTGAACAGCAAGACCCACCGGGCCGAGGCCGGCGGCGGCGAGGGGGTGAAGTCCCATCTGCTGCTCACCCGCTACGACACCCAGCGGGTGCAGCGCGGCGAGATGATGACGGTGGACGACGTGCTGGAGATCCTTGCCATCCCGCTTCTGGGGATCATCCCCGAAAGTACCTCGGTGCTGCGGGCGTCGAACGTCGGCATGCCGGTGGTGTTCGACGAGAAGTCCGGGGCAGGGCGCGCCTACGAGGATGCCGTCGCCCGCCTGCTCGGCGAGCAGGTCGAGATGCGGTTCGACGGCATCGGCCGACCCAGCTTCTTCCAGCGGCTTCTGGGCCGGACGGCGTGACCATGTTCGGATTCAGCTTTCTCCCCCGCAAGTCGACCACGGCCAAGACCGCGAAGGAACGGCTCCAGATCCTGCTCGCCCATGAGCGCGCCGACTGCTCGGCCTCGGATCTGCTGCCGATCCTGCAGCGCGACATCCTCGAGGTGATCCGCAAGCACCTGAAGATCGACGGCGATGCGGTCGACATCAAGCTTGAACGCCACGACGAGATCTCGAGCCTCGAGATCAACGTGGAACTGCCGCCCTCGGTGAAGCTGGGCAAGACCGCGCCCGGCGCCGCCCCGGCCGCCACGCCGACCTGATTGCGCCGGCCCGCGCTGCGCGGGCCGCGCCGGACCCCGGCATCCTTCCTGCGTCTACGACTAAAGCACGATACCGAAACGGGAAATCGTTGACCTGCGTCAACGCTCCCGGCGCTAGTGTGCCTAGCGTTCGGGTCACGCAGCCAGGAGATGCAGCCATGAAAAGACCAGGCCTAACCCTCATCCTCGCCTTCGCGGCGCTTGCCCAGACGGCGGCCGCGCAGGAAACCTTCGAGACCATCAAGATCGCCGCCGGCCAGCAGCTGTTCGACAGCACCTGCCGGCGCTGCCATGCGGTCGATGCCGATCACGCCAGCTATGGCCCGCCGCTGGAAGGCGTTGTCGGGCGCAAGGCCGGAACCTATCCGGGCTACGAGTATTCCGAAGCGCTGGCCGGGTCCGGGATCGTCTGGACCGATGCCGCGCTGGTGGCGTGGATGGCGGACAACGACGGCTTCATGCCGGGGACCAAGATGCGCCACGTCGGCATCACCGATCCGACCGTGCAGGACTTCATCCTCGCCTACCTGAAGACCCTGCCGGCCAGCCCCAAGCCGTAACCGCGAAGGTCGTACGACCATTGGCCAATACCGAAGCGGCCGCTGTCTCCGGATAGTGGCCGCACGTCGCGGGAGGACCACCCGCAGCACGTCTATTTATCGGGAGGACTACATGAACCGTTTCGTCGCCGCGGCGGTTGCCGGGCTTATTCTGGCGTCGGGCGCCCACGCCCAGGTTACCGAACAGGACCTCGCCAACGATCAGGCCAGCACCGAGAACGTCCTGACCAACGGCATGGGCCGGAACCTGCAGCGGTTCAGCCCGCTGACCACCCTGAACAAGGAAAACGTCGACAAGCTGGTTCCGGTCTGGGCTTTCAGCCTGGGCGGCGAGAAGCAGCGCGGCCAGGAAAGCCAGCCGCTGATCTATGACGGCGTCATGTACATCACCGGATCGTATTCGCGCCTCTACGCGGTCGACATCAAGACCGGCGAAGAACTGTGGCAGTACGATGCCCGGCTGCCCGAGGGCATCCTGCCCTGCTGTGACGTGATCAACCGCGGCGCCGCCATCTATGGCGACAACGTCTATTTCGGCACGCTGGACGCCCGTCTGGTGGCGCTGAACCGCAAGACCGGCGACGTGGTCTGGCGCGCGAAGATCGAGGACTACAAGGAAGGCTATTCCTACACCGCCGCGCCGCTGATCGTGGACGGCAAGGTGATCGTCGGCAACTCGGGCGGCGAGTTCGGGGTGGTCGGTGCGGTCTATGCCTTCGACGCCGAGACCGGCGACCTGGTCTGGAAGCGCCCGACCATCGAAGGTCACATGGGCATGCTGAACGGCAAGGAAAGCTCCATGACCGGCACGCTGAACGCGAGCTGGCCGGGCGACATGTGGAAGACCGGCGGTGGCGCGACCTGGCTGGGCGGCTCGTATGATGCCGACACCGACACGCTGATCTTCGGCGCGGGCAACCCCTCGCCCTGGAACAGCTGGCTGCGCAATGCCGGAGAGAAGAACGACGGCACCGGCGACAACCTCTATGCCGCCTCGCGGATCGGGATCGATCCGAAGACCGGCGAGATCAAGTGGCACTTCCAGACCACGCCGCGCGAAGGCTGGGATTTCGACGGCGTGAACGAAGTGGTTCCCTTCGTCGACAAGGCCGGCGTCAAGCGCTTCGCCACCGCCGACCGGAACGGCTTCTTCTACGTCCTCAACCGCGAGGACGGCGCCTTCGTCAGCGCCACGCCCTTCGTGAGCAACATCACCTGGGCCAAGGGCATCGATGAAAAGGGCCGGCCGATCTACAACGAGGAAAACCGGCCCGGCAACCCGGCCAAGGCAGCCGAGGGCGAGAAGGGCGAGATGGTCTTCGCCGTGCCGTCCTTCCTCGGCGGCAAGAACTGGATGCCGATGGCATACAGCCAGCAGACCGAACTGTTCTACGTGCCCTCGAACGAATGGGGCATGGACATCTGGAACGAGCCGATCTCGTACAAGAAGGGCGC
Organism: Meridianimarinicoccus sp.; assembly: GCA_044221805.1. Classification (GTDB taxonomy): domain Bacteria; phylum Pseudomonadota; class Alphaproteobacteria; order Rhodobacterales; family Rhodobacteraceae; genus Meridianimarinicoccus. The sequence goes on from JBGAOK010000053.1 coordinate 22,247, forward strand.
CGCCTATCTGGGTGCCGGCTTCACCATCAAGCCGATCTTCGAGGACCACATCGGCAGCCTGAAGGCGATCGACCCGAACACCGGCGAGATCAAGTGGGAATACAAGAACAACGCACCGCTCTGGGGCGGCGTGATGACCACCGCGGGCGGACTGGTGTTCACCGGCACGCCGGAAGGCAAGTTCCTCGCCCTCGACGCCGAGACCGGCGACACCCTGTGGTCGTTCCAGACCGGGTCGGGCATCGTCGGCCAGCCGGTCACCTGGGAACAGGACGGCGAGCAGTACGTGGCGATCATCTCGGGCTGGGGCGGCGCGGTGCCGCTCTGGGGCGGCGAGGTCGCGAAGAAGGTCAACTACCTGAACCAGGGCGGCATGGTCTGGACGTTCCGCCTGCCGAAGGAACTGGCCTCGGCCAACTGATCGCGCCAGTCCGCACGATCAGACCGAACGGGACAGCCGGCCATGGGCCGGCTGTTTCCGTTTGCCCGGCGCATCCGGGGCTGCGCCCGACCGGGTGCGTGCCGCAGGCCTTCCCCCGATGACAAGGTCGAGAGGGACACCACCCGGACAGGGCGTGTCGTGCCTTTGCCGCATGCCTCGCGGCATGG
>JBGAOK010000170.1:0-2785 GCA_044221805.1 Meridianimarinicoccus sp.
CACGGGGACCAGCGCGTGACCGATCTGGCCCGGCATTTCGACCTGAGCCTCAATGCCGTCTCGAAGCACATCAAGGTGCTGGAGGCGGCGGGGCTGGTCACGCGGCGGACGGAATGGCGCGAACACCGGATCGCGCTCTGCCCCGAGACCCTGGGCGAGATCGACCGGTGGTTCCGCGACCTGCGCTCGATCTGGGAACTCCGGCTCGAGGCGCTGGAAGCGGCCTTGCTCGACCCCACCAGAACCGGAGAAAGCGATGAACGACATGACCCTTGACGACCTGACCCTGACCGTCTCGCGGCTGATCCCCGCCCCGCGCGAACGGGTCTTCGACGCCTGGCTCGACCCGAAGATGATGGCGCGCTTCATGGCCGGGAAGCCAGACATGACCGTGCCCCGGATCGAGACCGATCCCCGCGTCGGCGGCGCCTTCCTGATCGTGATGCGCACCGACACCGACATCCCGCACAAGGGCGTCTACCGGGACATCCGGCGCCCGGAGCGGCTGGAATTCACCTGGGAGAGCCCGTATTCGGTCGATGGCAGCGTGGTCAGCCTGACCTTTACCGAAGCCGAGGGCGGCACGCTGGTAGAACTGACCCAGCGGCGGTTCCTTGACGAGGCGCGCCGCGACGGCCACCGCGCCGGGTGGAGCCACATTCTCGACCGGCTGGCGGAAATGGTCTGATCCGGCTCAGCCGACCAGCGCGCCCCTGAGCGAATGGGGCGCGCTTTCCACGATGCGCACCCGGGCCACCTGTCCGATCAGGCTTTCGGGTCCGTCGGCAAAGACCGCATGCAGGTGGTCCGACTTGCCGGTGACCTGCCCCGGCATCCGGCCCGGCTTCTCGAACAGCACGCCGACTTCCTGGCCGACCATGGCCGCCTGGGCCGCCGCCTGCTGGTCGTTGATCAGCGCCTGCAGCCGCTGCAGCCGGTCCTCGGCCACCTCCTGCGCCACTTGCGGCTTCTCGGCGGCCGGGGTGCCGGGGCGCGGCGAATAGCGGAAGGAATAGGCCTGGCCATAGCCGGTGGCGCGGATCAGATCCATCGTCGCGGCGAAATCGGCCTCGGACTCGCCGGGGAAGCCGACGATGAAATCGCCCGACAGCAGGATGTCGGGCCGGGCCGCGCGGATCCGTTCCACCAGCCGCAGATAGGCCTCGGCGGTGTGCTTGCGGTTCATCGCCTTCAGGATCCGGTCCGATCCCGACTGCACCGGCAGATGCAGGAACGGCATCAGCTTCGCGCAATCGCCATGGGCGGCGATCAGGTCGTCGTCCATGTCGTTCGGGTGCGAGGTGGTGTAGCGGATCCGCGCCAGCCCGTCGATCGTCGCCAGTTCGCGCACCAGCCGGGCAAGGCCCCAGTCGCCGCCTTCGGGGCCTTCGCCGTGATAGGCATTCACGTTCTGGCCCAGCAGGGTGATCTCGCGCACGCCGCGCGAAACCAGCTCGCGCGCTTCGGCCAGAACCCGGGCCGCCGGGCGGCTGGCCTCGGCGCCGCGAGTATAGGGCACGACGCAGAAGGCGCAGAACTTGTCGCAGCCCTCCTGCACCGTCAGGAAGGCGGCCGGCGCTCGCGGTGCCTTCGCCCGCCCGGCCAGATGGTCGAACTTGTCCTCGTCGGGGAATTCGGTGTCCACCGCCTTGCGCCCGGCCCGGGCACCTGCGACCAGTCCGGGCAGCCGGTGATAGCTCTGCGGCCCCACCACCAGATCGACCAGCGGCTGGCGGCTGAGGATCTCGGCGCCTTCGGCCTGGGCCACGCAACCGGCGACGCCGATGGTCAGGTCGGGCTTCGCCGCCTTCAGGGGACGCAGCCGGCCCAGATCCGAATACATCTTCTCGGCCGCCTTCTCGCGGATGTGGCAGGTGTTCAGCAGGATCATGTCCGCGTCTTCCTGCCGGTCCGTGGTCTCGTAGCCTTCGGAGGCCAGCGCCTCGGCCATGCGCTCGCTGTCATAGACGTTCATCTGGCAGCCGTAGGTCTTGATGAAGAGCTTCTTCGCTTCGGCCATCAGATCGGTCCCCCGCGCAACAGGCCCGCTCTCTATACGCCCGCGCCCCCGTGCCGCAACCCCTTGGCCGCGCCTCAGCCCTCGACCCTGAGCCCGAGCGCCGCCCGGTCCCGGGCAATGCCGCGGAACACCTCGGCCAGCCGATCGAAGGTCCGGTCGCTGCCGCCCCGCCGCCGCGCCACCAAGCCGATGGAGCGCGTGACCCTGCCCCCCGCGAAGGGGATGGCGCGGACATCGCGCGGGCCGCGGTCAACCTCGGACGCCACATAAAGCGCGGGCAGCAGGCAGATGCCCATCTCCATCGCCGTCATGGTCCTGAGCGCGTCGAGGCTGGTGCCCTCGTAGGTCTGGTCGAGATGTGCCCCGACCGTGGCACAGAGCCCCGCCACCTGTTCGTGAAGGACATAGTCCGGGCCCATCGACAGCACCGACCGCCCGGCCAGGTCGGTCTCGCGCACCACCTCGCGGGTCGCCAGCGGATCGGCATCGGGCACCACCAGACAGAGCGGCTCGCGGAACAGCCGCGCCACCCGGTAGTCGGCACCGGGCAGCGGCAGCTGGGTCAGGATCATGTCCTGCTCGCCGCGGTCAAGCTCCTGCACCAGCCGGCGCGGCGGCGCCTCGCGGACATAGAGCTTCAGATCCGGATGCGCCCGGTGCAGCACGGCCACGGCGGCGGGCAGGAAATACGGCCCCAGCGACGGCGTCGCCCCGAGCCGCACCGTGCCGGAAACCCCCGAGGCCAGCGTGACCGCCACATCGGCC
>JBGAOK010000054.1:0-22475 GCA_044221805.1 Meridianimarinicoccus sp.
CTCGAACTCGGCCTGGCAGTCGGCGGGCAGGCCGGCCACCACATGGGCGCGGAAGGCGGTGCGGATCGCCTCCGGGTCCTGGGTGCCGACCAGCCGGAAGCTGATCTTGGCATGGGCCTTCGACGGCAGCACGGTCTTGAACCCGGCACCGGTATAACCCGACCAGATGCCGTTGATCTCGCAGGTGGGTTCCGACCAGATCATCTCGAGCGGCGTCTTGCCGGCCTCGCCCGCGGGGATGCTCAGCCCGACATCGCCCAGGAAGCGCCCGGCATCGAACTCCAGCGCGTCCCACTGCGCCTTCAGATCGGCGCCGATCGGCGGCACGCCGTCATAGAAGCCGGGCAGGGTGACCCGACCGGCGTCGTCGTGGAGCCCGGCCAGGATCCGGACCAGCACCCGCGCCGGATTGGCCGCCATGCCGCCGTACATGCCGGAATGCAGGTCGCGCGACGGGCCGGTGATCGTCACCTGCTCGCCCACCAGCCCCCGAAGCTGGGTCACGATCGCCGGCACCCGCCCGTCATAGAGGCCGGTGTCGCAGATCAGCGCCACATCCGCGGTCAGCTCGGCCGCGTTGTCGCGCAGGAACGGCACCAGGCTGGGCGAGCCGCTTTCCTCCTCGCCTTCGAGGAAGATGGTGATCCGGCCGGGCAGGGTGCCATGCACCGCCTTCCAGGCGCGGCAGGCCTCGAGGAAGGTCATCAGCTGGCCCTTGTCGTCCGAGCTGCCGCGGGCGCGGATCACCGTCCCCTCCGGGGTCTCGTCGATCAGGGGCGCGAAGGGGGGATGGTCCCAAAGTTCCAGCGGGTCGACCGGCTGGACGTCGTAATGGCCGTAGAACAGCAGGTGCGGCCCCGCGGCCGCCTCGCCGGCATGGGCGACGACCATCGGATGGCCCGGCGTCGGCCGCTTCCCGGCCCGGAAGCCGAGCGCGGCAAGATCCGCCACCAGCCAGTCGGCGGCGCGGTCGCAGTCGGCGGCATGGGCGGGATCGGTGGACACCGACGGAATTTCCAGCAGGTCGCACAGGCGGGCGACCGCGGCGTCGAGGTCGGCGTCGATCCGGTCAAGGGTTGCGGCAAGGGTCATCGGGTCTCCTTCGCGGGTTGGCCGGCGCCGCGCGACCGGGTCGCGGGGCCGTGCGGGCAGGGTCTGCACCATCCTTAGCCAGCCCGGCCAAGTGGAAACAAGGCGCCGGCGCGGCCGCGCCACCGACGAAAGTCGTGGCGGCATTTTGTAGCCTTGCCCGAGAAGTCGGTTGCCGTCATGAGGTTGTCGCGCGTAAAACTGACGGACTTACTGGTCGCAGGGTGACGGAACACCCGGGCAACCGACGCCGGAGGATCTGCCTTGGACTACACCGCCCGCCTGGACGCTGCCATCAATCGCCTGCACGAGGAAGGCCGCTACCGCACCTTCATCGATATCGAACGGCGCAATGGCCAGTTTCCCCACGCGGTCTGGACCCGGCCCGACGGGCAGGAACAGGACATCACCGTCTGGTGCGGCAACGATTATCTGGGCATGGGCCAGCATCCGGCGGTTCTGGCCGCGATGCACGAGGCGCTGGACGCCACCGGCGCCGGTTCGGGCGGCACCCGCAACATCTCGGGCACCACGGTCTATCACCGGCGCCTCGAGGCCGAACTGGCCGACCTGCACGGCAAGGCCGCGGCGCTGGTCTTCACCTCGGCCTACATCGCCAACGACGCCACGTTGGCGACGCTGCCGCGGCTGCTGCCCGGGCTGATCATCCTGTCGGACGAGCTGAACCATGCCTCGATGATCGAGGGCATCCGCCACGGCCAGTGCCAGAAGCACATCTTCCGCCACAACGACGTGGCGCATCTGCGTGAAATCCTTGAGAAACTGGATCCGGCCGCGCCGAAGGTCATCGCCTTCGAGTCGGTCTATTCCATGGACGGCGATTTCGGCCCGATCCGGGCGATCTGCGACCTGGCCGAGGAATTCAACGCCCTGACCTACCTGGACGAGGTGCACGCCGTCGGCATGTACGGTCCCCGCGGCGGCGGCGTGGCCGAGCAGGAAGGCCTGATGCACCGCATCGACATCATCAACGGCACGCTGGGCAAGGCCTTCGGCGTGATGGGCGGCTATATCGCCGGGTCCGAGAAGATGATCGACGCGATCCGCTCCTATGCGCCGGGCTTCATCTTCACCACCTCGATCCCGCCCGCAGTGGCGGCCGGGGCGGCGGCGTCGATCCGGCACCTGAAAACCGACACCGCCCTGCGCGAGCGTCACCAGACGCAGGCGCGGATCCTGAAGGCCCGGCTGAAGGGCATGGGCCTGCCGCTGATCGACCATGGCAGTCACATCGTGCCAGTGCTGGTCGGCGATCCGGTGAAGTGCAAGATGATCTCGGACCGTCTGCTGATCGACAGCGGCATCTATGTCCAGCCGATCAACTTTCCCACCGTCCCCCGCGGCACCGAGCGGCTGCGCTTCACGCCCTCGCCGGTGCATTCGCCCGAGGACATGGATCGACTGATCCGCGCACTGGACGCTCTGTGGTCGCGCTGTGCCCTCAGCCGGCAGGCCCTGTCCGCCTGAGATCCCCGGATGACCCTGCGTCGGTTTCGGGCAGGGTGTGGGATGACGAGCGGATGTTGGCAGTTTCTTAGGGAAATGCCGCGAGCTTCGTGCGCAGCCCTGTCCCTTGTGGTAGTTTTGTCCTAGGCAAACCCCGGACGACGAATCGCGGGGACGCTGGGGATCGGGCAGTAGACATGGGGCATGTCGCATGAACGCGCGCGCGGGCGGGCCAATTGAATCGTCTGCCCAGAAGCTCCGGGGCTTCGACGACTATGAGCTGACGCTTGGCGACGTGATGCGCGGCGAACGTGCCACCAAGGGCAAGTCGCTGCTGGATATCCAGCGCGACATCAAGATCCGCGCCGAATACCTTGCCGCTATCGAAGATTGCGACCTGAGCGCGTTTGAGACGCCGGGGTTCATCAATGGCTACGTGAAAGCCTATGCGCGCTATCTCGGGATGAATCCCGACTGGGTGTTCAAGCGGTTTTGCCAGCAGAGCGGCTTTTCCCACGTCACCGGGCTGGAGGCGCAGATTCATACCCGCAAGCCGGCCGAGCGCGGCCGCGCGGGCTGGCCCGATCCTCGCTCCCATGCCGGTAACGCGATCCTCGCTCGCAGCCCGATCAGCGCCGCGCCCGCGCCAGGGCTGTTCCGGGGGATCGAGGTCGGCGCCATCGTCTCGACATTGGTGCTTGGCGCCCTGGTGGCCGGGCTCGGCTATGGCGGCTGGTCGGTCCTGCAGGAGATCCAGCGCGTGACCGTCGCCCCGGTTGAGACGCCGCTGTCCGTGGCGTCGGCCCCAGAGGGTTCGATCGAGGCCGCGGGGTTGGGCGTCGAAAACGGCGCGCCCTCGACCGCGGCGCTTGAGCGGCTCTATCGTCCGCAGGCGCTGGAGACCCCGGTGCTGATTCCCCGGGACGGTCCGATTGCAACGCTCGATCCCAGTGCTCAAGGCGCGTTCGCCAACTACATTCCTGCGCCCGACGCCACGCTGGCGCCGCCTCCGGTGGTGGCCGCCGCGGCCGCGCCGGGCGCGCCGGTTTCCGCCGGCGTGATGGTGGCGAATGCGGATCCTGCCGCGCCGCTTCCGGGCATCGATTCTCCGCAGGTGGTCGAGGCCGCCCCCGGCGCGATCGTCCTGTTTGCCCGGCAACCCTGCTGGGTCCGGGTCAAGACCGAAGACGGCACCGTGCTGCTTGAGAAAATCCTCGAGAAGGGCGAACGCTATGTCCTGCCCGCCACCGAGACCGCAGCGACCCTGCGGGCCGGAAACGCCGGATCGTTGTATTTCGTGGTGAACGGCCAGACGCTGGGTCCGGCGGGGCCGGGCGCCTCGGTGGCGAAGAAGGTCGTGCTGTCCGCCGAGTCGCTGGCGCAGACCTATACCACCCCGGACATGAGCGCGGACCCCGAGCTTGCCAGCCTTGCCGCGCTGGTGGTGCAACCCGAGACGCCCCCCGCCACCCAGCCCTGACGCGGCCCTGGTTGCGGATCCGGGGCTGTCTGCCTATTGTCCCGGGCAAGGCCCCCCGGGGCATGACCGCGAGACAGGACCGCCGGAACCATGTCGCACAACCCGATCCGACCCTGGCGCAACATCGACCGGCGGATCTCGCGCCGGATCATGGTGGGCGCCGTACCGGTGGGCGGCGACGCGCCGATCTCGGTCCAGACCATGACCAACACCGACACCTCGGACGTGGCCGCGACGGTGCGGCAGGTGCTGGCCTGCGCCGAGGCCGGCGCCGACATCGTGCGCATTTCGACCCCCGACGAATCCTCGACCCGGGCGCTGCGCGAGATCGTGCGCGAAAGCCCGGTGCCGATCGTCGCCGACATCCATTTCCACTACCGCCGCGCCATCGAGGCCGCCGAGGCGGGCGCCGCCTGCCTCAGGATCAACCCCGGCAACATCGGCGACGCCACGCGGGTGCGCGAGGTGATCCGGGCGGCGAAGGACCACGGCTGCTCGATCCGCATTGGCGTCAACGCCGGCAGCCTGGAACGGGACCTGCTGGAGAAATACGGCGAGCCCTGTCCCCAGGCGATGGTCGAGTCGGGTCTCGACCATATCCGCATCCTCGAGGACAACGACTTCCGCGACTACAAGATCAGCGTGAAGGCCTCCGACGTCTTCCTTGCGGCCGCCGCCTATCAGGCTCTGGCCGAAGCGACCGACGCGCCGATCCATCTCGGCATCACCGAGGCGGGGGGGCTGATGTCCGGCACGGTGAAGTCGGCGATCGGGCTGGGCAGCTTGCTGTGGATGGGCATCGGCGACACGATCCGGGTGAGCCTCTCGGCCGATCCGGTCGAGGAGGTGAAGGTCGGCTTCGAGATCCTGAAGTCGCTCGGCCTCAGGCACCGGGGCGTCAACATCATCTCGTGCCCGTCCTGCGCGCGGCAAGGCTTCGACGTGATCCGCACCGTCGAGATCCTGGAAAAGCGGCTGGAGCACATCAAGACGCCGATGAGCCTGTCGATCATCGGCTGCGTGGTGAACGGGCCGGGTGAAGCGCTGATGACCGATGTGGGTTTCACCGGCGGCGGTGCGGGATCGGGCATGGTCTATCTGGCCGGACGGCAGAGCCACAAGATGTCCAACGACCAGATGATCGAGCACATCGTCGAGCAGGTCGAAAAGAAGGCCGCCGAGATCGAGGCGACCCAGGCCCGGATCGCAGCCGAGGCGTCAGAGCAGGCGGCGGAGTAGGCGGTCCGCCCGGCGCAAGGACCTGCGCCACACCGTTGCCACCCGCCAGCTCGACTGCCATCCCGGCGCCAAGTGCCGGGACGCAGGGGGTCAGTCGCTGCGCACGTCTGCCACGATCTGCTTCATGTCGGGCAGGGGCACATAACCCCTGAGCATCAGGTCGCCCAGCACGAAGGTCGGCGTGCCATTGATCGCCAGTTTCTGTGCGAGCGCATTGTTCGCCTTCAGCTCGGCGGTCACCGCCGGACCGTCCATGGCGGCGATGATCGCCGGGCCGTCCAGCGACAGATCCCGCGCCAGCCGGCTCAGCGCGGCGTCGTTCACCGCACCCTTCATGTTGATCAGCCCGTCATGAGCGCGTTCATAGGCCTCGGGTCCGGCGATCTGCCGGGTGGCGATGGCGAAGCGCGACGCGCGGACCGAATCCTCGCCCAGGATCGGGAATTCCTTCACCACGAAGCGGATGTTGCCGTCGGTCTCGACCAGCGAGGCGACTTCCTCGAAGGCCTTCCGGCAATAGCCGCAGCGATAGTCCATGAACTCGACCAGGGTGATGTCGCCGTCCGGATTGCCACCGACCCAGGACACGCCGTCCGCGAAGATCGCCGCGTGATGTTTGGCGATCAGGGCCTTGTCGGCGTCGGCCTGCTGCGCCTCCTGCCGTTTCTCCAGAAGCGCCACGGCTTCCATGATGACCTCGGGATGCTCGAGCAGATAGGCCCGCACCTCGGCCCCGAAGGCGGCGCGTTCGGTCTCGGACATGCTGCCAAGGTCCACCGCTTGCGCGGGGGTCAGGCTGGTGGTCAGCACCAGAACGGTGGCGAGGCGGGCAAGCTTGGTCAAATCATCATCTCCTCTTGTGGGATTCCGCCTCGCGGATCACGTCCTGTGCGCGCTCCCATCCGGGGGAGCCGACCGGAAGTTGTGCGGCCGCCCTGTGCGCGTGAATCTCGGCATCCTTGTACTTCCTGGCAAGGGCATAGCGCTCGGCCGTGGCCAGCGAGGCCTTGCCCTCTTCGCCCGCCCGGGAATAGGCGATCGCGAGGTCGCGCAGAAGCCCCGTATCCTGGCTGTCCCGGGCCCGGGCGTGTTCCAGCACCTCGAGCGCCTTCTTGTCGGTCGCCGGCGTGTCCACCGCCAGAAGCGCCCGGCCATAACCGGCCATGACCAGCGGTTCATCCGGCGCCAGCCGCGCGGCGGTCTCGTAGGATGCGATCGCCGCCTCGGGGTCGCCGGATTCGATTTCCATCCAGCCCAGCAACTCGTGGGCATAGGCGTCGTCCGGGCTGCGTTCGATCAGGACGCCGATCTCGCGCCGGGCCGCCGGCATGTCGGACGACCGGAAATGAGCCATGGCCCGGGACACCTGCGCCGCGTCCGAGTCGTCGTCGGCCTTCAGCCGGTTGAAGGTATAGCCGGGCGAGCGCATGTAGGCGGACAGCTTGCCCTTGACCCGGGCGAACCAGTAGTCGGCCTCGCTCCGGTCGGACAGGTCCGATGTCTGCGGGCGGATGTCGTCGACCATCAGGCCCACGGCGCGCAGCCGGTCGCGGGTCAGCGGGTGGCTGCGCACGTAGGGGTCGGCGCGGGTGGGTTCCACCGCCTCCTGGCCCTCGAACAGCCCCAGCACGCTCTGGAATGCCTTCGGGTCGATGCCGGCCTCGGCCATGTAGACCATGCCGGAACTGTCCGCGGCGGCTTCCTCCTCGCGCGAGTGGCTGAGATAGACCCGCATCGCCGACGACGCGGTGCCCATCACGATGCCGGCCCCGGCGCCGGGATTGCCGGTGGCGACGCCGGCGGCAACCCCGGCCGCGATCCCCGCCAGCGAGGCGTTCCGCGCCGCCTGGGCGTTCAGCGCCCGGCGCGAGGCATGCCCGTTGGCGATGTGGCCGACCTCGTGGGCGATCACCGCCTGAAGCTCGTCGGCCGATTGCAGGCGCAGGATCAGCCCCGCGTTCACGAACACGGTCCGGCTGTCCACCACGAAGGCATTCATCCCCATGTCGTTGACGATGATCACCCGGGTCCGCCGTGCCGGCAGGCCCGCCGCGGTCAGGATCGGCCGGGCAAGGATGTCGAGCCCGTGCTCGGCCTCGGCGTCGCGCAACAGGGCGATCCCCTGCGCCGGTGCGGCAGCGGGCAGCCCGAGCAGCAGCAGGCACAGCACGAGACGGCGGAGGGGTGGCATTGACCTCAGGGACCGGGAATGCGAACGCACCGTCAGATCTTAGGGAGAGTTTGATGCGGAACTCAAGGCGCAGCGCGGTCGATCCCTTCATCGTGATGGACGTGATGCATGCCGCCGCCCGGGCCGAAGCCGCCGGGCGCCACATCATCCACATGGAGGTGGGCCAGCCCGGCACCCCGGCACCGACTCTGGCGCGGGCGGCGGTGGCGGCGGCGCTGGAGGCCGGACCGCTGGGCTATACCGTCGCGCTGGGTCTGCCGGCGCTGCGGGCCGGGATCGCGCGGCTCTATCGGCGCTGGTACGGGGTCGATCTGGACCCGGCCCGGGTAATCGTCACCGCGGGGTCCTCGGGCGCCTTCCTGCTGGCCTTCAGCGCGTTGTTCGACACCGGCGCCCGGGTCGGCGTGGCGGAACCCGGATACCCGTCCTATCGCCAGATCCTTCGGGCGCTGGGACGTCCCCGGTGGGCGTGCCGACCCGGGACGCGACCGGGCACCGGATGGGGCCGGCGGATCTGCCCGCGGGGCTCGCCGGGCTGATCGTGGCCTCGCCCAACAACCCGACCGGGACGATCCTCGACCATGGCGCGATGGCCGCGCTGATCGGCGCGGCACAGGCCGCGGGGACCGCCTTCGTGTCGGACGAGATCTATCACGGCCTCCACCACGGCGACCGGGCGGTCTCGGCGCTGGAGATCAGCGACGAGGTCTATGTCATCAACTCGTTCTCGAAGTACTTCTCGATGACCGGCTGGCGGGTCGGCTGGATGGTGGTGCCGCCCGACCATGTCCGCACTGTCGAGCGGCTGGCGCAGAACCTGTTCATCTGCCCGCCCCATGCCAGCCAGGTCGCGGCGCTGGCCGCGCTCGACGCGATCGACGAGCTGGAAGCCAACCGCGCCGGCTATCGCGAGAACCGCCGGCTGATGCTCGACGGCCTGCCGAAGGCCGGCTTTCACCGCTTCGCGCCCCCGGACGGCGCCTTCTACATCTATGCCGACGTGCGCGGGCTGACCGATGACAGCCGGGCGCTGGCCGATGCGATCCTCGACCGGGCCGGGGTCGCGGTCACGCCGGGGCTCGACTTCGACCCGGTGCGGGGGGCAGGGACGCTGCGGTTCTCCTACGCCGCCGCGACCCCGGACATCCGCGAGGGGCTGGCCCGGCTGGCGGCCTTCACGGCCGCGACCGGGCGCTGACCGCCGCGGGTCGCCCTGGCCCACGCGGAAGCGGCGGAACTGCACCATCTGGCGGCAGGCGCCATGATGTGATTTTGACCCTCTCGCCCATGCGCGGTATAGGCACGGGACAAGTCACCACGGAAGGCTTCCGCGTGCTCCGCTTCATTCTCGGCTTCTTCGGCGCGATCTTCAGCTTCCTCACCATCGGCGCCTTCCTTCTGGCGCTGGTCGTGGGCGCCGTGTTCTGGATGTACGGTCGCGATCTTCCGAACCACGAGCAGCTTGCCCAGTACACTCCGGCGACGATCAGCCGGGTCTATTCCTTGGAAGGCGAACTGATCGACGAATTCGCCCGCGAGCGCCGCCTGTTCGTGCCGTCGTCCGAGATCCCCGATCTGGTGAAGCAGGCTTTCATCTCGGCCGAGGACAAGAACTTCTACATCCACAAGGGCTATGACCCGGAGGGCATGATCGCCGCGGCGATGTCGATGGCCCAGGGCGGGACCCTGCGCGGCGCCTCGACCATCACCCAGCAGGTGATGAAGAACTTCCTGCTGTCCTCGGACCGCTCGGCCGAACGGAAGATCAAGGAACTGATCCTCGCCGCCCGGGTCGAACAGGCGCTGAGCAAGGACCAGATCCTCGAACTCTACATGAACGAGATCTATCTCGGTCAGAACAGCTATGGCGTCGCCGCCGCGGCGCAGACCTATTTCAACAAGGAACTGGCCCAGCTGACCCCCGAGGAAGCCGCCTATCTGGCAGCGCCCTGCCCAAGGCGCCGTCGACCTACCACCCGGTGCAGGAGCGCGACCGCGCGGTCGAGCGGCGCAACTTCGTGCTGCGCGAGATGCACGAGAACGGCTACATTGACGATGCCGCCTTCGAGGTCTGGCAGCCGCACCGCTGAAATCGGTCCAGGCCGGCGACTATCCCAGCTTCCGCGCCGCGCTGCCGCCGCGGGGCTATTTCACCGACGAGATCCGCCGCCAGCTGACCACCAACTTCGGCGAGGCCGAGTTCTTCACCGGCGGCCTGAGCGTGCGCTCGACCCTGGTACCCGAGATGCAGGAATACGCCGCCGTGGCGCTGCGCAAGGGGCTGGAAGCCTTAGACCGCTCGCGCGGGCTGTGGCGCGGCACCGGGGTCGAGATCGAACCGGGCCTTCTGGGCGACGAGGCGCAGTGGCGCGAGGCCCTGGGCAAGACCCAGGTGGCGCGCGACATCACCGGCTGGCAGGTCGCCGTAGTGCTGGACACCGACGGCGCGTCGGCCCGGATCGGCATCGAGAACAAGCCGCAGGAGGACACCGACGTGATCCCCCTGAGCGAGATGACCTGGGCGGCACGGCGGGGCCAGCGCAAGCCGGCCAAGCCCGCGGACCTGCTGCAGGTGGGCGAGGTGGTCTTCGTCAAGGCCGTGACCGACGATGCCGGCGCCGTCACCCATTACTCGCTGCGCCAGATCCCGGAAGTGCAGGGCGCCTTCATGGCGATGGACGTGAACACCGGCCGGATCATCGCCATGCAGGGCGGGTTCTCGTACCAGTATTCGGTGTTCAACCGCGCCACCCAGGCGACGCGCCAGCCGGGGTCGTCGTTCAAGCCCTTCGTCTATGCCGCCGCGCTCGACAACGGCTATACGCCCGCGACGATCGTCGTGGACGCCCCGGTCGAGGTGAATGTCGGCGGCACGATCTGGCGGCCGAAGAACTATTCCGACAAGTTCTATGGGCCGACCCCGCTGCGGACCGGGATCGAGCAGTCGCGGAACCTGATGACCGTGCGTCTGGCCCAGGCCGTGGGCATGGACAAGGTGGCGAAGTACGCCGAGGACTTCGGCATCTACGACGACATGCCGGCCTATATCGCCAACTCGCTCGGTGCGCAGGAGACCACGCTCTACCGCATGGTCTCGGCCTACGCCATGCTGGCGAATGGCGGCGAGCGGATTGCGCCGACGCTGGTGGACCGGATCCAGGACCGCTGGGGCAACACCGTCTACAAGCACGACACCCGGAAATGCGTCGACTGCGCCAACCTTCTGGTGCCCGAGGGCGAAAGCCCGCGGATCGATTCCGACCGCAAGCGGGTGATCGACCCGATCACCGCCTACCAGATCACCTCGATGATGGAAGGCGTGGTCGAGCGCGGCACCGCGGCACGGGCGGTGAACCTGTCGGTGCCGACCGCCGGCAAGACCGGCACCACCAACGACGAGCGCGACGTCTGGTTCATCGGCTTCACCTCGAACATCGTCGCCGGCTGCTACATCGGCTATGACCAGCCGCGCACCATGGGCAAGGGCATCTCGGGCGGCGGCACCTGCGCGCCGGTGTTCAACGAATTCATGCAGCACGCGGTCAAGGAATACGGCGGCGGCCCGTTCAAGGTCCCGCCGTGGGGCCATTTCATCAAGATCGACCGGGTCACCGGAGCGCGGCTGTCGGACGATGCCAGCGGCAAGAACGTCATCGCCGAGTACTTCCGCGACGGGATCGAGACCAACTTCGGCGCGGCCGTGGTCGATGGCGGCTTCGCCATGGGCGCGGGCCTGCCGCTCTACAGCCGCGACGAGGCGCTGGACGGCGGCACCGAGGTGGTCACCTCGACCGGCCAGAAGGCCACCCTGCCCAAGAAGGCGGGTTTCGGCGCGATCAGCTCGGCTCGTCCCTACTGAGCCGGCGCCGGCCCGGCCCCGCCTTGCGCGGGCGGGAACGGCTGCTATAAGCCGGGTTTCTGACGCCGGGCCGCCGGAACGGGCGGCCCGGCACTGACTTTCGCAAGGGGGCGCGATGCGGGCCGAAATCCAGAACACCGTGGCCGAGGTCGAGAAGTCGCTGAAGCTGCTGGCGCAGCGCCTGGACTGGAACACGGCCCCGCACCGGCTCGAGGAATTCAACGCCATGGCCGAGGCGCCGGGCCTGTGGGACGACCCGACCAAGGCCCAGAAGCTGATGCGCGACCGCCAGATGCTGGTGGATGCGATCGACACCTATACGGGCATCAAGCGCGACCTTGCCGACCAGATCGAGCTGATCGAGCTGGGCGAGGCCGAGGGCGACGCCGAGGTGGTCGCCGAGGCCGAGGCGGCGATCAAGGCCCTGCGCGAGAAGGCGCCGCAGAAGGAGATCGAGGCGCTGCTGGATGGCGAGGCCGACGGCAACGACACCTTCCTCGAGATCAACGCCGGCGCCGGCGGCACGGAATCCTGCGACTGGGCGGCGATGCTGGCGCGGATGTATGTCCGCTGGGCCGAGGCGCATGGCTATCAGGTGGAACTCCAGTCGAGAACGCGGGCGAGGAGGCCGATCAAGTCGGTCGCCTACAAGATCTCGGGGCCAACGCCTATGGCTGGCTGAAGTCCGAGTCGGGCGTGCACCGGCTGGTCCGGATCTCGCCCTATGACAGCGCGGCACGGCGGCATACCTCGTTCTCGTCGGTCTGGGTCTATCCGGTCGTCGACGACAACATCGAGATCGAGGTGAACCCCTCGGACCTGCGCATCGACACCTACCGCTCTTCCGGCGCCGGCGGCCAGCACGTCAACACCACCGACTCGGCCGTGCGGATCACCCACCTGCCCACCGGCATCGTGGTGACCTCGTCCGAGAAGTCCCAGCACCAGAACCGCGACATCGCCATGAAGGCGCTGAAGTCGCGGCTCTATCAGATCGAACTCGACCGCCGCACCGCGTCGATCCAGGAGGCGCACGAGGCAAAGGGCGATGCCGGATGGGGCAACCAGATCCGCTCGTATGTGCTGCAGCCCTACCAGATGGTGAAGGACCTGCGCACCGGGGTCGAAACCTCGGATACAGGCGTGCTCGACGGCGACGCCGACCCGTTCATGGCGGCGACGCTGGCGCTGGAACTGGGCAAGAGCCGCGCCGACCAGTTCATGGCCGCGACCCTGGCCCGATGATCGTCGCTTATCAGCGCTTTCGACTTCGGAAAAAGCGTGTCTGGCGCGGACGCCCGCGTCCGAGGACGATGGGTGATCCGGCGCTGCGGAGCCGGTCAGGTCTCGCCCCGTTTCGGTGGTGACGGCGTTCGGGGGCATGGATCTGCGGACGGCGTTCACCGCCGCGTCATTGTCGGCGTCGCAAAACGAACCGGCTGGGTGGCCTCATTCCTTTCGGGCCAATCATCCAGATTGACAGGGAGATCGGGGTCCGGCAAGCCGCCACTGTCCTTGGCGGCTTCCTCCAACTGGCGTTCGAAAATCGACCGGCTTTGCTTGTACTCACCTCAAGGGCAGGATCGGTCGATCGGACTCGAAGACATTTTCCGGAAATCGGAACCAGAATGAGGAACCATCCATGGCCGCAGAGACGATCACTCCCGTCGATCAGTCTCATCGCGGGACAGGCTGACCAATTGACAGCCATTGCCGCGTCACGTTCGAGGTCATGCCCTGGTGCTGCGCCCCATCACCATGGAGCTGACCGGTGCTTCCCCGGGCCTGTCCTGTTGATGAAGGGTTCGACGACTTCCGCGCCGAACCGGGCTGGGGCCTGTTCTTCGGCGGCGCCTATGTGCTGGGCGGACTGATCCTGTGGGCGATCGCGCTGTCGATCGGCAATATCGGCCTGATGGTGCCGCTGGCCTTCGCCTTCCCGCTGATCGGACCCTTTGCCGCAGTCGGCCTTTACGAGGTCAGCCGCCGGCGCGAGAAAGGCGAACCGCTCAGCCGCGCCGCCGTGCTGGGCGCGGTGTTCCGCCAGCGCAACGGCCAGATCCCGTTCCTGGGCGTCGTGATCCTGTTCATGGCGCTGGTCTGGATCGTGCTGTCGCGGATCACCTTTGCGATCTTCATGGGCCACCATACCATGACGAACGTGTTCAGTTCGTCCGGGATCCTGTTCAGCGTGGACGGGTTCTTCATGTTGCTGGTGGAGCTTGCGGTCGGCTTCTCGATCGCCTTCCTGGTCTTCGCGATCACCGTGATCGGGATGCCGATGCTGCTCGACCGCGAAGTCGATTTCGTGACCGCCATGATCACCAGCTTCGAGGTCGTGACCGCGAACCTGAAGCCGATGCTGGCCTGGGCCGGGATCACCGCGGGCCTGCTCGTGGTCGGGATGCTGCCGGCGTTCCTCGGCCTGTTCATCGTGCTGCCGGTACTGGGCCATGGCACCTAGCGCATCTACCGCGCCGCCGTGCTTCGTCGCCCGCTGCCGAAGAACGGCCAGCACGCCGGAAACTCCAGGGCGGGCCGTCTGCATTCAGGGTGTCCGGCGCGAGGAGCCGGAAGGATCAGGGAGCCGGTGGTCAGGCCGTTCGGCTGCTCCGGCGTGGCGGCCAGGGCCAGCGTCGGGGAGCAGGGCTCGTGGCGGTCGGGCCGGCGATCGCCGGGCGGCTCTTCAGCGGGTCTTCCTGCCGCTGGACCGAACCCTCGAAATGGGCGCCGCTCTCGATCGCGATGGTCTTGTGGATAATGTCGCCCTCGACCTTCGCGCTCGAGGTCAGGCGCACCTTCAGCCCGCGGACTCGGCCGATGACGTGGCCGTTCACCACGATGTCGTCGGCAACCAGTTCGCCGCGGATCGTCGCGGTCTCGGCCACGGTCAGCAGATGGGCGTGGATGTCGCCCTCGATCGTGCCTTCGACCTGGATGTCGCCCGAGGTGCGGACGTTGCCGGTGATGATGAGATCGCTGGACAGGACCGACGCCGGTTTCATCTTCGGCGCCGGTTTTGCTGCCGCGGCCAGCAGGTCGTGCGCTGCGGCCTGCCTCGGCGGGATTGTCGGGTTCGCCGGGCTTCAGGAGCAGGTTCAGGGCCTGTGCTTAGAGAACATCGCGTGCAGCCTTGATATAGATCATCGGATCGACGGGATTGCCGCCCACGCGCACCTCGTAGTGCAGGTGCGTACCCGTCGAGCGACCGGAACTCCCCATAGCACCGATCGGATCGCGCGAGACCCTTTGGCCGACCTTCACACTCATTTTGGACAGATGGGCGAAGCGGGTCTCGATCCCGAATTCGTGCTGGATCTTGATCATGCGGCCATAACCGGACTCCCATCCGGCCGAGACGACAACGCCGTCGGCACTGGCGTAGATCGGGGTGCCGACCGGGCCGGCCCAGTCCAGCCCGGCATGCAGACGCGTGCCGCCGCGGATCGGATCGCGCCGATAGCCGAAGCCCGAGGTCTCGCGCACCGCCGCGCCGCGGAATCCGCGAAGGGGCCTTGTCGGCGGCGATGCGATAGAGCGCCAGAAGGTCCATCTTGCCGAGCACCGCGTTGGCGCGCAGTTCCGCCGGAGTGGGCGCGAAGCCCTTGGTCGAATAGGCGATCGGCGTCAGCGGGCCGCCTTCGCCGGAATACTGCTCGCGCATCTCGTCCAGCACCTTGTCGGGCTCCAGCCCGATGTTGCGGAACATCTTGTCGAGTGGGTCCATCGCCAGCGTCACGGCATCCTCGAGCTGGGCGAAGATGCGGTCCTCGGCATCGGTCCGGCGGTCGAGTTCCTGTTCCAGCGCGGCCAGCCGGGTGGCGGCGTCGGTGGCATCGGTCCGGGCGGTGTCGCGGTCCTCGGCCGCGTGGTTCAGGGCATCGGTCAGGAAGGCGATGGTCTTCTTGTCGGCGTCGGTGCGGCGGTCGTATTCGGCCAAGGTCGCGCTGGCGGTGCTGATGTCGTCGCGCGCTCGGCCAGCCGGGTCGACGGCGGCGTCGCGTTCGGTCAGCGCCTGCTTCAGCAGCCGCTGCATCGCTGGCCGTGTTCTGCTCGAGCTCGCGGATGCGCAGGTCGGACTCGAAGGCGCGCTGCTGGAACCCGACGACCTCGTCCAGCGCCTCGGCATCCGCGCCGCTCCACCAGCGCGGCCATCCGCTGCTCGGTCGCGTTCTCGGCCAGATCGCCGAATGCGCCGCTCGTAGACGGCCTGCTCGTTCTGCAGCACCGTCGCTTCGCCGCCGCCCTTCACCATGCCGATGACCAGGAAGGGGTGGCGGCCGCCGACCAGGCCACCAGGGCGCCCGCTCAGCGCCACTCCGGCGAGCAACTGCTGCCGCGCGCCGATCGGACAACGTAGTGCCCGCTGGGTCGGACTTGATGAAGATGCGTTTCTCGGGGAAAGCGCGATGGACGCGGCCTGGCCTCAGAGCGTCGAGCAATCCGTCACACGCGGTTCCTCTGCCGTTTCTTGTTCTTCGACTTCGTCCCGGCGTTTGCTGGGCATCCTTTTCATCCCCCGGCTGGGTATCGTTCGGCTTCTCCATGTGACAACTGAAGAGCAGAAACAGGCCTGAAACAGCGAAAAACCGCCTGTGAGGAATTCCCGCCTTGCGCTGCGAAAGACGGGACAACGCCGTCAGCGTCGCCTTGCGGCAGATTTGCAGAAGACGTTGCCGACTACGGGGGCACAGGGGCAGGGCAGGTGGTCGGGGTGCGGCGCCAACCGGTGTTCGGCAGCGCCGCCGGTCAGAGCGCGCGAACTGCCTCCAGCACCTCGGCGACGTGGCCGTCGACCTTCACCTTGCGCCAGATTCTCGCCACATTTCCGTTGGCGTCGATCAGGAAGGTGGCGCGTTCGATTCCCATCGATTTCCTGCCGTACATGGATTTCTCGACCCAGACGCCATAGCGCTCGCAGACGTCGCCCTCGGCATCGGACAGCAGCGCGATGCCGAGCCCGTGCTTGGCGCGGAACTTGCCGTGCGCGGCGACGCTGTCCTTCGACACGCCCAGCACCCGCGCGCCGGCAGCGGCGAACTCGGCCGACCGGGCAGTGAAATCAGCGCCTCGAGAGTGCAGCCGCTGGTATCGTCGCGGGGATAGAAATAAAACCACCGGACGCCCCGCAGGTCGACGCGTTACATCCGCGCCGCCATCCTGCGGCAGGGTGAAGTCCGGGAGCCGGCTGGCCGGTCTCGATCATGGGAAAACTCCTGTTGTAGTGGATCGCGAATGCGTGGAGTTCTATCGCGGACGGCGCAAATGTCCAGCCGGCCGTCGCGGCCCACGGCGGATCCGGCCGGCGGCGGCGATGAGCGGCGCGCCAGCGCCTCGCCGGCATCGGGGCCGGCCGGTGCTGCGCTGGACGCTGCGGATTGTTCTGGTGCTGTCCGCTGGCCTTGGCGCGCTGGTCTTCGCGGCGACGCGGGCGCCGGTCGCGCTGCCCGCCTGGGTGACCGGGCGCCTCGCGGCGGCGCGATTGGCGGCGCTGAAGGGCCGCAGGCTTCTCGGTCTCGCTGGGAGGCGTCGGCTTCGACTTCCGCGAACGCATGGCGCCGGCCACACCGGTGGTCGACGGACTGAAGGTGGGCGACGCACCGGCACGCCCCTGCTGACGCTCGACCAGATCACCGCGATCGTCGCGCTCAGGCGGCTGGCTGCCGGGACGAGATCCGCGCCGACGGCGGTCCAAGGGCGCGGTGCCGAGATCAGCCTCGGCCGCGACGAGGAGGGCCGCCTGACCGTCCGGCTGGGCGGGCAGACGGTGATGAGCGGCGTGCCCTCGCCCGGCGCGCTGCTGGACGTCATCCGCAACGCCCTGTCGACGCCGCGGCTGGCGGGGCTTTCAGCGATCGGGGTCGAGGACGTCTCGCGCGCTTCGACGACCTGTCCAGCCATGCAGCTAGCGAGCAGGGGCGGTTATCTCCTCGACCTGCCAGAGCAGGGGCGCTGACGCTCGATGCCGATGTGGGCCAGCTGACCGGAGTCGCCGCGGTCGGCACCGCCCCGGGCCGGGTCGGCCTCAGGATCGACAGCCCCGCGCCGGGCGCGGCAACCGGGCGGCTGACCCTGCGCGGGGTCGTCCCCTCCCAGATCGCCGGGATCGCCGGGCCGTCGCCGCTGGCCGACCTGCTGGCGCGGATCGCGGCGCCGGTGTCGCTGACGCTGACCGGGGCGCTGATCGGCGACGGCAGCTTCGGGGCGCTGGACGGGCAGTTGCTGGTGGGCGACGGCACGCTCGATCTTCCCGGCCGCAGCAAGCCCTTCACGGTGACGCTGGCGCGCGGGCAGATGGCGCTGGACGCCGAGAAGGACAATCTGAGCCTGTCCGGGCTGGTGCTGGAAAGCCCCGACCTGAGCCTGCGCGGGCGGCTCGACCTGAGCGCCGACCAGATCAGGCCGCGCGGGATCATCGTGCAGGCCGCCATCGAACAGCTCCGCGTCGCGGTGCCGCGGTTCTACGACCAGCCGCTCGAGATCGACTGGGGCATCTGGGCCGACATGCGCTATGACCGGATCACCGAGGAGCTGGACATTGCCGGCCTGTCCCTGAAGCAGGGCGACACGCTGGTGTCCGGGAGAGGCCAGATCGCGGCCGGCACCTCGGCCCGCGGCGAAAGCCTGGCCGGTGGCACCCGGTCGATCGCGCTCGACCTGGAAACCGACCGGGCAAGCCCGGCGACGCTGGTCGCGCTCTGGCCGCGGGGGCTGGCGAACGGGGCGCGGGACTGGATCGCGACCCGGGTCGAAGGCGGCGAGTTCCGCAACGTCTCGGCTTCGGTCCGGCTGGCGGCGGGGATCGAACCGGCCTTCGGCCTCAGCTTCGACATTGCCGACGCAACCGTCCATCCGGTGCCGGCGCTGCCCAGGTTCACCGAGGGGCGGGGCATGGGCCAGTTGTCCGGCCGGACCCTGTCGATCGCGCTCGCCTCGGCGCGGATGGCGGCGCCGGACGGATCGCCCATCGCCCTGTCGAATGGCGCGGTCGAGATCGCCGACATCGCCCGCCCGGCGGAACCGCTGACGGTCCGCTTCGACGCGACCGCCGGGGCCGACGCGGCGATCTCGCTGCTGTCGAACCCGCCCTTTGCCGAGCGCAGGCCGGACGGCAGCGGCGAGTTCCCGCTGCCCCGGGCGAGGCCGCGGGACAGGTCGGGCTGACGGTCAGCCTGACCGTCCCCTTGCGGAAGACCACCCGCTTCGCCGACGTGAACTATGGCGTCACCGGCGCCATCACCGGTTTCCGTTCGGCCAAGCTCCTGCCCGAAAAGGCGCTGGCGGCCGACCGGCTGGGGGTCAGCGCCGACCCGGACCGCATCGTGATCGCCGGGCCGGGCACCATCGACGGCCAGCCGGTGACCGCTACCTATACCCATCCGCAGGCCCGCGGCGGCCCGCCGAAGGCCGCGACGGTGCATGCCGAGGGGCCGCTGACCGACGCGCTGGCGAAGGTGTTCGGGGTTGCGCTGCCGGCGAAGACGCTGGCAGGCGCCGGGCGCGTGGTGGCCGACGTCACCCTGCCGCCGGGGCGAGCCGCTGCTGAAGCTGAAGGGCGACCTGTCGGGCCTGTCGGTCTCGGTTCCGGCCATGGGCATCGCCAAGGGCCGCGACCGGGCCGGCACGCTCGAGGTGGCCGGGCGGCTCGGGCCGAAGGGCCGGCTCGACCCGATCCGGGTCGGCTTCCCCGGGCTGACCCTGGTCGCCGCCACCGACCTGCCCGAGGGCGGCAAGGGTCAAAAGGTCGAGGTCCGCGAGATCAAGGTCGGTCGCTGGCTGGACGCGAGGGCGAGATTCTGGCCGACCGATCCGGCCCAGGTGGCGGTGGCGCACCGTCATCAGCCCCTGCCCGAAAGCAGCGACGGTGGCGGCGGCGGGCCGGCCCTGTCGGGGATCGACGTGGCGCTGGACCGGGTGGTGGTGACCGACCGGATCGCGCTGACCGGCCCGCGGCCAGCTCTCGGGAAGCCTTGCCGGCAGGGTCCGTGGGCACCGTGAACGGTCGCGGTCCGGGCGTCGACGTGTTGACCCCCAGAAGGCGGGGATGGCGGTGCGGATCACTGGCGCCGACGCCGGCGGGGTGCTGCGCGCCGCCGGGGTCTTCGACACCCTGCACGGTGGCGCGCTGGACCTGCGGCTGACTCCCGCCGGCCGGGGCACCTATCAGGGCCATGGCGAGATTACCGCCGCCTCGGTCCGTGATGCGCCGGGCATGGCGGATCTGCTGTCGGCGCTGTCGGTGGTCGGTCTGCTGGAACAGATGGCCGGCGAGGGCATCCGCTTTTCGGACATCCAAGCCGATTTCCTGCTGCGCCCGGACCGGATCGACGTCAGCCAGGCCAGCGCGGTCGGGGCCTCGATCGGCCTGTCGGCGGCCGGCAGCTTCGATCTTGTCCGCAACACCATGAACATCGAGGGCGTGGTCTCGCCGGTCTACTTCCTGAACCGGGCCGGCGGGCCGCGCCGGGGCGAGGGGCTGATCGGCATCAACTACCGGCTGACCGGGCCGATGGCGAAGCCGAAAGTGTCGGTCAACCCGCTGTCGGTGCTGGCGCCGGGCTTCCTGCGCGATCTGTTCCGGGGCAAGAACCAGCCGCAGGCGGTGACCCGCGGCGAAGGGAACTGAGACGTGCAACTGAGCGACTTCGACTTCGACCTGCCCGACGAGCTGATCGCCACACGGCCGGTGCGTCCGCGCAGCGCCGCCCGCCTGCTGGTGGCCGATGCACGGGGCGAGACCGATGCCCATGTCCACGACCTGCCGCGCTTCCTGCGCCCCGGCGACCGGCTGGTGCTGAACGACACGAAGGTCCTGCCGGTGCGCCTGACCGGCAGCCGCAGCCGCGCCACGACCACAGGCAGCGGCACCGCCCGGATCGAGGTGACGCTGCTGGAGCCGCGCCCGGGCGGGGTCTGGACCGCGCTGGTCAAGCCGCTGCGCAAGCTCGCCGACGGCGAGGTGGTGCGGTTCTCGGACCGGTTGTCGGCGCGGATGCTGGGCCGTGACGGCGAGGGCACGGCCCTGCTGGAACTGGATCTGCACGGCGACGCGCTGGAGGCGGAACTGGCCCAGAGCGGGGCGATGTCGCTGCCGCCCTATATCGCGGCACGCCGGCCGGCGGATGCCCAGGACCTTGCCGACTACCAGACCGTCTTCGCGAAGCGTTCAGGCGCCGTGGCGGCGCCGACCGCCTCGCTGCATTTCGATGCCGCGCTGCTGGCAGCGCTGGCCGCCATGGGGGTCGACTTCAGCCATGTCACCCTGCATGTGGGCGCCGGCACCTTCCTGCCGGTCAAGGTCGAGGACCCGACCCGCCACCGGATGCATGCCGAATGGGGCGAGGTGACCGAGACCGCCGCGGCCGAGATCGCCGCCACCCGCGCCGCGGGCGGGCGGATCATTCCGGTCGGCACCACCGCGCTCAGGCTGATCGAGACCGCCGCCCGCGCCACGGGTCGGGTCGAGCCCTGGTCGGCGCCCACCGACATCTTCATCTATCCGGGCTTCCGCTTCCGCACCACCGACGCGCTGATGACGAACTTCCACCTGCCGAAATCAACCCTGATCATGCTGGTCTCGGCGCTGATGGGGGTCGCGCGCACCCGCGCGCTCTATGCCCATGCCATCGCCGAAGGCTACCGCTTCTTCTCCTACGGGGATGCCTCGCTGCTGATCCCCGGCGAGGCGCAAGGGTAGGGATTTCCGGCAACAGCGGGCGAAAGGCCCGGTAGCCCGCCGATCAGGTGTTTCCTTCCGGTCGCCCGAAATGTAGGCAGCGTGCGAACGCGCCGGATCCCCACGCGGGCCACCACCTCGGACCGGGCGCAGAAGGACCGCTTCGATGATCGAAACCCTGTCCCGCATCTGGCCGCTGCTGGTCGGCGTGCTGTTCCTGATGGTCGGCAACGGCATCCAGGGCACGCTTCTGGGCGTGCGCGGCACCATCGAGGGGTTCTCGACCTTCCAGCTCTCGCTGGTGATGTCGGCCTATTTCGCCGGGTTCCTCGGCGGTTCGCGCTACACGCCAGAGTTGATCCGGCGGGTTGGCCATGTCCGGGTCTTTGCCGCGCTGGCCTCGGTGGTGGCGGCGATCCTGATCCTTTATCCCACCCTGAACGATCCCTGGGCCTGGATGGCGCTCAGGGTGGTGATGGGGTTCTGCTTCTCGGGGGTCTATGTCACCGCTGAAAGCTGGCTGAACCATGCCGCCAGCAACGCCCACCGGGGCACCGCGCTGTCGCTCTACATGGTGGCGCAGATGCTCGGCATCATTGCCGCGCAGGGTCTGGTGACAGTGACCGACCCGATGAGCTATCTGCCCTTCGTCATTCCTTCGGTGCTGGTGTCGATCGCCTTCACGCCGATCCTGCTGTCAGCCCAGCCCACCCCGGCCTTCGAACGGGCCCGACCGATGGGGGTGCGCAAGCTGTTCCGCATCGCGCCGCTGAGTTGCGCCGGCTCCTTTACCCTGGGCGGGGTCTTTTCGGCGCTGTTCGGCATGGCTTCGGTCTATGGCGGCCAGGTCGGGCTGAGCGTGGCGCAGATCTCGACCTTCATCGCGGCGATGTACCTGGGCGGGCTGGTGCTGCTGTTCCCGCTCGGGCTGCTGTCGGACCGGATGGATCGCCGCCGGCTGATCCTTTACGTTCTGGCCTTCGGGCTGGCGGGCACCCTGATCGGCGTCGCGGGCGGCGGCTTCGGCTTCCTCGTGGCGGCTTCGCTGATCGTGGGCGGGGCGGCGAACTCGCTCTACGGCATGGTCATCGCCTATGCCAACGACCACCTGGAACCCGAGGACATGGCGGCGGCCTCGGGCCGGCTGATCTTCCTGAACGGGATCGGTGCCACCGCCGGACCGCTGATCACCGGCGGCCTGATGGCGGCCATGGGGCCGAGGGGATTCTGGGTGTTCCTGCTCGGGCTGTTTGCCGGGCTTCTGTCCTACGGCGTCTATCGCAGCTTCCGCCGCCCGGCGCCGGACCATGCCGAGACCGGAAGCTTCGTGCCCGTCCTGCCGGTCTCGACCGAGGTCGCCATCGCTGCCGCCCAGGACTGTTACAAGGAAACGGACACGGGCGATGCCCCCGGGCAGAAGGCCGCAGGTGCAGCATGACCGGGGCGGCGATGGCGCTCACGCAGCAATTTCCCA
>JBGAOK010000055.1:0-22821 GCA_044221805.1 Meridianimarinicoccus sp.
TCGTCGCCGCGCTGGCGCTGGCTGCGGCACCGGTCCCGGGCTGGGCGCAGGATTTCGCCCCCGCCGTGCCCCAGGGAGCGACCGTCAACGCCGACCGCAGCGATTCGGCGCAGCTGTTCGATGTGGCGGTGGGACCGGCCACGGCCACGGCGCCGCCGCCGGTGCTCGACCTGGCGGGGCCGCGCCGGCAGATCGCCTATCAGGCCGCCCCGGCCCCTGCTGCTGCCCTGAAGCTGATGGACGACCTGCGCGAGCAGCTGATCGCCGCAGGCTTCCGGACCGTGTTCAGCTGCGCCGACATCCGCTGCGGCGGCTTCGACTTCCGCCGGACAAGGCCGGTGCTGCCGATGCCGGCCATGTATGTGGACCTGGGCAGCTTCAGCTATCTCGCGGCCCGCAAGGACGGCCCCGGCGGGCGCGAGTCGGCGCCGGTGGCGCTGGCCAGCATCCTGGTGAGCCAGAGCGCCACGGCCGCCTTCGCCCAGCTGACGGTGATCACCGAGCCGCCCGCCGGCGGGCCTGTCCCGGTCGCCGCGCCGGGGACCGCGCCCCAGACCGCGTTGGGGGCCGGGGCGTCGGCCGCCGGGTCGATGTCCCGCCCGCTGCCCCGTCCCCTGCCCGGGGCACCTGCCGCCGCACCCTCCGTTCCACCAGCCGCCGCGGCGTCAGTAGCCGCCGGTCCCGCCCCCGCCGCGGGAGACTGGACCGCCGATGCGGTGGCGGTCGCCTTTGCCGCTACGGGCCGTATCGTGCTGGAAGGCACCGACTTCGCGCCCGGCTCGACCACGATCCTCGGGGGACCGACGCCGCGGCTGCAGGCCCTGGCCGACTGGCTGAAGGCTGATCCGAAGCGGCGCGTGGCCGTGGTCGGGCATTCCGACTGGACCGGCAGCGTCGAGGCGAACCTGAAGGTCTCGCGCGCCCGGGCCGCGGCGGTGGCACAGCAGCTGGCCGGCCTGGGCGTTCCCGCCGCGCGGATCCGGGTGGACGGTGTCGGTCCGCTAGCGCCGCTGGCACCGAACGGCGACCCGGCCGGGCTTCAGGCCAACCGTCGGGTCGAGGTGGTGCAGCTGCCCGACGCGGGCTGACCCGCTGCCGGCCGGCGGCAGCTCAGGCGGCCGCCTCCCGGCGCTGGCCGTTTGCAGCCTTCACCTCGCCCACGAAGCGGTCGAGGGTGCGGCGTAGTTCGGCGTCGCCCAGCGGCGCGGCCGCAAGGCTGGCGGCCGACAGCGACACGATCCGGTCATTCAGGGCGAAGACCGCCCGCCAGCTGTCGTCGCCCAGGTCGTCGGGCCGCCCTTGGCTGGCATCCTTCAGCCGCAGGAACAGCACGCCGCCGCGCGATTCGACCCGGCCAAGGGCAAGGCTTTCCGCCCGGCCGTCCTGGGCCAGCGCCGCGCGGCCCTCGGACGAACGGAAGAAGCGCTCCAGTTCGGCCGGGCCGGGGCTCCGCCCCGGCAGCCCCTCGGGCGAGACCGAGGCGGTCAGCACGGCCTGCCGCGCATCCGGCTCACCCCGATCCAGCGCGGCGCATCCGGCCAGCAGGACGAACGCGCCCGCCCCGGATTCGCGGGTCGCGCGGGGATCGACGCAATAGCCCTTGGGCCCGGCGATCACCACGTCGTTCTGCGCCACGCGGATGGCGCGGAGCGCCGGTTCGCCCCGGTAGGCCCCCTGACCGGCCACCCCCGGCGCCTTGGCACAACTCGCCAGCAGAAGCGCCACCGCCAGCGCGGTCGCTGCCGGACGGTCGGGGAACGCCCGACGCGGACGGCACGGGCGGCTTGCCGCATCGGGCGCGGGCACGTCGGTCGGCGTTGTCTGTGGCTGGCGCGACGGGGCGCGTGGACGCTCGGGCATGGCGGGCCTCGCGGATTCGATCCCAGGGGAATAGGCAGGAGCACCGGCGGGTGCAACCCGTGCCGGAAGCCGCCGCGGCTGGTCGATTGCATTCCCGGCCATCGCGGCTTATCTCCCCCCCAAATCGCAGCGGGACCGCATCGGATGAACTGGATCTCGAACTACGTCCGACCGACGATCAACTCGTTCTTCTCGCGGCGCGAGGTGCCCGAGAACCTCTGGACCAAATGCGAGAGCTGCGGGACGATGCTGTTTCACCGCGAACTCGCCGACAGTCTGCAGGTCTGCACCGGCTGCGGGTTCCACATGAGCCTGCGTCCGCGCGACCGGTTCAATGCGCTGTTCGACCTCGGTCTCTATACCGAGATCGCGGTGCCGGCCCCGATCGCCGACCCGCTGCAGTTCCGCGACCAGAAACGCTATCCGGACCGGATGCGCACCGCCCAGAAAGCCACCGGCGAGCCCGAGGCGATGCTGGTTGCCGAGGGCGAGATCGGCCGCACACCGGTGGTCGCGGCGGCGCAGGACTTCGCCTTCATGGCCGGGTCGATGGGCATGTACGTGGGCAACGCCTTCCTCGCCGGCGTCGAGCGCGCAGTGGCGACGCGGCGGCCCTTCATCGTCTTCGCCGCCGCCGGCGGTGCGCGCATGCAGGAAGGCATCCTGTCCCTGATGCAGATGCCGCGCACCACGGTCGGCGTCGAGATGCTGCGCGAGGCCGGATTGCCCTATGTGGTGGTGCTGACCAACCCCACCACCGGCGGGGTGACCGCCAGCTATGCCATGCTGGGCGACATCCACATCGCCGAACCCGGCGCGCTGATCTGCTTCGCCGGCCCCCGGGTGATCGAGCAGACCATCCGCGAGAAGCTGCCCGAAGGCTTCCAGAGCGCCGAGTACCTGCTGGACCACGGCATGCTCGACCGGGTCGTGGCCCGGAAGGACATGCGCGACGAACTCATCACCATCCTGCGCATGCTGATGGGGCTGCCGCCGGCGATCCGGGGCGAACTGCCGCCGCCGGGTCCGGCGTCCACCGCTGCACCGACGCCGTGAGCGCTGCCGGGCCATCCGGATCCGGGGGCTCCGACGCTCTGCTCGAGCGGATGATGTCGCTGCACCCGAAGATCATCGACCTGACCCTTGACCGGATGGTCAGGCTTCTGGCGCGGCTCAGCCACCCCGAACGCCGGCTGCCGCCGGTCATCCACGTGGCCGGGACGAACGGCAAGGGCTCGACCGTGGCGATGCTGCGCGCCGGCTTCGAGGGCGCGGGCGATCTCTGCCATGTCTATACCTCGCCGCATCTGGTGCGGTTCCACGAACGCATCCGGCTGGCCGGGACGCTGATCCCCGAGGCCGATCTGGTGGCGGTGCTGGACGAGTGCCTCGCGGTGAACGGCGCCGACCCGATCACCTATTTCGAGATCACCACCGTGGCCGCCCTGCTGGCCTTCGCGCGGACGCCGGCCGACTGGACCCTGCTCGAGGTCGGCCTGGGCGGGCGGCTGGACGCCACCAACGTGGTGGACCGCCCGGCGGCCTGCGTGATCACGCCGGTCTCCTACGACCACCAGCAGTATCTGGGCGAGAGCCTGGCCGAGATCGCCTTCGAGAAGGCCGGGATTCTCAAGCGCGGCGTGCCCTGCGTGGTCGGCCCGCAGGAGGACGAGGCGCTGGCGGTGATCGAGCGGCAGGCCGCGAAGCTCGGCGCGCCGCTGCTGGTCCATGGCCAGCACTGGCACGCCTGGGAGGAACGCGGCCGGCTGGTGGTGCAGGATGAGACCGGGCTGGCCGACCTGCCGCTGCCGAACCTGGTCGGGCCGCACCAGATCATGAACGCCGGCGCCGCGGTGACGGTCCTGCGCCTTCTCGGCCAGTCCGGGTCGGCGCTGGAAGCGGCGGTGAGCCGGGCCGAATGGCCGGCCCGGATGCAGCGGCTGACCGAGCACCCGCTCAACGCCCGGGCGCCCCGGGTCGAGCTGTGGCTCGACGGCGGTCACAACCCCGATGCCGGGCGGGCGATCGCGACGGCGCTGGCGGCGCTGCCCCTGCGCGAGACCCATCTGATCTGCGGCATGCTCAACACCAAGGACGTGACCGGCTACCTGCGCCCGCTGGGAGCCATCGCCGCGGGGCTGCAGGCGGTGTCGATCCCGGATGCCAGCGCGACCCTGCCCGCCGACGTGACCGCGGCGGCCGGCCGCGCCGCAGGGATCCCGACCGAGGTGGCGCCCGACGTGGCCACCGCGCTGGACCGGATCGCGCTCCGGGCGCCCGCGGCCCGGGTGCTGATCGGCGGCTCGCTCTATCTCGCCGGCGCGGTCCTGCGCGAGACCGATTTCGCCCGCACCGGCAGCCTGCGCAACAGCGCCTGAGCCCGGCCGAAACCCGGCCACGGCTGCCTGGGGTGGCGTGCCGGATGACCGGCCTGCCGGAGCGACATGACCGTCGACGGACCGGAAGGCCCGCCTGGCAGGGTTCAGAAGCAACCGGGCCCGCTTCTGTCCAACCGCCGCACATCGCGGCGCGCCGCCGCAACCCAGGTGACGGACATGGGCCAGGGGACCGCCTCGCCCTCGCCGGATCCGGGCCAGGGGACCGACGCCCCGCTGCCGTACCCGGGCCAGGGATCCGACCGGGTGCGGGCGCCGAGCGAACCCTGACCGGCGCGGACGGCCGGCGGGGACCGGCGCTGGCGGCAGGCGCTGCGGACCGGCCCCCGCGCGCGGTCCCGCAACGTCAACGCACGATGAATTCGGCGTGGAGCGCGCCGGCTGCCTTGATGCTTTTCAGGATGTCGATCATGTTCCGCGGGCTCACCCCCAGGGCATTCAGCCCGGCGATGACCTCGGCCAGCGAGGTGCCGCCGGGAACCTCGGCCAGCCCGGTGCCGCCATCGTCCTCGATCCCTGCGGTGGTGCGCGGCACCACCACGCTGCGGCCGTTGGCGAAGGGGTTCGGCTGCACCACCAGCGGATCCTCCTGCACCCTCAGCGTCAGCCCGCCCTGCGAGACCGCGACCCGGCTGATCCGCACGTCGTCGCCCATCACGATGGTGCCCGAGCGCTGGTCGACCACCACCACGGCCTTGGTCTGGGGCTCGACGCGCAGGTTCTCGATCTCGGCCAGCGCCACCGCGGGCGAGGCGGCCCGGGTGCGCGAGATGTCGAACTGCACCGTCCCGGAATCGAGCATCTGCGCCGCGCCCCGGCCGAAGCGGCGGTTGATCGCCTCCTGGATCAGCAGCGCGGTGGTGAAGTCGGGGTTGCGCAGCGCCAGCCGGAGCGACGAGAGCTGGGTGAAGTCGAATTCCACCTCGCGCTCGACCCGGGCACCCGAGGGGATCACCCCCGAGGTCGGCACCCCCTGAACTTCGCTCGCCGCCTCGCCCTCGACCGAGACGCCACCGGCGATCACGGTGCCCTGCGCCACCGCATAGATCTGCCCGTCGGCAGCATTCAGCGGTGTCATCACCAGGGTGCCGCCCAGCAGGCTGGTGGCGTCACCGATCGCCGAGACGGTCAGGTCGATCTGCCCGCCGACCCGGGCGAAGGGCGGCAGCTCGGCCGTGACCAGCACCGCTGCCACGTTCTTCGGGCGGAACGGTTCGCCCGAGACGTTGACGCCGAGGCGTTCGAGGATGTTCGCCATGATCTCTTCGGTGAAGGGGGCGTTGCGGATGCCGTCGCCGGTGCCGTTGAGCCCGACGACGAGGCCGTAGCCGACGAGGTCGTTGCCGCGGACCCCGTCGAAGCTGACCAGATCCTTGAGCCGCACCTCGGCCGCCCGAAGCCCGCCGGCCAGCGGCAGCAGCGCAAGCCCGCAGATGAGTACGGCCAGAGCGCGACGCCATCCTGTCATCGCAGCACCGCCACCAGGCTCAGGGACGAGACCCGCGCGGTGATGGTGTAGATCGTGGCGACCCGCGTCTCGGCCTCCTCCAGCCGCAACGCAGTCTCGTAGGGGTCGGCGTTGATCAGGGCCCCGAGCGCCGCCTCGAGCCCGGTCGCCTCGGCCTCGCCGCGCACCCGGGCGGTCTCGATCCGTTCCTCGGCGAAGCCGACCCCGGCCCTGAGTGTGGTCAGGTCGTCATTGGTGTTCACCAGCCGCGAGCCGGCCGCCTGCAGCAGCGCCTGCTGTTCGGTGGTGCTGGCCGACAGCAGCCCCTGCCCCATCAGCGCCACCAGCGCCAGACCCTTCAGCGAATCGCGCAGCGCCGGATCCTGCGCGGTGGTGGCCAGCGTCTCGGACGCGCCCTCGCCGGTGTCGAAGGCCGCGAGTGGCGTGGTCGAGCCGGTGTAGACCAGCGTGTCGAAACCGCCGCCGGGGGTGTCGAAGAAGGCATCCGCCGCCGCCAGTGCCCCGGCCGCGGTGGTCTGCCCCGCCAACGCGGCGCCCAGGTCGGCCAGGATCTGCGCCGCATCCGCCACCGCGTTGCCCTGGGTGGCGGCACCGGCAAACAGCGCTCGGCCAGCATGGCGGCTGTTCAGCGCGCCCACGACCTGCTCCAGATCCTCGGCCGCGTTGGTATAGACGATCTTCAGCTGGGTGGTGTCCCCGGTCGGCGTGGTGTTCAGGAAGCGGGTCGCCGCGGCGCCCACGGTCGATTGCGCAGCCTCGAGCGCGGCCTGCTGGGCGGCGGCGAACTGGCCCGCGGCGGTGTTGCTGGACTTGTAGGCGGCGTTCGTCGCCAGCGCCCGCTCCAGCCCCGCCATCGGGGTGAAGTTGCCGCGGAAATGGCCCTGCAGGTCGGAGACCCGGCCCGAGGCGACCTCCTCGCTCAGCCGGTTCAGCTCGGCGCTGGCCGAGGCGGTGGTCCGGCGCAGCATCAGGGCCTGCACCATGTCGCCGACATTGCTGGTCATCATGGCGTCAGATCTCCATCAGGGTGTCGAGCATCGCCTGTACCGTGGTGATGACCCGGGCATTGGCGGCATAGGCCTGTTCGATGAGCAGGAGCTTCTGCATCTCGGCATCTGTATCGACGCCGTCTTCGCTCAGCCTTGATTGCAGCGCGGCGCTGCGGGTGCCGGCATGGGTCGCGGTCGCCTCGGCCTGGGCCTGCCGGGTGCCGATCCCGGACAGAAGGTCCGCGGCAAGCGTCGCGGCATCCCGGGCGGTGGGACCGAAACTGCCCGAGGCCGGGCTCTGCAGCCCGGTCAGCGCATCGCGCAGCCGGATCAGGCCGCTGGCATCGCCCACCGGGCCCGCCGAGGCGGCGGCGATGCCGTCGCGCAGCCGCCAGACCGCGCCGCCCTGGTCGGGGTCGACGGCGCCATTGACCGACAGCCGGGCGGAAAGCCCGACCTCGTTCGCCGCCGCGAAGGCGAGGCCGCCATCGGTGAACAGGCCGGCACTTCCAGGCGTGAGGGTCGGATCGACACTGGTGGATTCGAACCGTTCCATCAGGTTGCGCGCCAGCGCGTCGAGGTCTTCCTGCACCTGCGGAGCGAGGTCGTCGCGCACCGCGAACAGCCCGTCGAGCTTGCCGCCCGACAGGGCGTGCCGGGCGCGGCTGGTGTCGATGGCCTGGCCGTTGAGGGTGATCCCCGACAGCGACCCGCCGGACAAGCTCGATGACGCCGCGACGCTGGTCGCGGCCTGGAAGCCGAGCACCGGCGCCGAGCCGTCGAGCAGCAGCCCGCCTTCGCTGAGCAGGGCCACGCGGCCATGCTCGCGCGCCACCTCGCGGACCGGGACCAGCTCCGACACCCGGTCGATCAGGCGCTGGCGTTCGTCCACCAGCGAGCCGGCATCGCTGCCGGCGATGGTGGCGGCGCAGATGTCGCCGTTCAGCTCGGCGATCCGGGCCAGATCGCCGTTGAGCTGGTCGACCGCCGCGGCGATGTCGGCGTCGGCCCGGGCGCGCTCGGACTGGATCGTGTCCGAGGCGGCCCCGAGCGCCTCGGCCAGCGCCGCCGCGGCATCCACCGCCTGGCTGAGCCGGGATTCGCTGTCAGGCTGCGCCGCGGCCGAGGTCAGCGCCGTTTCGAACCCGGTGAAGAGGTCGCTCAGCGGGCTGCCGCTGCCCGGCTCGCCGATCGCATCGGCAGCGTTGGCGAGGAATCCCGCCTCGGTCTCGGCGCGGGCGAGGGCGGCATCGGCCGCGCGCCGGTCGGTCAGCACCTGCTGGTCCATGATCCGGGTGATGGTGACCACCTGCACGCCGCCGCCGACGCCGTCCGAGCGCGAGGCGAGCTCGATCTCGCGCCGGCCATAGCCGTCGGAGGTGGCGTTGGCCACGTTGGTCGACACCACGCCGATGGCCCGGCTGGTGGCGGCAAGCCCGCTGAGCGCGTTGGACAGGGCGGAACTGATGGTCACGGGTCAGGCTCCTTCGGCCAGAGCGCCCTTAGCGCTTGATGTTCGTGGTTTCCTGCAGCATCTCGTCGACGGTCTGGATCACCTTGGCATTCGACGAATAGGCGCGCTGGGTGGTGATCAGGTCGGTGAGTTCGCTGGCCACGTCGGTGGTGGATTCCTCGCGCGCGTAGTTCACGATGTCGCCGGTGGGGCCGGCACCGGCGTCCCACAGGAAGAACTCGCCGCTTTCCCGAGAGACCTGGTAGGTCTGGCTGTCGAGCGCGGTCAGCCCGTTTGGGTTCGGCACGTCGGCGACCGGGATCTGGTAGACCGTGCGGGTAATGCCGGTGTCGTAGAGCACGTTCACCATGCCGGTCGAATCGACGTCGATGCCGGTCACGTTGCCCACCGGGGCGCCGTCCTTGGACACCGCGACCGGGGCGAAAGTGTCCGAAAGCTGTGTCATCCCGCCGCTGGCGTTCAGCAGGCCCACATTGATCGAGATCGGTCCGCTGGTGACCGAGACGCCGATCTCGCCGGTGGCCGGGTCGTAGGGCTGGCCCGAAACCGTGGTGACCGACGCCAGCGAGCCGCCGCTGGAACGGGTGTCGTTGAAGGTCAGGACATATTCGCCCACCAGCGTGCCACCGCTGGCGGCGTCGCGCAACTGCATGGTCCAGGTGTTCGATGCGGGCTGCGCCGCGGGGACCGTGGGGGTGAATGTGACCTCGAGGTTCTCGGAAGTGCCGAGGTTGTCGTAGTATTCGACCGTCAGCACCTCGGAGGTGCCGGCGGCGCCCGGTTCGGTCCCGGTGGCCGGCAGGTTGACCCCAAGGGTCATCTGCGTGGTCGGCTCGCCGGCGAATTCGTTGACGCGGATCTGCACCGGCTCCAGCGCCACCGCGGTGTCGCGCGGATAGGTCGGGATCGTGCCGTCGGCCAGCGCCGGCCAGCCCATCAGTACCTGCCCGGTCTCGGACTTCAGGTAGCCGTCGTCGTCGGTGCGGAACGAGCCCGTGCTCGACAGCAGCATCGGCAGCGTGCCGCCGGACTTGATCGAGGCGATGTCGGTCACCGGGATCATGCCGCGCCCGCGCACAGTGATGTCGGTGGCGTTCGAGGTGGCGATCAGCGAGCCGCGGTCGCCGATCAGCTTCTGCGACGTGACCCGGACGCCGCCCGCAGTATAGGACGTGCTGGCGCCGCCGGTCACCATGGAGTGGAAGTCCGCCTCGGACCGCTTGTAGCCGTAGGTTCCCGAGTTCGCGATGTTGTCGGAGATCACCGCGAGCTTGCTGGCATTGGCCGACAGGCCCATCACCCCGGCGTTGAGCGAAGAGGAAATCGTCATGCATGCGCCTTTCTGCGTCTGGGCATCCGTTGCGGATCATCCCTAACGGGCGTGCGCCTAATTCAGGCTTAACAGATCAAGTTTGATCCACTTCGCCCTCGCGGGGCCGCGTGGCGCAACCGGTCATTGAACGTCAACCTTCGTTCGCCTAATGTTCGCCAAGCAAGGCTTGACAGATCAGCGCAGGAAATCCGACATATTGACGATGACAGGGGCAGCATCACAAGATTTGCGGGATTCGCTGCGGGGCACGCGCTATGCAACCGTGCTCGCCGACCCGCCGTGGCGGTTCGTCAACCGGACCGGCAAGGTTGCCCCCGAACACCGGCGCCTCTCGCGCTATCCGACGATGGATCTGCCGGAAATCTGCGCCCTGCCGGTCGCGGAATTCCTCGAGGACCGGGCGCACTGCTATCTCTGGGTGCCGAACGCGCTGCTGCCCGAGGGGTTGCAGGTGCTGTCAGCCTGGGGGTTCGAGTACAAGTCGAACATCGTCTGGCACAAGGTCCGCAAGGACGGCGGGTCGGACGGCCGCGGCGTCGGCTTCTACTTCCGCAACGTGACCGAACTGCTGCTGTTCGGCACCCGCGGCCGCAATGCCCGCACGCTGGCACCGGGGCGGCGGCAGGTGAACATGCTGCAGACCCGCAAGCGCGAGCATTCCCGCAAGCCCGACGAACAGTATGCGCTGATCGAGGACTGCAGCTGGGGGCCGAAGCTGGAGCTGTTCGGGCGCGGCCTGCGCGCCGGCTGGACGGTCTGGGGCAACCAGGCCGACGAGGACTACAAGCCCGATTGGGACACCTACGCCTACAATTCCTCGGTCGCCGCGGAATAGGCGGCAGCCCACCTGTGCCCACCGGCCGGCGCCGGCCGGCTCAGTCGGTCAGGATGCTGTCGGGCAGGCCGATCAGCGCCAGCGGACAGGGATTGCCGACGCCGCGCCGCACCCGGGAGTCGAGCTTCACCCAATGGGTGGTCGCCACGCCGAACTTGTCCGACACGAAGCGCCGGGCGAAGGCTTCCGGATAGGGCATCCCCTGCGCCACCAGCCGGCGCACCGCCGCGGTCTGCGCGAGGGTGCGCGCGCCGATCCCCAGCCGGTCCAGATCGGTCTCGGTGACCAGCCCGGAGGTCTCCATCCAGGCGCGGATCCGGGGCAGCAGCGCGGCCTGAAGGCTGGCGCCGCGGGTCACGATCACCCCCACCGACACCGCCGACAGGGCATGCAGGCGCTGGAAGTTCTCCAGATCCCGGTCGAAGAACGGGTCCTTGTTGTTCCACTCGATCTCGAGCGCCAGCGTGCCGCCGGCGCCGGCCCGCACATGGTCGATCTCGTGGCTGACCGCCTCGCGCTCGGCCCCGTCGACGATGGTGCGGACGACGAAGTTGTGCTTGCGCCAGCCCAGATCGCTCAGCGCCCGGCGCAGCCTTCGGGTCTGGCCGGATTCACCGCCGCCGCCGCGCACCAGTTCCTCGGTGGCGATGGTGAAGCCGAGCAGGGTCTCGACCAGTTCGGCGGTCTCGTCCGGGAAGTCGACGCCCAGGATCGCGGCCGCGTGGTTGCGGGTGGCGACGTCGAAGCCGGCGTCCCGCAGCCGGTCCAGCATCAGTCCATCACCGGGTCGCGGGCGACCAGCAGCGGCCGCGTCAGCAGCGACAACGACAGGTGCTGGCGCCCGTCGGCGTCGAAATTGGCCCGGTCGAGCCAGGTCTTGTAGGCCATCCTGAGCGTCGGCCAGTCGGCGTCGGTGATCGCGAACCAGGCGGTGTCGCGGTTGCGGCCCTTCACCACCATGTGCTGGCGGAAGGTGCCCTCGTAGGAAAACCCCAGCCGTTGCGCTGCCCGGCGCGAGGCGAGGTTGGCGGCGTTGCATTTCCATTCGTACCGGCGATAGCCGGCGTCGAAGACTCGTTGCGCCATCAGCGTCATGGCCTCGGTCGCGGCCAGACTGCCCTGCAGCGCGGGGGCGAAATTCAGGTGGCCGACCTCGGCGACGCCATGCTCGGGCGCCACGCGCAGGTAGCTGGCCACGCCGACCGGCGCGCCGCCGACAAGGATGGCGAAGAACCACGGATCGGCCTGCGCCGCGGCCCAGCCGACCCAGTCTTGCATGCCGGCGGCATCGAAGGGACCGTAGGGCAGGAAGTCCCAGTTCGCTTCGGCCCCCGCCAGAGCGGCGTGAAGCCCCGCCGCATGGGCGGGCGCCAGCCGTTCCAGCCGCACCGCACGCCCCGCCATCGGGTCGAGCGGCAGGGGCGCGCGGGGCGCCCAGCCCGGAAATGCCTCGGTCGAGGCCCGGGTCATGCCCCGATCATTCCTTCGGCAGCACCCGGAGCGAAAGCTCGCGGAGCTG
This sequence comes from Meridianimarinicoccus sp., assembly GCA_044221805.1. Lineage (GTDB taxonomy): Bacteria > Pseudomonadota > Alphaproteobacteria > Rhodobacterales > Rhodobacteraceae > Meridianimarinicoccus. The sequence goes on from JBGAOK010000055.1 coordinate 11,875, forward strand.
GTCGTTGGTGGGCAGCGACGGCGCGCCCATCATCAGGTCCTCGGCGCGCTGGTTCATCGGGAACATGATGACCTCGCGGATGTTCACCTCGTCGGCCAGCAGCATGACGATGCGGTCGATGCCGGCCGCGCAGCCGCCGTGGGGCGGCGCGCCGAAGCGGAAGGCGGTCGACAGGCCGGGGAAGCGGGTCTCGACTTCCTCGCTTGTATAGCCGGCGATCTCGAAGGCCTTGAACATCAGGTCGCGGCGGTGGTTGCGGATCGCGCCCGAGATCAGTTCATAGCCGTTGCAGGCCAGGTCGTACTGGAAGCCCTTCACCGCCAGCGGGTCGCCTTCCAGCGCGGCCATGCCGCCCTGGGGCATCGAGAACGGGTTGTGCTCGAAGTCGATCTTGCCGGTCTCGGCGTCCTTCTCGTAGATCGGGAAATCGACGATCCAGGCGAAGGCGAAGCGGTCCTTGTCGGTCAGGCCCAGTTCTTCGCCGATGACGTTGCGCGCCCGGCCGGCGACGCCCTGGAAGTCCTTGGCATGGCCGCCAAGGAAGAAGGCCGCGTCGCCAACGCCAAGGCCGAGCTGCTGGCGGATCGCCTCGGTCCGCTCCGGGCCGATGTTCTTGGCCAGCGGGCCGGCAGCCTCCCTATCCGGCGCAAAGTACTCGTGAATGAGCTGGTCAGCTGTACCGAGATCTGCTTTGGAAGTGTCCTCCGGCAACAGTTCCAGTATCCTGTCTACTGCATCGCGGTCTTTTGGGGAAAGCTCAGCCTTAACGGCTAGAATCTCCGAGCGGCCCGCGACGTCACCAAAGTACCATTTGCGCAGGGCTGGGTAGACCCTCGGATCTGGGTTCCCCCGCCAGAAGATGTAGCCCATCCCCGGCAGGCCCTGTTCCTGGGCATAGGCGTTCATCCGGTCGCAGAACTTGCGGCTGCCGCCCGTGGGCGCCGGGATCGCGCGGATCTCGGTCCCCGGCTGCTCCAGGAGTTTGGCGAAGATCGCGAAGCCCGAGCCGCGGAAGTGATCGCTCACGTCCTGCATGACGATCGGGTTCCTGAGGTCCGGCTTGTCCGAGCCGTATTTCAGCAGCGCCTCGGCATAGGGGATCTGCGGCCACACGGTATCGACCTTCCGGCCCTTGCCGAATTCCTCGAAGATGCCGCGGACCACCGGCTGGACGGCGGCGAAGACCTCGTCCTGGGTGACGAAGCTCATCTCCAGGTCAAGCTGGTAGAAGTCTGTGGGCGAGCGGTCGGCGCGCGGATCCTCGTCGCGGAAGCAGGGCGCGATCTGGAAATAGCGGTCGAAGCCCGAGACCATGATCAGCTGCTTGAAGATCTGCGGCGCCTGCGGCAGCGCATAGAACTTGCCCGGGTGCAGCCGCGACGGCACCAGGAAGTCGCGCGCGCCCTCGGGCGAGGAGGCAGTGATGATCGGGGTCTGGAACTCGGTGAAGCCCTGGTCCCACATGCGCTGCCTGAGCGAGCGGATCACCGAGGACCGCAGCATGATCTTCTGGTGCAGCCCGTCGCGGCGCAGGTCCAGATAGCGATAGCGCAGGCGGGTTTCCTCGGGGAAGTCCTGGTCGCCGAAGACCTGCAGCGGCAGTTCGTCCGCCGGGCCCAGCACCTCCAGATCGCGGATATAGACCTCGATCTCGCCGGTGGGCAGCTTCGGGTTGACCAGTCCTGTCGGCGAGGATCTGGGTGATGCCGTAATGGTCGCGCAGGTCGATGAACAGCACGCCGCCATGGTCCCGCACCCGATGGACCCAGCCGGAAAGGCGCACCTCCTGCCCGGCATGGGACAGGTTGAGGGCGGCGCAGGTATGGCTGCGATAGGCGTGCATGGCGGATCCTCGGGTTCAGGCGGAACGCTGGCGATAGAGCGTCCGGCTTCGCGGAAGTCAAGCATTGCCCGGCGCGCGCGCCCGTGGACCCGGTCGCCGCGGCGGGCAAGGGATTTCCGGCCGGACCCGGTACAACCGGCGGTTCCTGCCGGTTTGCGCCATGGCAGAGATTGCCTCGCGGGCAGGATTCTCTATGCTTTTCGCGGGGACAAAGCATGTGGACATCACTTCTTGACCGACTGCTGCAGGGGATGGTGCAGCACGGGACGCTGACGGTGGCGTATCCCGACGGCCATATGGCCCGCTATGCCGGGGCAGCCGGCCCGCGCGTGGCGATCAGCCTGGGCGATCCCGCCCTGCCCCGGCGCCTGCTCGTCTCGCCCGAGCTGGCGCTTGGCGAGGCCTACATCGACGGAACCCTTACCGTCGACGGCGATGATCTGGCCGGGCTGTTCGAGATCCTGTTCCTGAACCGCGGCACCCGCCACGGGACCTGGCTGCAGGCGCCGTCGATGGCGGCGCGGTGGCTCAGCCGCCGCATCGACCAGTTCAACCCGGCGGCGAAGGCCAGATCCAACGTCGCGCACCACTACGACCTGAGCCAGGCGCTGTACGACACCTTCCTTGACGCCGACCGGCAGTATTCCTGCGCCTATTTCGCCACCGGGCACGAGACGCTGGACGCGGCGCAGGCGGCCAAGAAGGCGCTGATCGCCCGGAAGCTGCTGCTGCAACCGGGCATGCAGGTGCTGGATATCGGCTGCGGCTGGGGTGGCATGGCGCTGACACTGGCGCGGGACCATGGCGCACGGGTGCTCGGCGTCACGCTCAGCACCGACCAGCACCGGATCGCCACCGAATGCGCCCGGGCAGCCGGACTGTCCGACCTTGTCGAGTTCCGCCTGCAGGACTATCGCGCGGTGACCGGCCGCTTCGACCGGGTGGTCTCGGTCGGCATGTTCGAGCATGTGGGGGTGCCGCATTACCGGGATTATTTCCGCACCATCCGCGACCGGCTGAGCGACGACGGCATCGCCCTTGTCCATACCATCGGCCGGATGATGCCGCCGGGAACCACCAGCCCCTGGATCCGCAAGTACATCTTCCCCGGCGGCTATATCCCGGCACTGTCCGAGCCTGTCGCCGCGATCGAGCGTTCCGATCTCTGGATCACCGACATCGAGGTCCTGCGCCTGCACTATGCGCGGACGCTGCAGCTCTGGCGCGCACGTTTCGCCGCCGCGGCGGCCGATCCCTCGACCCGGGCGCGGGTGCCGCTGCTGGCGGACGAGCGCTTCGTACGGATGTGGCGGTTCTATCTGGTGGGCGCCGAAATGACCTTCCGCTTCGGCGGCCATGACGTGTTCCAGATCCAGCTCGCGCGCCGGCAGGAGGCCGTGCCGCTGACCCGCGCCTACCTGCTGGCGCCGGAGGAGACCGGACCGGACCGGATGGCCGCGGAGTGACCGACCGGGCCGCCGCTCAGAACGGCCGGACCACGTTGCCGGAATAGAAATACACCCCCAGCCCGATCAGAAAGATCAGGTTCCCCGCGACCGCGTGGGCAGCAACCGCGGTGGGCAGGCTGTTGCGCCGTTCATAGGCAAAGGCGAAGGCCAGCCCGCCGGCGAAGGTCATCGCCGCGACGAGGAGGCTCCAGTACATCAGATGCGCCAGCGAGAAGACCCCGGCATTCAGCGCGATCCCCGCCGGCCCGGAGGGCAGCAGCGCGCCATAGCGGCGGAAATAGAGCACCCGGAAGATGATCTCCTGCGGCAGCGCCGACACCAGCGGGTAGAGCACCAGGATCGCCGCCATCAGTCCGGGACGTTCCCGCAGCAGACCGAAGGCCGCCCCGGGCGCGGTCACCGCCAGCAGCGCCAGCCCGGTCACCGCCGTCATCAGCCCGATGCCGCCGACCAGACGCCAGTCGATCCGGCCCCAGCCGCGGGCCAGGTCGCGCCAGGCGAATCCCGGCGTCAGGCCCAGAAGGCACAGCCCCAGCGCGGTCATCGTGAACAGCATCGCGAACATCGCGTTCGCCGGCAGGATGATTGCCCCCGCCACAGGCGCCAGCACGAAGAAGCCGGCGAATTCGGCGCGCAGCCTTCCAGCCGGCCCGGCCTCCCCGGGCTTCGTCCCCGAAATGTCGGTCATCCCCTGCTCCGCTGCGGCCTCAGTTCGGATATGGAACCCCGTCCCCGCAATGCCAGCGCCGCCCGACGCCGAAGCTGCCGGCTCTACTCGAACAGCGAGCCCCGTTCGGATTCTCCGGTCATCGTCTGGATCAGATGCTCGTTCCAATAGGGGGTCCAGCAGACCAGAACCTTGCCGGTTCCCTCGAAGACCCGCATCCGCTGCTGCCCCGCGATCAGGTTCCGCGGGAACGGCGCCGCCCGGCAGGAACGGAACCTGAGCCCGTCGGTCCGCCCCAGAACCAGCCGCCCCTGCACCGACAACGCGCCGTCATCGATCGAGATCGTCTCGACCGGCCCGGGCGTGTTGATGGCCACGCGGCCGTGCCCTGTCAGGGTCGTCTTCCAGGCAAAACAGCCATCCCCCGCCCAGAGCGCGTGCCAGAACGGCTCGCGGTAGATGCCCAGATCGACGCTGCCCTCGCTGGCCCAGTAGACTCCGGGTTCGAGGACCCAGCGCTCGTTGTCGCCGACTTCGAGAACGTGGTAGCCGCCCATCGATGGCTGCAACTGGATCGTCCCGGTGCCGGCGTAATAGGGCCGGATGCAGACCTCTTCGGTGAAGAAGGACCGGAACAGGTCGGTGGCCCCGGGCAGGCGCGGCGTGAACGCGATCGTGCCCCGCATGTGGGACAGCGCGCCGCGGGCCGCGCGCACGGTTTCGTCGTGGATCTGCAGGCGGACCTGCCGCATGCCCTCGACTTCCTCGACGGTGAATTCTGCCATCTCGCTACCCCAAGTGGTTCGGTTCGTCCCAGACCATCGAGCGTTCCCACAGGGTTCTCAACGGCTCGGGCTGGACCGCGCTTTCGCCCCTGAGCGGCCGGTCCAGGGTCACGATGACGAACAGGATCACGCCGAGAAAGAAGGCATTGATGGCGCCCAGGAACAGATGCGGCAGCAGCCGCATCCGCAGCAGGGCGACCAGCAGGATGTTGATCACCGCCCCCACCAGCACCGCGTACCACAGCACGTCGGGGATCTTGGTGTTCACCCCGGCAAGCCGGCGCTGCCGGGCGTCCGAGAACGACTCGAACGACGCCATCACCCCGCCATGGACCACGCTCTGGGCCTCGGACTCGGGATTGAAGGTGGCGAGCTTGCGCAGGATCGCGTCGGCCCGGTCGTGCCCGCCGTTCAGCGCCAGCCCCTGGTTATGTGCCGGCCAGTCCCGATGGATGGTGAACAGCACATAGTCGCGCATCATCTCCTGCACTTCGCCACGGATCGGCTCGGGATAGGTGTCCACCTGCGAATAGATCGACCCCAGCGCCGTGCCCTCGGCCATGGTCGCCTCGCGCACCCGGTCCGAGTTCTGGAAGGCCGCGACTGTGAGAAGGCCCAGCAGCAAGCCATAGAACAGGCTGAAGCCCGAGGTCGCATAGCCGACGGAGGCATTGAAGTCGGGGCCGGTGCCGATCAGCAACCGGAAGATCGGCTTCAGCACCAGCACCCCGACGAACATGGCGGCCACGGCGACCAGCGAGAACCAGATCGCCAGCGTCGTGGTCGGGACGTCATAGACGAAATCGGGCACCGGTTCCTCCCCCTGCCTCGACCATTGGCCTGTCGACAAGCTATCGCGCCATCCCGCGGTTTTGGAAAGAGTCTTGAACGAAGCCTCGCCAAAGGTCGCAAACATCGCCATGGACCCACCCGGACGCGCGCCCTAATGTCAGGTGATGCCACGCAAACCTGCGGAGCCGCCCATGTCGTGCCCAGCCTATGCCGCCGTCCTCGCCCTGCTGGCCGGGGCCGCCGCCGCTCAGGATTTGACCGTGTTCACCGTCGGCTCGGGCGACCTTGGCGGCGGCTATTACGAGACCGCCCGGGCGCTCTGCGCGGCGGTGAATCGCGAGGGCGATCCGGGCCTGCGCTGCAGCCCCGACCCGACGCCGGGCTCGATCTACAACCTTGCCATGCTGGCGGACGGGGAACTCGACTTCGCCTTCGCCCAGTCCGACTGGCAGCGCGCCGCGTTCGAGGGCACCGACATGTTCGCCGGCCAGCGCGCGATACCCGACTTGCGCAGCGTGATGTCGCTCTACCCCGAAACCGTCACCATCCTGGCCTCGGTCGGCTCGGGGATCTCGAAACTCAATGACCTCGTCGGCAAGACCGTCGACATCGGACCGCCCGCCTCGGGGCGCCATGCCACGGTGCGTGCGCTTCTGAAGCGGCTGGGCATCAGTCCCGACGAATTCAGCGGCGTGCGCGAACTGTCCGCCGACCAGTCGATCGACGAATTGTGCGAGGGCCATATCGACGCCGCCATTCTGGTGATCGGCCACCCCAACGCGACGGTGGCCGACGGCATCCGGCGCTGCGGCCTGCGCCTTGTGGATTTCGACGGGCCGCGGATCCGCGAGGTGCTCAGCGGGGCGCCAGACTATGTCCCGGTGACGATTCCCGGCGGCACCTATGCGGGCATCCCCGGGAACGTCGGCAGTTTCGCGGTCTATGCCACCATCGTCACCCGCGCTGACATGCCCGACGACCGGGTCACGGCGCTGGTCGAGGGGCTGACCGGAAACCTCGACGCGCTGCATCGCCAGCATCCGGTGCTGGCGCCGGTGACCGTCGAGACGGCCCGGTCCGTCGGCCTGACCGCCCCCCTGCACCCGGCCGCTGCCGCGGCCTATGCGGCAGTGCCCGGAGGCTGAGCGCCGCCCGCGCCCTCGCCGGCCCAAGGGCGCGATCCGGGGTGTGGTTCCGCTGCACCCGCGGCGATCACGCCCTGGGCCTTGCGCCGCTCGCGACCACGCGACCAAGGGACTGACCTGGAAGGGTTTTCCGTCAGCCTGACCGCGCCGGCCCGGCCGCCGGCGCCGGTCAAGGGCGGGGCTGCGGCAGCGGAACACCGGCCAGAGCCCTGTCGGGCCTTGCGCCCGGGTCTCGCTTTTCTATAACGCAGACGATTTTCGCCGCTGCGCGCCCGGAAGGATGCCCCATGCCCAAACGCACTGACATCTCGTCGATCCTGATCATCGGCGCCGGACCCATCGTCATCGGACAGGCCTGCGAGTTCGACTATTCCGGCGCCCAGGCCTGCAAGGCCCTGCGCGAGGAAGGCTACCGGGTCATCCTGGTGAACTCGAACCCGGCGACGATCATGACCGATCCGGACATGGCCGACGCGACCTATATCGAGCCGATCACACCGGACGTGGTGGCCCGCATCATCGAGGTCGAACGCCCCGACGCGCTCCTGCCCACCATGGGCGGGCAGACCGGGCTGAACACGTCGCTGAAGCTCGCCGACATGGGGGTGCTGGACCGCTTCGGGGTCGAGCTGATCGGCGCCAACCGCGAAGCCATCGAGATGGCCGAGGACCGCAAACTGTTCCGCGAGGCGATGGACCGGATCGGGCTGGAGAACCCGAAGGCGGTGATCGCCAACACCATGGAGGAATGCCTTGCGGCGCTGGACGTCGTCGGGCTGCCGGCGATCATCCGCCCGGCCTTCACCCTGGGCGGCACCGGCGGCGGCGTCGCCTACAACCGCGAGGATTTCGAATACTTCTGCCGGACCGGGCTCGACGCCTCGCCGGTGAACCAGATCCTGATCGACGAATCCCTTCTTGGCTGGAAGGAATTCGAGATGGAGGTGGTGCGCGACAAGGCCGACAACGCCATCATCGTCTGCTCGATCGAGAACGTCGACCCGATGGGCGTGCATACCGGCGATTCGATCACCGTCGCGCCGGCGCTGACGCTGACCGACAAGGAATACCAGATGATGCGCAACGGCTCGATCGCCGTGCTGCGCGAGATCGGCGTCGAGACCGGCGGGTCGAACGTGCAGTGGGCGATCAACCCCGAGAACGGCCGCATGGTGGTGATCGAGATGAACCCGCGGGTGTCGCGGTCCTCGGCGCTGGCCTCGAAAGCGACCGGCTTCCCGATCGCCAAGATCGCGGCCAAGCTGGCCGTGGGCTATACGCTGGACGAGCTGGACAACGACATCACCGGCGTGACCCCGGCCAGCTTCGAGCCGACCATCGACTATGTGGTCACCAAGATCCCGCGCTTCGCCTTCGAGAAGTTCCCGGGCGCCAAGCCGGTCCTGTCCACCGCGATGAAGTCGGTGGGCGAGGCGATGGCGATCGGCCGGACCTTCCACGAATCGCTGCAGAAGGCGCTGGCCTCGCTGGAGACCGGGCTGACCGGGCTGGACGAGATCGCGGTCGAAGGCCTGCCGCCCTCGGTCGACCTGGTCTCGGACGGCGGCACCCAGAGGGGCCGCGACGCCACCGCCCAGCAGGCGGTCGACAAGGCGATGACGCGGGCGCTGGCGCAGCAGACCCCGGACCGTCTGCGGGTGATCGCCCAGGCGATGCGCTTCGGCTTCTCGGACGACGAGATCAACGAGATCACCCATTTCGATCCCTGGTTCCTGGCCCGGATCCGCGAGATCGTCGCCGCCGAGGCGGTGATCCGCCGGGAAGGCCTGCCGGTCACCGAACAGGGTATCCGCCGGCTGAAGATGATGGGCTTCACCGATGCCCGGCTCGCGAAGCTGACCGGCCGGGACGAGGACCAGGTCCGCCGCGCCCGGGAACGGCTGGGCGTGCGCGCGGTGTTCAAGCGGATCGACACCTGCGGCGCCGAGTTCGAGGCGCAGACCCCCTACATGTACTCGACCTATGAAACCCCGGTGATGGGCGACGTGGAATGCGAGGCGCGGCCGTCGAACCAGACCAAGGTCGTCATCCTGGGCGGCGGCCCGAACCGGATCGGCCAGGGCATCGAGTTCGACTATTGCTGCTGCCACGCCTGCTTCGCGCTGACCGAGGCCGGCTACGAGACGATCATGATCAACTGCAACCCCGAGACCGTGTCGACCGACTATGACACCTCGGACCGGTTGTATTTCGAACCGCTCACCTTCGAGCACGTGATGGAGATCCTGCGCGTCGAACAGCAGAACGGCACGCTGAAGGGGGTGATCGTCCAGTTCGGCGGCCAGACGCCCCTGAAACTGGCCCGGGCGCTGGAAGAGGCAAAGATCCCGATCCTCGGCACCACGCCCGACGCCATCGACCTGGCCGAGGACCGCGAGCGGTTCCAGAAGCTGGTGACCGAACTGGGGCTGAAGCAGCCGCGCAATGCCATCGCCTCGAACGACGCCCAGGCCATGGCCGCGGCCGAGGCGATCGGCTTCCCGCTGGTGATCCGCCCGTCCTATGTGCTGGGCGGCCGCGCCATGGAGATCGTCCGCGACACCGCCCAGCTGGAACGCTACATCCGCGAGGCGGTGCATGTCTCGGGCACCTCGCCGGTGCTGCTGGACAGCTACCTGTCCGGCGCGGTCGAGGTGGACGTGGACGCGCTCTGCGACGGCACCGATGTCCACATCGCCGGGATCATGCAGCATATCGAGGAAGCCGGCGTCCATTCCGGCGACAGCGCCTGCGCCCTGCCGCCCTATCTGCTGCCCGCCGACATCATCGCCGTGATCGACCAGCAGACCCGCGCGCCAGCGCTGCGGCTGGGCGTCGTCGGACTGATGAACATCCAGTCTGCGGTCAAGGACGGCCTCGTCTATCTGCTCGAGGTCAATCCCCGCGCCTCGCGCACGGTGCCCTTCGTCGCGAAGGCCGTGGGCGCACCGATCGCCTCGGTCGCGGCGCGGCTGATGGCCGGCGAGAAGCTGGCGGCCTTCACCCTGCCCGGGATGCCGACCGACCGGTTCGCGGTGAAGGAAGCCGTGCTGCCCTTCGCCCGCTTCCAGGGCGTCGACACGCTGCTGGGCCCGGAGATGCGCTCGACCGGCGAGGTGATGGGCTCGGACGCCGATTTCCACATGGCCTTCCTGAAGGCGCAGATGGGGGCGGGCACGATGCTGCCGGAAGGCACGCCGGATGCCAACGGCCGCCGTCCGGGCGTCTTCCTGTCGATCAAGGAATCCGACAAGACCGAACAGCTGATGGAAACCGGCCGCGTCCTGCGCGACCTGGGCTTCGACATCCTCGCCACCCGCGGCACTGCCGCCTTCCTCGCCCAGGGCGGGGTCGAGGCGAGCATCGTCAACAAGGTCTACGAGGGCCGGCCGAACATCGTCGACGTGATGAAGGACGGCGGCGTCAAGCTGGTACTCAACACCACCGAAGGCGCCCAGGCGGTCGAGGACAGCCGCTCGATGCGCAACGTGGCGCTGATGGACCGGATCCCCTACTTCACCACGCTGGCGGCCAGCCACGCCGCCGTCTTCGCCATGAAGGTCCGCGGCGAACGCGAGATCGGGGTCAGGTCGCTGCAGGCCGGCTGAGGCTGCCGGGGCGCGGCCAGCCGGTCAGTTGGCCGTGCCCGTGCCTGCCTTCGCCTGCGCCACAGCCGCGGCAACCGTGAGAGTCTGATCCGCCCGGCAATTGGCGGTCACGCCGTCCAGAAGTGCCGGCATCGCCATGACGTGGGCGCCCGCGCTGTCACCGGCCGCCCCGGTGTCGCCCGCAGCCGGCGCCTGTTGCGGTGCCGCCCCGGTGCCGGTCCCGCCATCGGTGGCGTCCGGCTTCGCACCCGACTGGGTGCCGGGCGACCCGTCGGTGCCGGCGCCGCCGCCGATGGTCGTCTCGGGGGTGGTGCCCGGGTCGGCACCGGGCGTCCCGCTGGCGTCCGAGGATCCGGCCTCGACCTGCATCAGGACGGTGCCTTGGGTCTGGGCGTCGAGCGCCATGAAGTCGGCGCAGGTCATCGCGGCGTTTCCGTCCTGGGTCTGCGCCATGGCCGGCCCGGCCGCCACAACCAGAGCCAGCAGGGTTGCGCTGCAGGTTAACGTTGTCATCTCATCATCCTCCCGGGCAGCATGCTTGCTCAGGGCTGCCCGGTTGCAGAACCAGCCCACGGGCCGGGTGTTCCATGCGCCGGCCGTCGACGGCGCCTGCGCCGGCGGATGTTGGCGCTGACCGC